>NZ_JBQXFW010000002.1:0-299373 GCF_052615405.1 Lactobacillus sp. PSON | reverse complement strand
TTGCAACCCTTTTTTGTAAAAAAATTAAATTAAATCAAAATTCCATTACAATGATCGACTTCATGTTGAATAGTTTCTGCAATTAAACCAGTAAATTCTTGTGTTTTTTTATTGAAATTCAAATCTCGATATTCAACAACAATTTTATCATAGCGTTTAGTCTTTCTTGTTCCAGCTAAAGATAAACAGCCTTCCTCTACACTGTATTCATCTGATTTTTTAATTATAGTTGGATTTAACATTACTATTGGTAACATTCCTGCATAAAAAGCAATGATCCTTTTATTTTTACCAATCATGTTTGCTGCTAATCCAATTGCAATTCCACTATTTGCTATTAATGTATCTCTTAAGTCCTCGGCAATCTTAATATCAGATTTTTGTGCTGGGAGAGATTTTTTACTTAAAAATACTATGTCATGAATAATTTCTTGTTGCATTACAATTCCTCCTAAAAAACTTAACGAAAAAATTTTAACATTTTTATAGATTATTATTGCAAAAAAAGTTTTATAATCTATAAGTAAATCTTGAGAGGGAGTACCTTAATATGAAAAATAAACTTATCACATTAACCGCTGCTATTACACTAGGAGTATCTGGCGTCGTTTTAGCAAAGCAAAAACCACAAACAGTTTACGCTGCTACTAGTGCTGAAAGAGCTGAAATGCGTAGTTTTGTAAGAGATACTTTAGCTAAACATCACGTCCGCGGTTCTGTAGTTGTTATCAAAGATGGCGAACCACAACAAATTAGCTACGGTTATGGGTGGTATGGCAAGCGGATTGGTAATGGTAATGAAAAGGTTGTTTATCCGACTGCATCACTTCAAAAAGTTATTACTGCTTCAATGGTTATCCAATTAATTAACGAAACTAACAATACTAACCAAGAATTTTCTCAATATACGAAGATTTCTCGCTGGTACCCAAACCTAAAAAATGCCGATAAAATCACAGTAGGAAATCTCCTCACGCATACTTCAGGAATTGTCGCAACCGGTACAGAAATCAACCGAAACACTAATTATTCAGAAGAACAAGCGATTGATTGGGTAGTAAACCATGTAAATGAAACTAATGAAGCAGAACCTGGCACTTACTTTTACAATAATACAAATTATATCTTGCTTGCTGGAATTATCCGTAAAGTTACAAATCAGTCCTACGAACAAAATTTCCAAACTCGAATCATTGACAGATTAGGTCTTCAAAACACTTATTTATATCAAAATATTCCCAACTATAAAACCGATGCAATTTCATATTTTTGGAATGGATTTAATAATTACAAAGATGCATCCTATGTTAAACGCTCTTTAGCATCTCAACTTCCTGGAGCTGGTAACTTGTTCTCTACACCAAAAGATTATTATAAAATTCAAGTTGGTTTATCAAACGGTCAAATTTTATCTCATTCTGACTTTAACTATTTAACTCATTTAAGAAGTAAAGTCACCGATTACTCTGGCGGTATTTATTTAAAAAATAATGACACTTTAAAATCAGCTTATGGAAATTTAGCTGGTACTCATTTTGGTGATTGGTTCCAAATGACAACTGATAACCAAAACGGTTTGGTAATGTTTTTAAATCAAACTAACAATAATGAAAATGATGAAAAAGATGCTGGTTTTGAAATTTTAAATCATATTAAACCAGGATTATTTAATCAAAGATAAGCAAAAAGCATCCCTGAAGGATGCTTTTTTAGTCAGCAAATAAAATATTATACATTGAATTTGAAAGTGGCTGCTTAAGTTGAAGATTCATCCCTACAGCCGCTTTTTTCTTTGGACCTAATAACTCTTCTTTAACACTTTCTTGCAAAATTTTCGCTTCTCCTAAATAAAAAAATTCTTTACCTGCGGCATCACTTCTTTTTACAAAAACATGCAATTTCATATTAGGTTTAAGCAAATTTTGTACTTCTTTTGAATTTATATGACGAGGCGAACGTGTATACCATCGCAAAGTCTGCCCATCAGAAAAATCATTATGGTAGATACTGTTGCGTTTTTCTTCAGAGTCTTTTTTATAAGTAATAAAAATTGGTGTTTCGTTTTCCCCTACTCGATATCCATACATTGGCGCACTAACATCTAGCGGCCAATTCAAAAGACGACATACATCTTCTCGATCATATTTTTTGTATAAAGTAAATTGATTTTCAGCTGAATATTCCTGTGTTAATAATAGTCCCGTTTTAATTAAATCTTGCAAAAATTCCCGATACTGGGAATTTTTTAACGCCGATTGCATTTGATTTGAAAAATAATATTGAGACTCAACTTTTTTAATCAATGCAAAATTACCATATTGTTCTTTTTTTGTAGTTTTACCAGCTTTCACATCAAAAAACTTTAAAGTTAGAATCCTTTCAATAGATTCAAGAACTTCAGTACTTACATAAACTTTTTCTTCTTGTAATCGGCTGATGTATTCTTTTTCTTCTACTTTTTCTTTTTGCAATAATAAATCTAATAAAACTAATTCATGTGGCCTTTTCCCTGCTAAGAGTTCTTTAGTTATAAAAGTTAATGTCTGATTTTCATATTCTGATAACTGGATATCTTCGCCCATTTTTTGTAAAAACTCCGCATAATTTTTCACTAAATTATTTGTAGCAAATACTAATGGCGAACTGGCACCATATTTATAAAAGTCATAAAGCTTTGGTACACGTCCTAATTTTTGCTTTAAATCATTATATGAATCACGCAAATTTTTCATACTATCTAGCTTAATTTTTTCAAGAGATGCCAAAATTTTCTTAGCTGCAATTTGATTAAAATTAATCGTCGAAACATCAATTAATTGTGGAATTTTAACTTCTTCATAGGCTTTATCTTTATCTAAACTTACATCATGGTTCAATGCTAAAGGAATCATATAGTTATTCTTATAATTACCAATAAAATCAATTACAGTAACATATTCTTTTCCTGGATATTTTCTAAGTCCACGTCCTAATTGCTGAATAAAAACAATACTCGATTCAGTATTCCTCAGCATTATTATTTGATTAAGAGAAGGAATATCTACTCCTTCATTAAACAAATCAACCGTAATAATATATTCAATCTTTCCATTTTCTAAATCTCGAACAACTTTTTGGCGAACTTTTTCTGTATCTTGATTAGTTAATGAAACAGATTTATGATTACGCAAATTGAACTCTTCAGCTAGTTTTTTAGCTTCATCAGTTCTACTGCAAAAAATTAGCCCCTTAGGTTTACTACCACAATAGCCATAATAATCAAGTTCATGCAAAATATAGTCAACTCGTTTTTTTGCCGTTAATTTATTTAAATTGCTAGTTTCATCAATTATTTCACCATCTGCTTCATAATCTTCTACTCCGACATAATGAAAAGGAGCTAGCATATGTTCTTTTAACGCATCTTGCAGACGAATTTCATAAGCTAAATTATAGTCAAAAATTTCATAAACATTCTTCTCATCCATTCTTTCAGGAGTGGCTGTCATCCCTAGATAAAATTTAGGCTTAAAATAATTTAATACTTTTTGATAACTTGGTGCAGCTGAACGGTGAGCTTCATCAATTAAAATATAATCAAATTCTGATGGAGAAAATTCTTCTAATATATAATCTTGGTTCAAAGTTTGAACTGTCGCAAAAATATATTTTGCACTCATATCATGCTTTTTTCCTGTGAGCATCCCATAGTCAGACTTTTTTCCACCAATTACTTGATAAAAACTTTCTAACGCTTTTTTAGCAATTTGTTCACGGTGAACTACATAAAGAAACTTTTTAGGTTTAAAATCTTTAACAGCAAATGCACCTAGATACGTCTTTCCTGTACCGGTTGCTGAAACAACTAAGCTTCGATTTTCTCCAACATCAACAAGTCTATTTAGTTCTTTTAAAGCTGCTCGCTGCATTTTATTAGGGATAATTTTTGAAGATTGTTTTTTAGAAAAATTTGTTGAAACTGGTTTTTCCCAATTCTGCTCGTAAGATTTTATCCAATCATCAGTTAAATCAAAACTATTTTGCTTTAATTTAGTCAAACTTGATTGAACTTGATCAATCATTGTAGCATTTTCCGAACTAGTAATTCTCATCGCTAATTCATAATTACTCAAAAGTGCAGAACGCGTAAAATTAGCACTTCCAACAATAACTGTTTCATAATCAAGATGACGAAAGAAATAACCCTTAGCATGAAAATTATCAGAGGAAATTTTCACAGTTAAATTTTTAATTTTTAATAATTCATAAAAAACTTTTGGACTATTAAATCCCAAATAACTTCCAGTAATTAAAGTTCCAGAAATTCCTTTCTTAGCTAAATCTTCCATTACTAATTTAAATGGAACAAGCATATCTTCAGTAATAAAAGCTACTGCCCAAGTAAAGCTTTGACAAGTAAGCAGTTCCTGGCGTAGAGTTAGCCAAATATTATCATGATTTTCATTAGTTAATAATTTAGGATTTAAATTTTCATGTCCTAAATATTTTTTATCATATAAACCATTTAGTAAGGCGTTTTTAAGTACTTTGTTCATTATTTCCTCCCTGTCATTATTCTACAAAAACAAAAATAGAAGCCCAAATTTTGAGCTTCTATTTCATTATCTTTACCAATTCCACTTATCTTTATATCTATATAAAATTAATGGAATCACTGATACCACCAAGCACATTAACGCTAATAAGAATACATAAGCAATTCGTAAATTATCAGGTGTTTCAGTAGCTGGGATAAAGGTTACAAAAAATGCCACAATTGTAATCACCATTGCAATCAATGCAATAATAATACTTACCACGGGATTCTTAGTCATGTAATAAGTCCGATGAAGACTTTCATGTTCACGCTTTAAAACAATATATGCTACAAGCATAATCATATATACCATTAAGTATTGTGCAGTAGTAGCAGCTAAGGATACATTAAAAGCAAAATCTGCATCGGCACCACTTGTAAAGGTAATAAGTACTGCAGAAACAGTCACAATTAGTGATTGCAATACCATTAATCTAAATGGTACATGACGACTAGTTGTATGTGCAAAGAATTTTGGCATGTAGCCTTGTTTAGCTGCTTCATACATCCCTTGATTAGGACCAGAAATCCAATTTCCAAGTTCTCCTACTACTCCGCAAGCAAGTAATACACCTACTATTTTTTGTAATAAATCACCAGGAAGACCAATTGAATTTAAAAGTTTTCCATAAGCAAAAACAAATCCTGTACTATTTTGAATTTCACTTTTTGGAACAGTCATTCCAATTGCCATACTTCCAAAAAGGTCAAAACAAATAGCAGTTGCTGCTAACCCCATCATAACTTTTGAGTATGATTTAGGGTGAATTAAGTTCTTAACGTGAGGTGCTGATGCTTCTCCCCCACAAAATGCTAACATAAATGGAACAAAGGCAACTAATGTAGCTCCATCTAATTCATGTGGCAAAATTGTATGCCAATTAAGTGTCATATGTAAAGGTCTGCCTTGAGCTACGTAAACGAAGAAAAAGACAATCAAACTAATTACAGGAAGTGCAATTCCTAAGATAAATAACCATTCTGCAATTTGACCAATCTTTCTTACACCAATCACTTGAATCGCAGTAGTTGCCCATAAAATCAGCATCATTAAGCCAAATCTTACCAAAGGATTAGTGTTAAACCAAGGTGTATCAAAAGCAATTGATAAAGCACCGATGACTACATACATCATCGTACACATTCCAACTGTAATATGGATCCATTGATAGCACATTGCAGTCCAGCCAGTTTTTTCACCTAAAGATCCTTTAACCCAAGTAAAGATTCCACCTTCACTCCAACCATCAATTGAAGCCATTTCTCCAGCCATTTGCGTAATCGGAATAAACCAGGCAATCCCAGCAATCAACAAATAAAATAATGCAGTAGGTCCAGTCTTACCAAATGGGGCTAATTCATTAACCGAAATAACCATCGAACTGGTCATCGCAAATAATTTAAATGCAGTTAACCGATTATATACGAGGTCTTTTTCTTGACCCCAGTTTTCTTGGCTAGTTACTTCTATTTCTTCGTCCACGTATTTTCAACTCCTAAAAAATATTCTCGTCTATTATACACTAGACCAATTAAAAAAAGCACCTAAATTTAGGTGCTTTTTCAACATTTTTAAAGGTCTATACCTAATAATATTAGGAAATAGTCTTCTTAATAAGCAAAAATAATCATTTCAGACCGATTTATTTTAAAAAAATCTAATTCCGCTCCAGCCTGAATCTTCATAAGTTTCATTAATTATTGAAGAATATAACTTTGCGACATTTTTAGTAAGCTCAGATTTAATTGCTAAGGGTCGAAGATTTCCTTCTAAGTCTGCTAAGATTCTTGCAAAATATTTTTTATGCTCAATTTGTTCTTTTGCAACTTCTAGAATTTGGCGTTCTTTTTCAGAAACTATCGAATCCTTTAGAAGTATATTAATATCATTCAATAATTTTTCTTCTTGCTTAATCCTCTTTTTTCTTCTAAACATTTTTCATCACTAAAATTAATTATATTTCAATCTCAAGCAATATTGGACAGTGATCTGCTCGCTCTCCCGTATCAATCATTTCAGAGCGACTTACTTTATCCGCAATTCTATCACTGACTAACCAATAATCAATTCTCCAGCCTGAATTGTTGGCTTTAGCGGTTCTAACTCTTTGCGCCCACCAAGTGTAGACATCTTTGACATTACCATTTACTTTTCTAAAAGTATCAGTAAATCCACTCTTAAGTAAATTATCAAATCCTGCTCGCTCTTCATCGGTAAAACCTGCAGAATGATGATTATTTTCGGGATGCTTCAAGTCAATTTCTGTATGAGCACAATTATAGTCACCACTTGCAATTACTGGCTTTTGCTTATCAAGTTCTACTAAATATTCGGCATACTTCTTATCCCATTCTTGACGCTCGCTAAGTCGCTTTAAATCTCCCCCAGCATTTGGAGTGTAGACTTCAGTTACAAAAAACTCTGGAAATTCTAAAGTAATAATTCTTCCTTCTTGATCCATTGTACTTGGAGCACCAATTTCTGGATAAGTAGCTTTTGGTGTTAAATCTTTCTTATATAAGTACATGGTACCAGCGTAACCTTTTCTTGCTGGTTCAACAGAAGAACGCCAAACATAAGCATAATCTGGAAACATTGCCGATAAAATCTCTTTGTGTTTTTTAGTTGGACCAGTAGAACGCAGTTTAGTTTCTTGAATAGCAATTATGTCAGGACTTTGATTTTGAATTGTTTCTAAAACTTTTCGCGTTTTTTTAGCCCGATCTGAATCACTCGTCAAGGCAGCATTTAGTGAATCAATATTCCATGAAATTAATTTCATTATTATTCCTCTTTCTTTTTTCTTAATTATACGCGATTTTGCTAAAGTTTTTTAAATCAAAAGAAAAAAGCCAGCATAGACTATTTCTAAACTAACTTTCTTTTAAAAGGGAGTTGTGTTGAATGAGAATAATAAGAAATTATTTTGCATTAGGTTTATTCATCATACTTAAATCTAATAAGATACTTACTGCAATATCAATAATTTTAAGTACTTTCATGAACAAAATTATTTTTTAAATTTTAGCGAAATATATAATCTTATAAAAATTACACTATTTCGTTAATATTTTTTGATTTTTAGTAAAAAAATTAATTTACTAATCAATAAAACTAAAGTAAAATTGTTATTAAACTATTATTTTACATACGAGGAGAAAATTATAATGAAAAAAACTAAATCACTATTAGTTACCATGCTTTCAGCTACTGTAATATCCATTGGTACACCAATTTTAACTAGTACAGCCGATGCTGCTACTATTGAAAACAGTTCATCTTCTAATACTCATGAATTGGATTTAACAACTCAAGAGAAAATCAATCCTTACGTTGAAGTAAAAGATAATCGATATGTCCTTAATGAAAAGGTTAAAAGTATAATTTCTTCTCAAGATTATGCTTTAGCTAAGCAATTGATTAATCATTCAAATAATATTGTGTCACAAAATTATTTGACAATTAATAAAAAGACAAAAACTGCCGACGAAACAATTATTATATCCGATAACAGCAATAATACGACCCTTCCAAATTTGAAAACTAATCTATATGCTGTTTCAAAGGCTAAACGTCGATATCATAATGGTGTTAACAAAGTATCCGTTCACTGGAACTATGTAAGAATATATTTAAGCAAATCAATGACAAAAGCTGCTGCAGCTGGTTCAATTACTGGACTTAGTACACTAATAGGTGGAGCAATTTCTAGTGGTTCTGCAGCTCCGGCAATAGCGGCAGCGGTTGGTGCTTTTATTGGATCTGTAGTAGATAGTTCAATTAAAGGTGGTATTTGGGTAGACTACAACTATTACGTAAAGGGACCTACAAAATGGGGCTGGCAATAATGCAAACTTTAAAAGTAATTATTTATGTAATAAGTGCTGTTATTTTTGAGTTTATATATTCATTATATGTATCCCCTCATTTTTCAAACTTATTATTTAATGCCTTAATAAATGCAGTTTGTATGGGAATCATAGTATTTATTATATATAAGATTTTTGAAAATAAAGAATGAAACATTTATTCTTTACAAAAAGTTAACTCACAAAATCGAACACTACTTTTTTAGCAATATTAATTAAGACTTGACATCAAAACTATCATTTTGTTGTCAAGTCTTTTATTTTGTATCCAAAAAGTTACGATAAAAGAATTAAATATTAATCATAACTTTTTCATCTATGATAAAAAAAGCCAGCATAGACTATTTCTAAACTAACTTTCTTTTAAAAGGGAGTTGTGTTGAATGAGAATAATAAGAAATTATTTTGCATTAGTTCTTTGGCTAATGGCGCGATTGCGAAGTCTAATAAGGAAAAATGCGCTGACGGCTAGGATGATAGAGCCGCTTACGCCAGGGATGAGTGCAACCGCTGAAAAATGTGGATTGAGAAAATTGTACATCACTTCAGTAAAAATGGCGCCGGCAATACTAGAAACAGTAGTTGCAATTATATAAAAAAGATTCGTATTAGTTTCAACAATGATTCCAGCAAAAACGCCGATAAGAGCGCTGATAATAATTATCCAAATAAATTGAAGCATGAGCATTTTCTCAAGTCCTTTCATTAAGATGTAAATAATAATAAGGAATAAGAAGAATTTTTATTTTATTCTATAGGCAGTTCCTCCTTTTTATAATCGCTTTAATATTTCTGCTATGTTTATAATATATCAGCTAAGTGACATAATGTCACTAATTATTTACCCCTCTTAATAAAAAGTTTAGAATTTCGGTTATTACTTTAAAAAGTTTGTGATAAAAGTCTTGAAACCGCCTAAAAAACGAATAAAATTTAAAAAAATACACGTTTTTTTGATAAATTCTAAATTTTAGTGTTTTAACATTTAAACTCAAGTGTATAATAAGAAAAGGTCATACTATTAATTTTTACGGAGGTTGAATTATGACAAAGATTTTTGCTTACGCTATTCGTAAGGACGAAGAACCTTTCTTAAACGAATGGAAAGACGCTCACAAAGATGTCGAAGTTGAATATACTGATAAGCTCTTAACTCCTGAAACTGCTAAGTTAGCTAAGGGTGCTGATGGTGTTGTTGTTTACCAACAATTGGACTACACTCCAGAAACTCTCCAAGCTTTAGCAGACGCTGGCGTAACTAAGATGTCATTGCGTAATGTTGGTGTTGATAATATTGACATGGACAAGGCTAAGGAACTTGGCTTTGAAATCACTAATGTTCCTGTTTACTCACCAGACGCTATCGCAGAACACGCAGCTATTCAAGCAGCTCGTGTCCTTCGTCAAGACAAGCGTATGGATGAAAAGATGGCTAAACGTGACTTACGTTGGGCTCCAACTATTGGTCGTGAAGTTCGTGACCAAGTTGTTGGTGTTGTAGGTACTGGTCACATTGGTCAAGTATTTATGCAAATTATGGAAGGCTTTGGCGCTAAAGTTATCGCTTACGATATCTTCAAGAACCCAGAACTTGAAAAGAAGGGTTACTACGTAGATTCACTTGATGAACTTTACAAGAAGGCTGACGTAATTTCACTTCACGTACCAGATGTTCCAGCTAACGTTCACATGATCAATGACGACTCAATCAAAGAAATGAAAGATGGCGTTGTTATCGTAAACGTTTCACGTGGTCCACTTGTTGACACTGATGCTGTAATCCGTGGTTTGGATTCAGGTAAGATCTTCGGCTTCGTAATGGATACTTACGAAGGTGAAGTTGGTGTATTCAACGAAGATTGGGAAGGCAAGGAATTTCCAGACAAGCGTTTAGCAGACTTAATTGACCGTCCAAACGTTTTGGTAACTCCTCACACTGCTTTCTACACTACTCACGCTGTAAGAAACATGGTAACTAAGGCATTTGACAACAACTTAGCTTTAGTTGAAGGTAAAGAACCAGAAAGTCCAGTTAAGTTAGACAAGTAATTTCAACCTGCCCGTATTTTAAAACTGGATATAAACAAATAGCGACTAGGCATTAGGCTTAATCGCTATTTTTATTGGATATAAAAAGTCGATTAGTAAAAACCAATCGACTTTCTTTAGATAACTAATTCGAGCTATAACAAACCTTGCTAGAGAATCTATTATATTCAGTAGTCTAGGTCAATAAATCAGCTTGAGTGCTACTACCCTAGCGCAGGGCAAATGCGTTACCGACCAGCACTTTGACAAAAAGATTTCGATAAAAATCACCTTCTGTCGCAAATTAGGTGCGAAATTTTTGACCTGCACTACATTTATTATATGAAAAAAGGCTTTGAAATATTTCTAACTAGATACTTTCAAAGCCTTTTAATTTTCAAAATACTTTATGTGTTCCACATGGAACACTTTTTTATTTTAACGGAAACTGATATGGATACTGCGCATATTCTGGTACCTTATCCCACACAACAGTGTGACCCGCACCATGAGAACAAAAAACTGAATTTGGAGTATTATCAATATCGGACATCGGATCATAATCACGTGCAGCAATTACTTCATCAGAATTGTGGCATTTTCTATATCCTGCAAAAATGCACTCCAAACTCCCCTCACCATGCGTGTAACTGCGCACCTGACTTGCATAGTCGCGCATTTCACAAACCGGAGCTTTCCCTGTAATTACACTTCTAGTTCCATAATCTTCGGGAGTATCAAACTGTCCTGCCATTTTTTGAATGTCAGTCATTGCTCGCCCGACATCCCCTGTTGGAATTTCTAAGCGAAAATCATACCATGGCTCAAGAATTTCAATTGCATTTTGTGCATTTAACTCCATCAAGCCTTGTCGTACTCCGCGACTTGTTGCTTCTCTAAAGTCTCCTCCCACAGTATGAACATTACTTGCTCGACCTCCAATTAAGGTGATTTTTATATTATCAATTGGAAAACCTGCCAAAACTCCCACATGTGTTTTACTTTTAAGAGCTGTCATAATTTGATGCTGATAATTTTTATCTAAAACTTCCAAACTGCAATTATTTGCAAAAGTCAATTTATTATTTGGCTCCATCAAAAAGTGCACTTCTGAATAATGCCTTAGCGGTTCAAAGTGACCTACTGCTTCAATTGGCTTCGTGATAGTTTCCTTATATAAGACACTACCTTGATTAAATTCAACTTCTAAATTAAATCGTTCAAGCAATAATTGCTTTAAAACCTCCAGCTGCATTTCACCCATTAATTCAACTTGAATTTCTTCTAATTCTTTATTCCAAGTTACATTTAAGAGTGGATCTTCATCATTTAATTTTTTTAAAGCTGTTAAACATGAATGAAGATCATCATTTTCAGGAATTACTTTATAAGTTAAAACCGGCTTTAATTGTGTCTCGGTTAAATCATCAATTCCTATTCCTTGTCCTGGATAAGAACTAGTGATACCAGTTACCGCAACTATTTCACCACTAGAAGCTTCTTGAACTACTTCATAACTTTCTCCATTATAAATTCGAATTTGGTTAATTTTTTCTTCTGGCAATAACTCACTCTTCGCCTTTAAATTGCCGCCAAGAATGCGTAACCAAGTTAGCCGCTCGCCCTTTTTATCATGGGTAATTTTAAAGACTCGTGCAGAAAAATCAGCTTTGAATTTAGACTCTTGTCCCCACTTATCTATCCCTGCTAAAAATTCCTCTACTCCATCTAACTTAAGTGCCGAACCAAAATACATCGGAAAAACTTTTCTACTATTAATAGCATTTTGCACATCAATATCGTCTAAACTATCCTTATCTAGATATTTTTCAAGAAGCTGTTCATCACTTGCAGCAACATTTTCAAGAAAATCCGACTCTCCAAAATCAACACAATTTTGATTAAGATTTTTCTGTATATCAGCTAAAACCTCGTCTTTATTTATTCCTGCCATATCCATCTTATTAACAAAAATGAAAACTGGAATATTACGCTTTTCAAGCATTCGCCAAAGCTGTCTTGTGTAACTAGTCACTCCATCGCTTGCTGAAATTACTAGAATTGCATAATCTAATACACTCAAGACATTTTCAGTTTGAGCACCAAGGTCCACGTGTCCCGGTGTATCAAGGAGAGTAATTTCCATATTATCAGTAGTGATTTTTGCTTCATGAGAAAAAATCGTAATCCCACGTTTTTTCTCTAAATTATCAGAATCAAGAAATGCATCCCCATTGTCTACTCTACCTAGCTTTCTTAAGTTACCAGATTTATACATCATTGCCTCTGACAAGGTGGTCTTACCTGCATCCACATGAGCAATAATTCCTGTTGTAAGTTGTTTCATTTTATCCCTCCTAATTATTTAAAAAGTAAAAAAGGCAGCTCATCAAGAACTACCCATATATATTCAACACTTTGTACTTATATAGTTGCATTATAAATTGATTTTTTGCTATCTTTACTTAAAAGTATAGCATGATTTCTATAGTACATTACGATATAATAAAAAATATTTCCCCATACATTTGAATAATTATTTTGGAGTTATATATATGAAAATCAAAAATGAACAATTAGAAAATAAAGATAAAAACGTAATCATTCGATCGTTTATTGTACTAAACTTCCTTTTATTAGGCTTTGTATTATTTTATGGAAAAAGTAATATATTAAATTCAACTTCTCCTAATCTAATAATATTTTTTATAATGCTAATTACAATTATATATTCATGCTGTGATTTTTACATTTCTGGAACATTATTACCTGAAGTAAAAGATAAAAAAGATATAAAAAACAAAGTTATTAATATTACTGAAGGACTATTAAGTATCAATGGTTTAGGCATAATTTTATATTTAATAAATAATAATTTTAATTTATATTCTATTGGCATAATTATACTTGGTTTCTTATTAATAGATACTATTATAATTATAGTTGCTACTATTCTATTATTTATATGGATAAAATTAATTATGAATAATCAATAAAAGTCGCAAGTTTTAAACTTGCGACTTTTATACTTTTAACTAAAACTCCGCCTTATCAGGATCTTGTGCAGTCTTTGCAACCCCATGGAGATTGTCCAAACTCTTCATATCTTCTGGACTAATTTCAAAATCAAATACATCACTATTTGCCTCAATGTATTCTGGGTGAACCGACTTTGGCAATGGCAAAAATCCATGTTGAAGTGACCAACGAATTAATACTTGAGCTGGAGACTTACCATAATGTGAACCAATTTCTTTTACAGTTTCATTTCCAAGTAGGCCACCAGTTCCAAGAGGACTATAAGCTTCGTTCAAGATTCCAAGTTCATCATTATACTTCACAAGCTCTTCTTGCATGTCACTTGGATTTAAGTAGTTTTGGTTAACAGCAGGCTTAATTTCTGCGGTCTTTAATAGTTCATCAATGTGCTTTTTTCTAAAATTGGAAATACCAATTGCACGAATTTTCCCAGCCTTAACTGCTTCTTCCATAGCTTGCCAGCTTTCAGCATTCATTTCAGCCCAATTGTCACGCATTGCGGCAGGATTTGGCCAGTGAATCAAGTAAAGATCTAAATAATCCAGTCCTAATTTCATTAAACTAGTATCAATTGCCTTCTTAGCAGCTTGATAACCGTGGTCACTATTCCAAAGTTTAGTAGTAACAAATAAATCATGACGATTTACACCACTTTTTGCAATTGCACGACCAACACTTTCTTCATTGCCATAAGCTGCAGCAGTATCAATGTGACGGTATCCTGAATTAAGTGCTGCTAATACTGACTCTTCTGCAACTTCACCGCTAGGTGTTTGCCAAGTACCAAAACCGATAACTGGAATTTCAACACCATTGTTTAACTTATAAGTATCTGTAAGTGAATTAAATTTCATAACTGCCTCCTTAATTTTATTTGCTTACTTAATGTTAGCAAATAAATGTGGCGTTTTTGTGAAGATAACTAAAAAAAGCTGGAGTTTTAATCTTCAATTTCATTATAGTAATGAGTAAGAGTATCTTGGATATTGCTTCCTACAATACATTGAGGATTAGTTTTTGGATCAATATGCAATAAGTTATGCTCCATGTTGATAGCTTGATAAACATCATACAAACTAATATCTTTTGGCTAATTTTGGGGCAACTTTCCCCTTTTGAGTTTCAATAATATTTGCTTTTCCATGTATTTCAACTGGAGTATTTCATTTTCCAAATGAATGGCAGCGCAAATTGCAGTAAGAACTGTAAAAGATTATTTAAACAAAAATTCCCAAATATCCATTTAGTTTTTCAAAATTTATTTTTTCTTTTATATTCTAAATATCCTTGTGCATACAGAAAAACTGTCTTTTCATAATAAAAGAATTCATTATTTAATATCTTATCAATTTCTTCAATAAGATATTCACAATCATTAAATTCTTTTCTATCTATACTTACTAATAAACAATTAATAGTTACGCAAGATATTTTACAGTTTCTCTTTTTTACTATTCATAATCATAAAATATGCAGATATTATCATTAATATTGTAACTAAAGTAATTAAAAGTAACATATATACCATTCCAATATTTTGAATTAAAAAGCCTAAAATTGGATTCAGCAACATACTCATTAAACTAATGGAAAAGGATAGACCAGAGATGAAAGTAGCTCTTGCTTCATCTTTCACCCATAAATTGAGCATCTGCATAACTATAGGGTCTAGTATATCAATAATATTATATAAAATACCTGCTCCTATTAAGAATATATAACTATTATTTTGAATCTGTAATGCCAATGAAAAGACTAATAAAAATACTATTAGCAGTAATAAAGACTTTATTTTTATCTTAGCTAAGTGATAGGCTTGCGTAGCTATTAGACCTCCTAGCAAACTATAAATCATAAATATGTTACCATTACTTGAAGAATTAAAACCCATTTTTGAAATATAGTTGGGAAGAAAAGAAAATATAGAATTAATAACGGATACAGTTATAACTGTAAATATAAAAATAAAAAAGATATTAGCTGTTGCTGTCATTTCTTTAAATACCTTTATTATTTCCATAACCATATTTTTATTATTTGAACTATCTGTTTTTTTAATTGCAGTAGTTTTAATTTCCTTAACATTAGCAATAATAAGTATAGCTATTATAATTGTAAAACTTTGGCAAACATAAGGGAGTATGGAATTATATGAATATAAAACTCCCCCAATTCCTGTTGCTATCCCTAAAGTTATAGAACTAATAAGCTGCATATTTCCTCGAATTTTAGCATACTTTTTTTCTTGTCCTTCTTTCCTTATTCCTTCATAAAACAAAGCATCATCTGATCCACTCAATAAGGCATTTCCAACACCCTCAAGAATAAATGCAATAACTAATATCAAATATCTAAAATTGTCTGGAATATGAATTGAGGTAATAATTATAATTGGTGTAAGAGATAAAGTAATGAGCCCAATAACTACTATCTTTTTTTTCAAAAATAAATCACTTAAAATGCCACTAGGAATTTCTGAGACAAATTGTCCTCCTAAAAATAATGATTGAAGAAATGCAAACTGAAGCAAATTAAAATGCAAACTTTGTACAATAAAAAGTATATTGATTATTCTGGTAAATCTTAACTGAGTAAATAAAGTATATAAATAATATTTAATTGTATATGTCATCTGTTCTCCATTCTGCTTTCAATTTATCAATTAGTGATAAAAAATTATCAGTTTTGCAAGTTTTATAAATACTTTAATCACTTTTAAAAATTGATGGAATCGAATAATTATTATTTAATTTTTCAAGCAATTATATATTTTCTTGTAAATCTTCACGTTCAGTATTAATAAATACTGGTATTGTCGAATTTTTTTGATACTTGCATAAAATCTTTTATGTATTCATTCAATTCATTGACCACTTTAATTTTTTTCATTTCTTGACTCCTAAACTTTTTATGTTAAATTAATCATCTAAGTTCAATATTAATTGAATCATCACATCTTTCTCATTTTAAGATTTGATGATTGAAATTATATTCTAATACGTATTAATCCTTTACACTTTGTATTATATTTATTACAAAATCAGACACATTTATTTATGATTAATGAAGTTATATATTTAGTAAAAGTAAAGCTTCATAATAAAATATATTGTTTTTAACTTTTACTAAAAATAAAAAACTATTAAATCAAGGCTCTACTTATACCAAGATTTAATAATTTTTTTAATGGATATCTTTAGTTAAATGATCTAATCAGCAAAAAATATCTAATAGTATCTTTAACTACCAACTTTAAATTTATTTACCAAAAATAATAGGTAATTCCCACCATGTCATCTGAAATCACTTCTTTCTATAACTATAATTTACACAATAATATCATAAATAACTAAAATTAATTCCATATTGTAAGATATTTATTACACATTAGCTTTTGGCCAATTTTTTATAATCTTACCATATCCACAATATTTCAAAAATTTTATTATCTCTTTTCTTTCTTTTTCGTTATTTTTAAAAAGTGCATACATATAATGAGCATGAAATCTATATATTATTAAATGAAAAGAATCACTAGCACTTAGTATATATTTGATCACTTTATATATATTTGAAGAATATTCTTTTCGTAAATAGCATCCTCTGTCAAAACAAGTTACTAAATAATTTCCGAAAATTCGTAAGTACCTTTCCATCATAAGTTCCGAAATAAATTCTTTTTTATCGAGTGATTTAAGTAAGTGCATTATTAGAGAATCAAGCATTTCTATTTTTAATAATGGCATTGTGTTGGCTAATAATCTAATATATTCAGGTTTATCAACCCATTTCTCTTCCTTATCGAATTCCATACAAATTTTATATTTTAGATTTTTATCAACTTTACTTAAATCCCCCTTAAAATATGCATTTGTAACAATAGCTCTAATTTTTAATATATTATTGTCAGAACAAGATAAAATCCTATTACAGTTATATTCTAATAAGTTATAATTTTTCGAATTTACAGCATACTCCATTTCTTCTTGCAACTCTTCATTTACTATTTCTTTCTTTGACATATAGCTTTTATAAATCAAATTGTAAAAATAATTAATGTCTATTTTGTGTGAAACCAGTATCATAATTAGGCTTTCAGCACTAATACCACTTTTCCCGCTTTCAACTAAAGTGTAAAAAGGTCTTTGCACTATTCCTTCACACATCTTAGCTTGAGACAAGCCTAAATCAATACGTACTTTTTGTAAAGCTTCTCCTATTTTCAAAATATCAACCTCACAAACACACTTTATTAGAATTACATTAATAATATTAAAAATAAGTATACACTGAACTTCATATTAATCAACATTTTTTAATTTTTATATTTTTTTGAATATATAAAACTTATATTTTAGCATTCTCTTAAAGTTTATTAAGTAACAAAGATACAAGTTTTATCTTTTTATTTCATGTTAATATATTTACTCAATCGTTTCTCTAAATTCAAAAAGCTTTAAATATTATCTATCCTAATATGGTTTTATTAAAGCTAAATTACCAAAAGACAAAGCAAATAAAAGAAGTAGCTTAAAAAAGGCAAATTTTGAATAAAAATAAAATCATTGATATATCAAGATTCAATATAATCTAGATTATCAATGATTTTTTCAATATAAATGTATTTCTATAATATTATCTAATACTTCTTTTCAAAGTCATTCTGCATTAACTTAACAAATTGCGGATAATTTTCTACTTCAAATAAGGGATGCAAATTTAATGTGTTTTTACGATGGCGATGATTATACCAAACACTATCAAAGCCATACTTTTCAGCACCTAAAATATCAGATTGAAGACCATCTCCAAAAAAGACCGTCTGATCGGGACTAATCTCTGTTCTGCTAAAGAAATAATCAAAAGCATGTTCATCAGGTTTAGAATAATGCGCTTCTTCAGAAGTCACAATTAAGTCAAAGTAATCTTTGATTCCTGCAAGCTCTAAGCGATGTCGCTGCATAAACTTTTCCCCGTTGCTAAGCACAGTCAATTTATATCCCTGTTTCTTAGCAAACTTCAAGGTATCTTCAACTCCCGGTAGAAGCTTATGTGCTTCACCAAAATAGGAACGATATTCTTCCATCGCTTTTAATCCATCTATTTCTAAGTCAAAGTTTTCCTTAATAAAATCATGGAATGTTTTTTCACTTAATTCTTCATAAGTAATTTCACCTTGTTCAAGTTGACGCCACAAACCTTGATTATAGGCATGATATTGGCGTTGAAGCTCAGGTGTTAATTGCCAGCGATTCTTATTAAATAAACTATGAAGTGCATAATCTTCTGTTGCAGCAAAATCAATTAAAGTATCATCAACATCAAAAATTATCTGTTTATATTTCACTAAATGATCTCCCTTCTTATTCGTCATTTCTCAAAACTAAATTATAACAATAATAGAAAAAACTAGCTGAGATTAAGCAGGTTAATATTTCTTAGAAGTTAAAGCTTATTTACCCATCTTTAGAAAACGTTAACATAAACGTCTCATAAAGTTCACAAAGTCGTTGTATAATAACAGTGTAGTCAAAAAAGTATTAATATTTGTTATGGTAGTAACCTTTAAGAGGAACAACAATGAAATTAAATAAAAAAATCATCATCGGAGCAACAGCACTTGCCCTAGGAAGTTTATCCGTAGTTGCAATTAACACTAACAACTCTAACTACGTTTCTGCTTCTGCTGCAAGTACTAAAGAAACTACTGTAAAGTTACGCCTAAATCATAATTCTTATGTATATGACAAAAATGGAAAAAGGCTAAAGAAATATAAAGGCAAAAAAGCCCTTATAAAAAAATCCCAGAAGTTAACAATAAAAGGTAAAATAGAGCCTATTCAAAAAGCAAAAAGATATTACTTTTATGGAAAACTTGAAAATGGTAATCGACCTGCTTACTGGTTAACATATAAAAAAATAAACAATGATTATTATTACAGTATTGGTAACAAAGGATACATAAAATGTGTTAATGTGAAAACTATTGATGGTTATAGTTTAATGTCTACCGAAGCAACTGTAACAATAAAGCCACGTATAGAAAAAGTAGCTCACACTTGGAATAAATTAGGTGAGCAAACTACTAAAACATATAAAAGTGGGCAAAAACTAATCATTGATGATACAAATATTTTACCAAACCAAAATACCTATTCTTATCGAGTCAAGGGAACAGATTATTGGGTATCGGCGCAAGACTTAAAATCCTACCCTAGACCTTCTCATATGGTTACATCTCGCATACTTCGCTATAATTAAAAACACAACTCAACGATTCAGAAATTCATTCCTGAATCGTTTTTTCTTATAATTTCTTGTTGACATCTAATTAAACAATCTATAAAATCTAAACTATCAGATACGAAAGGAAATTTTTACTATGATTAGTTTTACTATTAACAAACGTTGGCAATTCCAGCACTAGGTTGAAACTATGTCTTTGGCACAGATTCGACCTCTTTAGTTCGCAATCTGTGCTGGTAAAAATTTCTATCATAATTTACCCGCACAACTACTTAGTGCGGGTTTTGTTTTAGGCAAGTTCTGCACATAGAACTTGCCTTTTTGTTTTGGGAGGAAAACTATGAAACGACTAATTGCAACAATTATCGGGCTTTTTGCTTTTTTAATCGTGGCTTTTGTCAGTGAAATCAATAAAAAAAATCAAGAAGCTGCTACCCCTACTGTCGGAATCTTGCAGACAATGAGCCACCCAGCACTGGATCAGATTCATGACGGACTAGTTCAAGGCTTAAAAGATGAAGGCTATATCAATGGAAAAAATTTGCACATTATTTTTCAAAATGCTCAAAATGACCAAAGTAATCTAAAATCAATGAGCGACCAATTTCAAAATAAAAATGCCCAAGCCGTCATTGGAATTGCTACACCTGCTGTGCAATCCTTAGCTAATGAAAGTGGCTCCACTCCCGTAATTATGGGAGGAGTAAGTGATCCAGTTGGAACTGGTCTTGTGAAGAGTTTAAAATATCCTGGCGGAAAAATTACTGGTGTCAAAGACCAGCAACCATTAGCTGAACAATTAAAACTTATTCAGGAAATCATGCCAAAATTAAAAAATATCGGTATTATTTATACTTCAAGTGATGACTCATCAACTGGAGAAGCACGCGAATTTAAAAAACTAGCTCAAAAACAAGGTCTAACAGTTAAGCCTTATACCATTACTTCAACTAACGACATTGAACAAGTTGCTCAAACTATGGCTGGAAAAGTTCAAGCAGTTTATATTCCAACTGACAATACAGTTGCTTCTGCCATTTCTACCCTACTTAAAGCAACTAATAATGCCAAGATTCCAGTTTTTCCAGCAGCTGACACTATGGTTAAGTCTGGAGGACTTGCAACAAGAGCTGTTAGCCAATTCGATATGGGAGTTTTAACTGGAAAAATGACCGCTGAAATTCTCAAAGGCAAAAAACCTGAAAACATGCCAATTAAAACCGTTCATCAATATGAAACTGTTGTAAATTTAAAAACTGCTAAAGAATTAGGAATCAGTATTCCCGATTCAGTTATAAAAGCTGCTCAAAAGAAAGGAAGTATTATTAAATGAATTTAGTTACATCTACTATTGGTCAAGGATTATTATGGGGAATCCTTGCATTAGGTCTTTACTTATCTTTTAGAATTCTTAACTTTCCAGATATGACTGTAGAAGGAACTTTTCCATTTGGCGCTGCTATTTGCGTAAGCTCCATTGTTCATGGTGTTAATCCATGGTTTGCTACCTTGCTTTCTTTTATTGCAGGGATGATTACTGGTGCAGTAACAGGGTTACTTTATACAAAAGGGAAAATTCCTGTTCTTTTAGCCGGTATTTTAACCATGACTGGTGTTTATTCAGTGAACTTGCGAATTTTAGGAAAGGCTAACGTTGGACTACTTAATCAAGCTACAATTTTGAATGAAAAGTTTTTAGATAAATTACCAACAAATTTTCCTACTATTATAATTGGCTTGATTTTTGCAATTCTTATTGTTATCTTACTTGCTCTTTTCCTTAATACAGATTTAGGGCAAGCTTTTATTGCAACTGGTGATAATGAAAAGATGGCTCGTTCAATTGGTATTAATACTGATAATATGAAAATTTTAGGATTAATGGTATCAAATGGTCTAATTGGGTTAGCAGGCGGCCTGCTTGCTCAAAATGGTGGTTACGCGGACGTTAACATGGGAATTGGAACAATGGTTATTGGTCTGGCTGCAATTATCATTGGTGAAGTTGTATATGGAAAAAATTTAACTTTAACTGCCCGATTAGTCGCAGTAGTTATCGGAAGTATCCTTTATCGCTTAGTTTTGCTTTTAGTTCTTCAATTAGGCTTCAGCACTAATGATTTCAAACTTATTTCCGCAATTATTTTGGCAATTTGTATGATGCTTCCTCTACTTCAACAAAAATTCCACCTAAAAAAATTACTTAAGAAAGGAATTGAAAAGCCATGAGTACATTAAATCTACAAAATATTACTACTACAGTTAACGTGGGAACAAGCGAAGAGAAAAAAATTCTTAAAAATATTAACTTAAATCTTGAAGATGGTGACTTTGTAACTTTACTTGGAACAAATGGCGCCGGAAAATCCACCTTACTTAATATCATCAATGGTTCACTTTTTCCAACTAGTGGAAAAGTCTTATTAGATGGTCAAGATATCACTCATTTATCAGAAGTTAAACGTGCAAAGTATATCTCACAAGTTTTTCAAGATCCTAAAATGGGAACTGCCCCTAGAATGACTGTTGCTGAAAACTTACTCCTCGCTACTAAACGTGGTCAAAAACGTCGTTTGCGTTTGCGTGGTTTAGAAAAGCACTTAAATGAGTTTAAAAAAGAAACTGCTCAATTGCCTAATGGTTTAAGCGATAGACTTAATACTTTTGTCGGCAGTCTTTCAGGAGGTCAACGACAAACGCTCAGTTTTTTAATGGCAACTATCAAAAAGCCAAAACTTCTTTTGCTTGATGAACATACTGCAGCCCTTGATCCTAATACTAGCCACCAATTATTAGAACTAACCAATAAAACTGTAACCCAGCAACATTTAACTTGTGTAATGATAACACACCAATTAAAAGATGCTTTAAAATATGGCAATCGAATCATTATTTTAAATAACGGTAAAATAGTTTTAGATGTTAAAAATTCCGAAAAGGAAAAATTAACTGAAGATGATATCCTTCAATATTTCAGTGATTAAAAAACACTGTTTCTAAAAATAATTCCTATTTTTTCGGGTTTTACCCTTGCATTAAATAACTAAAGTTATATAATATAGTTGTCAGGTGAATGAGATAGAAAGACGAGGTTATTATTATGTTGAACATGAAGAAAGTTATCACAGTAGTTTCAGGTTTAGTTCTTGGTTTAAGTTTAGCTTCAAGCACAGTTGAAGTTAGTGCTGCTAGTTTTGCACCAGCTCCAAAACTTACACAAGCTCAAGATATGCCAACTAACCCAAGTATTCAAAAGGGTGATAAGGTTTTCGTAATTGTTCAAGATACTAAGAAGCAAACTGTTTCTGTTTACAATAAAGATGCTAAAAAAACTTCAAAGACTATTAAGATGGGGACTACCTGGACTGCTAAATCCACTAAGAAAGTTAACGGTAAAAAGTTAGTTCGCGTTAACAAATCTGAATGGCTTAACGCAAATGACCTTGTTAAGGACTAATCTATCTCAATTTACCATTCATCATAAGGATTAGGGAAAAGAAAAAGGAAGCATTCGATAAGGATGCTTCCTTTTTTATTTATAATAATAAAAATTACAAATTATCTTTTGGATTTAAATCAAGTTTTGGATTTAAATTACCAATATGACCTGATTCCTTTCCCATCGTAGGAGCAATTTGTGCATTAATAAGACTTGGCTTACCACTTTCATAAGCTTCATTCAATGCTTTAACCATTTCATCGTGATTAGTTACAAAGTAGCTATTTCCACCGAAAGCTTTAGAAAGGTATTCATAATGAGCATTATCGTTTAATTGAGTTGGACCTGGTTGATCTGGAACAACTTTATCCATTCCATTATAAATACCACCATTATTTACTACTACTACAGTAATTGGCAAATTATAGCGACAAATTGTACTCATTTCCATTCCGTCAAAGCCAAAAGCACTATCACCATCAAGAGCAATTACATGCTTTCCAGTTTCAACAGCTGCAGCAATTGCATAGCCTAAGCCAATTCCCATCACGCCCCAAGTACCAGTATCAATTCTATGACGTGGTAAATTCATATTAATAAGGTCACGACCAATATCTAAAGTATTTGCACCTTCACTTACTAAGTATGTATCTGGGTGTTTTTGGAATAACTGATTAATCGGCTCAATTGTGCCATAGTAGCCAAACTTCGGTGCAGTGAAAGAAGCTTTAATTCTAGCTGAAAACTTAGCATCGTTTTTTTCAACATCTTGTTCAATTCTACCAAGCCAATCTTGTGGCGCATGAACACCGGCTTTTTTAACTGCAGGAACTAATTTTTCTAATACTGATTTAATATCACCTTGAAGCGGTGCAGAAATTTCACGATTAGAATCAAATTCAGTTGCATCAATATCAGCTTGAATAAACTTCACATCTTCAGCAAATAATGGAGATTCTCCATTCGAAAGCATCCAATTAAGTCTTGCACCAATTAAGAACACTACATCAGCATTATTAAGTGAAAGTGACCTTGCAGCAACTGCAGAAGATTTATGAGTATCAGGAAGTAATCCTTTAGCCATTGACATTGGTAAAAATGGAATATCAGTTTCTTCAACTAATTCCTTAACTTCATCTTCACTTCTAGCATATGCGGCACCTTTTCCAAGAAGAATTAAAGGACGCTTAGCATTCTTCAAAAGTTCAACAGCACGATCAATTGCTTCATCAGATGGCAATTGCTTAGGTGCTGGATCTACTAATTTGTAGATTGCGGTCTCTTCTTTTGTCGCCATATCCGTAATGGTTGCTGCAGGCAAATCTAAATAAACACCACCCGGGCGACCACTTACTGCAGTTCTAATTGCACGAGCTACTGCCAAACCCATATCCTGAGCTCGGTCAACTCGATAAGCAGCCTTACAAAATGGCTTTGCAATATTATATTGATCCATTCCTTCATAATCGCCTCTATTTAAGTCAATAATATGACGATCTGAAGAACCTGAAATCATAATTAATGGGAAACAATTTTCAGTTGCTTGAGCTAATGCCGCAATTCCGTTCAAAAATCCTGGTGCAGAAACTGTCAATGCTAAGCCAGGTTTTCCAGTCAAAAATCCTGCCGCTGCTGCAGCATCTACGGCAGAGTCCTCACGTCTAAAGCCGTAGTATTTCATTCCTTTAATTTGAGCAAGTCTAGCAAAATCTGTTACAGGAATTCCTACAACACCATAAATATTGTGCAAACCATTTGCTTGCAAAGCATCAATAAGTAAATCTGCCCCTGAAAATTTGGTTTCATCGGCCATAATAATCCTTCTTTCAATAATACACGATAAAATATAGCCACTACTTCAAGGTTACTGTAATCTTTTTAAATATGCTTTTCAAGCCTTTGCACTTGTAATTCATTTTATTTGTAATTCCTTATAAATGAGATTATGGTTAGCATGAAAAGGTTTATTTTATATTAGCTCTCTAAGCTTAATGGCATTGCTTTTAATACTTATTAAGTCTGAGGAACTGTATTTGTTTGATAAGGAGACAATTATGACCAGTATACTTATCAATGACATCGTTCCAATCCTTGTCATTATGATTTTAGGGTATTTATGTGGTAAGTTTCGTTTCTTTGATAATGATCAAAGACAAGGACTAAATAAATTAGTCTTGGATATCGCCCTGCCTGCCGCATTATTTATCTCAATTGTAAAAGCAACTCGAGCTATGTTTGCACAAGATATAGTATTAACTTTAATTTCTGTATTTGGTGTGACAGGATTATTCATGTTGAGCTATTTTCTCGATAAAAAAATGTTCCACCGCAATACTCAAGAAGCAGCTGTTTGTGCTTTGATTGCCGGATCACCAACTATTGGATTTTTAGGATTTGCTGTACTTGATCCAATTTATGGTAATAATACTACTACCAACTTGGTTATTGGAATAGTTTCTATTGTAGTTAATGCTATTACTATTCCAATTGGACTTGCATTAGTTGAAAAGGGACAAGAAAAAACTCGTCACGAAGTAGCTAACTCATCTTCAAAAACTACCAGGGTTACAATTCCAGGAAGAAAACCTGGTGAAAAAGCAATTTCACGCGATATTCCAGATGGTGTACCCGTTACAGATGAAGAAGCAAAAGCACTTGGTGAAAAAGGACTCGATCGTGAAATTGACTTAGTTAGAGCCGAAATGCATGACCATGCAGGAGAAAAAGCTAAAAAGAAAATGAATCCAACTTTAAGAGCTATTTTAAATGCAGTAAAACAACCAGTTGCTGCAGCTCCTCTTCTTGCAGTTATCTTTGTTTTAATTGGGATTCATATCCCAACTTCTTGGGCTCCTACTTTTGATTTAATTGCTAAAGCTAATGCAGGTGTTGCTGTCTTAGCTGCAGGACTTGCACTATCTACTGTTAAATTCACAATTGATAAAGAAGGTATTTGGAATACTTTCTATCGTTTATTCTTAACTCCAGCTATAATCGTAGCTGCTGCTTATATCTGCGGAATGGGCAGTGATCCAATGAAAATTTCAATGCTTTGTTTAGCTACTGGCTTGCCACCAGCATTTTCTGGAATTATTATTTCTAGTCGCTATAACATTTATGTTAAAGAAGGTGCCAGTTCCGTCGCTATTTCAACAGTAGTATTTGCAGTTAGCTGTATTTTCTGGATTTGGCTATTACCAATTTTGCATGGAATGATTCACTAAAAAACAATAACATCTACCACATGGAAAAAATCCATGTGGTTTTTTATTAAAAAACGTTATTAATAACAAAATTATTTTTATTTTTTGTTATTAATTTTTAGCGTTTTCAACTCCCTATCCCTTGCCAGAGTAAGACTTCAGCTCTTAAAACTTTTTCTAAAAAATACTTGCATTTAATAACAAATGTTATATAATAGAATTGTCAAGAGGAAATGAAGAGTTATTAGAATCGAAGGTATTTAAAATGATGAACGTTAAAGGTTTTGTAAAAGTTGTTTCTAGTGTTGTTGTTGGTATGAGTCTTATGGGTGTTGCTTCTACTGCTCAAGCTGCTAGTTTTGAAGCTCCAAAGTTAGGTGTTGCACAAGAAATGCCAACTAACCCAAGTATCCAAAAAGGTGAAAAGATCTTTGTTACTATCAAGGACACTAAGAAGCAAACAGTAGCAGTTTACAACAAGAATGCTAAGAAGACTTCAAAGACAGTTAAGATGGGTTCAACTTTCACTGCAAAAGATGTTAAGAAAGTTCATGGCAAGAAGATCGTTAAGATCAACAAGACTCAATGGCTTAGCACTAAGGACGTTGTAAAGGATTAATTTGAACTAAGAATTAAATACTTTTCGATTTATAAAGAAAAACAGGCATTCTATGTGAATGGCTGTTTTTGTTATTTCTTAATAATTTTGGTGTATAATATTTTTCAATTCGGAGGTAAGAAGATGCTTTCACTATTATTAGCATTATTCCTAGTTTGGTTTTTATTCAAATTAGGTATTGGATTCATTAAGATTCTGATTGCACTTGTTGCTATCGGATTCACATTTGTATTTTTTGCATATTTAGTAATTCCATTAATTGCAATCTTATTTGTTGGTGGATTACTATTTGCGATAATTAGTTAATGAAAAAACGGACCGTTCAAGCGTCCGTTTTTATTTTCCACATTATCTAATTAATTTATATCTTTTATAATTAATTCAGCCAACAATTTATACCCTTCCTTGCCAAAATGAAGTCCATCATTTTTTATACCATGACAAAGATTTTCCAAATCACCATGGTTAATCATTTCTTGAACTAAATTAATATAAGTAAATTTATATTCTTGAGCAACTTCTTTAATGACTTTTGCATATTGTTTAACCAAAAAGTTATTCCTAACTCTTTGCTTTTTTTCATCAACTGCTGGTGGAGATACTAAAATTACATTTTGTGGCCAATATAAACAAATAATACTCGAAGCAATTAGTTCCATATTTCTTTTAAATTGTTTCATTGGGACTTGCTTATGTGTAGCTAAATCATTAGTTCCTAGTAAAATTACGATTTTATCACAAATTGGTGCTTTTAACACTAATTCACTAAGTCTTGCAAAAAAGGCTCCAGAATTTATCCCAGAAACTGCTGTATTAACTAATTCAATATTTCCTAATCTTCTCTTTAATTCATAATTGATTCGGGGTTCATTTAACCCTTCATAGCGCGCAATTATACTATCACCTGTCAGAAAAATTTTCATGTTTATCCTTCTTAGTTTGCTTAATGTCCATTACATCTAATAAAAATGTAAAAATAGGCACACCGACGATTAATCCCCAAGTTCCCCAGAAATGTTCTGCAACTAATAAAACTAGAAATGTATAAAAAATCGGAAGTTCTGTTTTGCTTGCCATAAACTTAGGATTTAAAACATAAGCTTCTAAAGCATGAATAATCATAATAATTACAAAAATATAAATTACATAGCGAATTCCGCCAACTGAATAAGCAATGATACTTAACGGAATTAAAGAAATAATTACACCAGCTACTGGAATTAAACTTAAGATAAATACCATTAACCCCAAAGCAATAATTTGTGGCATTCGCATTACAGCTAAACAAATCATAGTTAAAACAGTGTTGCAAACTGCAATGAAAAATTGTGCTTCAAGTACAACACCAAAGGTATTGATGAATTTTTTACCAAAATATCTAATATCCTCAAATAACCACTTAAAATAGCCACTTTCTGTAAATGAATGTGAAAATTCATTCATTTGCTTTAATTCAATTGTATAAAAGAAACTCAAAATCAATGACATAAAGGTTGCCACAGTTAGAGTACCAATACTAGTAACTGCATGAACCATGATTGTACCTACATTTTTAGCTTGTGATACAAGTTCAGTTTTATTAACATAACGATTAACATAATCCATAACGCCATCCATTTTATTACTTTGATAAAATGTCACAACAGATTGCGCTATTTTGCTAATTTGACTTGCAAGCATTGGAATATAAATCGTAATTACAAAATAAAGTAAAATCAATATTATCAAATACGTAATCACTACTATTAATTTTGACGGTGCTTTTGGAAAACGTCGCTGTACTAGTCTGATCAAATGCACAACAATATAAGTAAAAATAAAAGTGAGCAAAATCGTATTCATCATTGCGCGCATTTCATAAAGAACTGCAATAATCAAAAATAGCACAACAAATCGTCGAAACGGTACATTTTTCTTAAATCTTTGCCAAGCTGTATCCATAAAAAACCTCATTTCCTAGGAAATACTTACATAATATTATAAGGGGAACAGTTTTTTCTTGCACGAAAAATTAATTAATGATATTCTAATTAAAAATAATTTTGCAAGGAGACAATTATGTTTATTTTTCATACCAATCAATTATCATTAAGTTCCTCCTCAAGTTCTAGTTAACTTGAGTGATTTTGGTATGCAAAAATAATACACGCTTAAGCCGAATTCACTTAATCAACTGATTTTGTGGGTTCGGCTTTTTTTAGGAGGTTTTTATGGATAAACAACAAAACAATGACTTAAAGCGTACTTTAGGTTTTGGGAGTGCAATTTCGATAGTTATCGGAACCATAATTGGTTCAGGGATTTTTTTCAAACAAGCTTCTATTTTAGACAATGCTGGTTCTTCTACCATGGCGATTGCTGCTTGGGTATTTGGCGGACTGATTACACTTGCGGCTGGATTAACAATTGCTGAAATCGGTGCCCAAATGCCATACACTGGTGGACTTTATGTCTATATTGAAAATCTTTATGGACGTTTGCCAGGCTTTCTAGCAGGTTGGATGCAGGTTATTATTTACGGTCCAGCAATTATTGCATCAGTTGCTGGATTCATGAGTATTATGATGACTAATCTTTTTGGACTTGATGCAAAATGGCGTGTACCTCTTGCATTAGTTACAATCTTATTTATTGGTGGCCTAAACTTTTTTGAAAATAAAGTCGGAGCTGCTTTTTCAGTTATTACCACTATCGGAAAGATGATTCCAATTGCTGCTATCGTTATCTTCGGAATTTTCTGGGGACATCAAGATGCCTTTGGTCAAACACTCTCCGAAGTTAATCGTTCAACTGGTGGCTTTGGGGTTGCAGTACTTGCTACATTATTTGGTTATGATGGCTGGATTTTAATTGCTAACCTTGGTGGTGAAATGAAAAATCCACAAAAACTCTTACCTAAAGCCATCATTGTTGGTATTAGCACTGTTTTAATCATTTATACCTTAATTACAATCGGAATTTTACGTTTTATTCCTGCTACTACTCTTCATGCACTTGGAGAAAATGCTACTTCTTACTTAGCTACTAAAGCTTTTGGTAATATCGGCGGAAAGTTACTTTCTATTGGAATTATCGTTTCAATGATGGGTACATTAAATGGAAAAATTATCACTTTCCCACGTATTATCTATGCGATGGCTAAACGCGGTGATTTACCATTTTCACGTTTTCTTTCATATGTAACGCCAAAAGGGAAATCACCAATTACTGCTACACTTTTTATTGTTGTATTAGCTACAATCATGATGCTCTTCTTTGATCCAGATCGTTTATCAGACCTTTGTGTGTTTACAATTTATTGCTTCTATGTTCTAGCATTTTTTGGAATTTTTATTTTAAGAAAGAAAACGAGCAAGCGTCCATTTTCAACTCCTCTTTATCCATTTGTTCCAATAGTTGCAATTGCTGGTGGAATTTTTGTTTTAGTTAGTGAATTAATGAATGATCCAGAAGGTGTAATTCTCTTTATTGGAATTGTTATTGTTGGTCTTCCTGTTCTTTACTTAGTTAAAAAGTTAGACGGAAAACGTCTTAAATAATACAAAAAACGACCCTCAAGTTTTAGAGAGTCGTTTTTTAGATTTATTTGAGAAAATAATTTCTAATTTAGTATAATAATAACAGCAAAATAAAGCTGAGCGGTGGCTATCCCAGAAAGCTGGTGATGCCTATGGAAGTTTTAAACTATAGTGCAGATTCCAAAAGAAAGGATAGCAAGGAAAAGTGTCTGTTTCAGATGCTATTCAACTAATGTTAGAATTTGGCAGTTATACAATTGCCTTAATCACATTAGTAGTTGTGCTTATTAATCACCACGATCATAAGTAAAAAATAACCGCTTAAGCTCTGGCAAGCTGGCGGTTATTTTATACTCAAAATTAAATAGCTACCGCAACGCGGATTTTGCTAAAGAGAGTCAATTGACTCTCTTTTTATTTCTAATTATATTCTATTATCTAATTTTAAAATTGTCAAAATCAAAACGACCCTCAAGTTTTAGAGAGTCGTTTTTCTATATGAGAAAAAAATAGTATTTTGTTTTCAATCTAGGAAAATAAATGTTAATTTTGAAAGGCTAAAAAAACTAATATTCTATTATCATCTCCCTTTCTAAGGGATTTAGTTAATTTAGATTATTAGTAGAATACACCTTAAATGTGAAGAATTTTGGTTAAAAAAGTTACGAAATGGTAAAGAAAAAGATGATATCTTCAAAATAAGATATCATCTTTTTAATTAACATTGATTAAAAACCAAATAATAATATACTTTCACCTTGATTTTCAATAGTGTCAGATTTCTTTATTTGATTAAGAGATTTCAAAACAAATTTGCGTTGACTGCCTTTTAGCTTTTTAGCTTGAGTGATTGCAGATCTTAAATCTTTTTTATCAGCAGCAGAAAGCTTAGTATTATTTCTATTAACTATTTTCTTTAAGAACTTAGTTACATTATGCATTGATTTATTATTAAGATAATAATATTGCAAACTTGCCTGTGTTAGCCAAGCAGAATATTTTTTATTTTTAGAAGCAACTAAATACATTGGAGTGTAGGAAACTGCACCTTTAGGTGGAATAGTTGTTTTTTCAATTCTAAATTTTATCTTTTGAACTTTTTTAGGGCTAATTGTCTTTCCTTTGAAAGGTATTGTTGTCTTTAAAGCTTTATCGTAGGACTTTTTACCAACATAGATTTTATTATTAATATGTTTATTTAAAATCCTTAAAATGTACCCTTCTTTATTTAGTTTCGTTTTAGTTACAGTAACTGTAGGTTCACTATCTAAAGTTTTAGCTTCAGCTTTATTTGTATGGAAACTAATGATTCCTAATGCTGATATTGCCAATACTAACCCAATGAATACTTTTTTCAGTCTCATTTTTTCTCCTAAAAACTAATCCTTAATTAAAATTAAACAACTCCAAAAGTAATTTTTTAACTACTAGTAATTCATTATAATTATTTTCAGCAATCTACACTTCTTTTCATTAATAATTTCATAAGTATCTTCATTTATATACTAGCACAATGTATGAATTTGTTAATTATTATTATGTATTACACTTTCATCAAAAGTATTCATATTTCTAACGCCAGTATACATCATTAGTTCAGAAAGTTGCTGATTCATTTTTTCTAGCTTTTCTTCTACAGCTTTAGTTCCACCATCAAGCAATTCTGGTAAAATTCCGCGACCAATAAGCACACTATCTGCTCCCATTGCTAAGGCTTTATAAGCGTCATAACCTGACATTAATGAACCATCTACAAAGATTGTCATACTACTATCTGCCAAAGCTTCTTTAATTGCAGGTAAAACTTCTAGTGGCGGAACACCAAAAGGAAGGCGACCATGATGGTGTGATACAACAATCGCCTTGCAACCTGCATCTCTTGCTTTTTCTGCATCACGCACTGACAAGACACCCTTTGCAACAAAGGGCAACTTGGTACTTGCTACATAACTACTTAAATCTTCTTGTGTAATCGGACCTAAAGGAATACCGTCAACTATATCATACTTGCCATTATTTCCTGGGACATGATCAATATCAATCCCAACAGCAACTGCACCAGTTTCTTCAGCAACCTTGATTTCTTCTAAAATCTTAATATGGTCCGCAAATGGCTTAATAATTCTGACAGTATCTGCGCCTGCTTGAACAATCTCCTTGTATTCTTTATTGGTCTCCATACCAATCCAATTAAGAAGATTCATGTTCTTAGCTGCGACAGCTTTTTCTTGCATTGGCTTGCGTGTCTTATTATCTAATACCTTATTAAGGTGAGAGAGTGCTGCTAAAGTTAATGGTGATGAATATTTTTTACCAAAAAGTGTAGTAGTCAAATCTGGTTCAATGCTGTCAATAACGCGCATTTCAACCAATAAGTTATCTAAATATGCCCGATTGTGAACGTTGGCATCATCGGCTTGACCACTAGTTACTGGAATCATGCCTTTAGGACCTGGCCATGGACTTTTAATCTCCTTTGATTCTGCCTTTTTTAATTCATTTAATTCTTTTTTTGAAGCGCCAGTTACAGCATCATTATTTTGATTCATATTAATATCTCCTTTGGTATGTTTTTAAAATTATTTTAGCATTCTAAGTTTTCTATAGTTACCTTTTTGCATATCATTGTTATTTTAAATTAATTTAAAATTAGTATTGATTTAATTTCTTATTATTTTATAATTTAATTACTAAAAAATTAGAAAGTTACAGATATTCTTTATGCAAAATACCGTACTCAAAGCAAATAATATTTCTCGCTATTATACTGACAAAAAAACTAAAGAAAGCTTTCATGCCATAGAAGATATTTCTTTTTCTGTTCATCAAGGAGAAGTTGTATCCTTTGTTGGACCTAATGGCGCTGGAAAAACGACCTTGCTTAAATCTATTTCAAATTATCTTGTTCCAACGTCTGGCACTGTTGAAATTATGGGAATCAACTTACTTCATCACCCTAAAAAAGCACGCCAAAATTTAGGCGTAGTCTTTGGAGGAGACAGAGGATTTTATAATAATGCATCTGCTCGTGATAATTTAGAGTTTTTTGCTCGTTTACTTGATGTTAAAGAAAAAGACATTAAACATAACGTTTCAGAAGCTTTAAAAACAGTTAACTTGCTTGAAGTTGCTGACAAAAACGCCAGTACTTATTCTAAAGGAATGCTCCAGCGGCTTCACATTGCTAGAGGTCTAGTGAACAAGCCACAAATATTAATGCTTGATGAGCCAACTGTTGGTCTTGATATTGAATCAGTTATTGCAATTCGTGATTTAGTTAAAAAACTAGCTGACAGTGGCTGCGGAATTATCCTCACTAGCCACAACATGAATGACATTGAGACTTTAGCTGACAAAATCTTCTTAATTGGTGGAGGAAAAATTCACTATGAAGGAAGTCTTGAAGGTGTAAGGAAATTTGCTAAAGTTGATAGCAATGCTAGTTTAGCTGATGCTTATTTGGCAATCAGTGATGAATTAAAGCGAAAGTAACAAGTATGAGATTTTTTAAATTAACACTTTTTCAATTAAAACTCTATATCAAAAATTCCTATTTTGTAAATCTTGTTTTAGTTGAAACAACAATGATGCTTTTATACGAATATTTAGCCCATTATGCTACTAAAGATTACACAGGAAGTGAATGGCTAATTGCAGGAATTATGGGAACTTGGGCTTCTTGTACTACTAGCGCAGGAGCATTAGGCTATCAGAGATTTCAAGGAACATTGATGTATTTATTGAACACAGGAATTTCACGAGAAGAGGTTCTAATTGCTACTTTATCACCGGCCGCTATTTATGGACTTATTGCTTTTCCCTTAGCTGGAATTGAAGCCTTAGTTTTAGGAATGCCATTGAAGTACTTAGATTTACAATTAATAATTGGAGTTCTATTATTTTGGCTTGCATCCGTAATTCTAAGCTACTTAATTAGCTTATTCTTCTTATTAACTAAGAATGCTATGCAATATGAAGAATTAGTTCTTTTACCAATTTTGTTATTATCAGGAATGCTGGCAATTCCGGTTGCTTTTGAAAAAGTAATTCAGCCATTTCAATTATTAAGCCCACTCAGCTTGCCGATTAGGATAATTTATCATCAAACAATTTCAATGGGCTGGATTGTTTCTTATATTTTAATATTAGGATTGCTCTTCATTTTAGGAAAAACCTTAACTAATTATGTAGTTCAGCGAGCATTCAAAGAAGGGAGGCTGAATGTATTTTGAGTTCAACTTATCGCGTAACTTTGCGTTCAGTCGCTAATTTTGATAGTTTTCAAACTATCCTAGTAGACTATTTTTTAATGCCAATTATTTCCCTGGTAATGTTTTTGCTGATTGCATTTAATTCAACTCAAGATTATAGTCGTATTTTGCTTGGAACGATTATCACAACTGCCATTGCGACAGGAATCGGCGTTATATCTGCTTCAAGTGTCTATGATCAAAATATTGCAATGACTGATGAGATCTTTTCCATTAGACCTTCTTTTAGAAGATACTGGCTACCTAAGTTCGTTATTGCGGGCGTTACGGCAAGTTGCGAAATTTTAGTCTTAGGAATAATTGGGCTATTGGCACTTAAAGAGATTCACTTACTTGAAAAATTAATTCTGAGCCTGCCTTTAGTCGTTATAACTTTGGCTTTACTCGGATATTTCGGCAGCATCTTAGGTATTAAAAAAGAAAATCCATATTGGCTTACCAACTTCATTAGTGCATCTTTAGTTTTGTTATCGGGAGTAATTATTCCAGTAGCTCAATATCCTACTTGGTTGAAGATTTTTGCTACACTTTTCCCTATTAGCAATATCTTAGACTGGATGTTAGATAAAGATATTCTAAATTACGATTTATTAATTATTATCGGGAAATTATTACTATGGTGGATTGTTTGCATATTTGTAACTAAAATCATTCAGAGAAATTATAGTAGAAATTAAAATAACCAAAATTGTGTCATATTTGATACAATTTTGGTTTTATTTTTACAACAAAAAAGACCCAACCTTCCGGTTGAGTCTTACTTCATGCTGACTAGAGGATTCGAACCTCCGACCTCATCATTACTAGTGACGTGCTCTGCCAACTGAGCTAAGTCAGCAATACAATTAATATCTTATCAAATATACTAAAAAAAGCAAGTCTTTTTTAAATAAAAAATTCAGAAAAATGAAATTCATTAATTCACAACAAAAAGACTCAACCTTCTGGTTGAGTCTTACTTTATGCTGACTAGAGGATTCGAACCTCCGACCTCATCATTACTAGTGACGTGCTCTGCCAACTGAGCTAAGTCAGCAACTTCTTATCGTCAACTGACGACATCATTTATTAAACCATTTAATTCAATTTTATGCAAGCTTTTTTTGTAAAAAATTATTTTTTCATTTCGTTAAATAATTTTAGTTAATGTAGAATAAGAATTAGATATTAACATTTTTTGTAGAAAGGAATCTTTTCGTGTATTTAGCAAAACTTGCTTCCATTCAAATTGAATGGGATTGGTTACTTAGAATTGTTGTAGCGGCTTTTTGTGGGGCTATTATTGGATACGAGCGTGCTATTCAGCGAAAAAGTGCTGGTGTTAGAACTCATATAGTTGTCGCAATTGCATCTGCACTTTTTATGATTGTTTCAAAATATGGCTTCACCGATTTACTTAATATGCATGGAATTGCTCTTGATCCATCAAGAATTGCTGCTCAAATTGTAACAGGAATTTCATTTATTGGAGCAGGTACAATTTTAGTCAGACGTGATCAAATCTCTGGTCTTACTACTGCAGCAGGTGTTTGGGCAACTGCAGCTATTGGTATGGCAGTCGGTGCTGGAATGTATTTTATCGGTATTCTTTCAACAGTATTTTTATTTGCAGTTCAAATTTTATTCCATGATGATACCCTAATTAATAAAATAATCGTCCATGTTCGCTTTGATATTCAAATAGAAGCCCTAAATCAGCACAATGTTTTATCAAAAATAGAACAAGAACTACGAGATAATCAAGTTGAAAATATTTCAGTAAAAATCCTAGATGTCAGCGATGAAAAAATCATCTTCAATGTCGATGGGATTATCAATAATAAAAAAGACGAAAATGATATTATCCTCGCATTAAAAAAATACCCCGATATCACTCGCATAAGCTATACCCGAGGTGGACAATGATCTTCTGAATATAACTATCAAGCCTTCTTTTCTTCTATTTAGCTAAATTATTGTTAAAATAGGACTGTTAAGAAGAAAGGAAGATTATTATGGCAGGACCACTTGATTATTTGCGTTGGCGTGGAGATTTTACTTTTGAGCAAAATCCTTTTAATAGTGTCGATGCTTCACTTTTTGCCTCTTTAATTTACCTGCCAGTTGATAAATCCGCCGCAGGCCATACTTTAAGCGAAGTTGCAAAACGATTACGAAGCTTACCATCATTTCAACACCAAATGCACGATGAAACAGGTGCCGAGATTTTGCTTTTACCTGAAAGTCCTCGTCTTGGAAATGTTAAAATTCTAAACTGGACCAATCGCATGGATACAAAACCTGCTCCTTTGCAATTTACCGCAGCTACTTTCAGACTAACTGACCATACTATTTTAATTTCTTATCGTGGAACTGACAGTTCAATGATTGGCTGGAATGAAGATATGAATATGAATTATATGCCAGAAATATATGGCCAGACTGTTGCTACAAAATACCTTTATGATATTGCAAAAAAGTTTCCAAATGATGAAATTTATCTCGTTGGTCACTCTAAAGGGGGTAACTTTGCCCAATTTGCATTAAGTAATAGTTCTATTGCTTTGCAAAACAGAATTATTCAAGCGTTAAGCTTTGATGGACCTGGATTTTTCCATCAAGTATATTCCACTGAGGGCTTCAAACGCAGCAAATCTAAGATGAAAACTTATTTACCTGAAAGTTCAATTATTGGCACGATGCTTGATCATCCTGAGCGTGTATTAATTGTAAAAAGTGACGCTCCAATGAAAGATCAGCATGATCCACGAAGATGGAAAGTTGGCCGCGACAGTTTTGTTATGGCAGAAGGACTGACTACGGGAGCACGAGTTTTGCGTCATTCATTGATTCATTTTAATCATTCAATTCCTGATGCTAAACGTAGCGAAATGTTTTCGGCTCTTTTTGATGCTTTCGAAAACTCTGATATTAATGATGTTAATCAATTAACTACTCATAAAATTATTGGAACTTATCGTTTGGGACGTATAATTATGTCTCTTGAACCAGATATGCGTCAAATTATTACTGGAATGTTTAACGAAATTTGGACTACTTATAGAAACAATCTCAAATTACCCTTTACAGAAGGAGAATTAAACTATTATCCAAAGAGTAACGATTCCGCAAAAGCACCAGTTTTCTTTGAATTTTATGCTAAAAATCATCCAAAAGTAAAATTACCAAAAGAATTATTTACTAAAGCTGCCCGTAAAAAGCATCGTCGAGACTTCCATGAAAAGAGAAAATAATTTTCTATGAAATATTAAACAGCACTCTACTAAAGAGTGCTGTTTTTTATATCACTTTCTCAATTGACTTATTCTGGGCTTCTACGCATCATTCCTAAGATAAATGATACGATTAATACAAGAATGATTGCTCCTAATATTGATGGAACAATAGCCATTCCAGCCACTTGTGGTCCCCAAGAACCAAGTAAGGCTTGCCCTAGGCTGGAACCAATTAATCCAGCTAAAATGTTAGCAATCCAACCCATTGATTGTCCGCGACCAGTTAAGGCGCCGGCAGCTAAGCCAATAATACCACCTACAATTAAAACCCATAACCAATGTAACATATTAGGTCACCTCGTTATCTATTGTTTCTTCTGCGTCTTTTTTGATTTTGTTTACACGATCAATGACTTCACCCTTTTTCTTTTGAGTTTTGCCTTCTGCTTCGCGTAACTTGTCTCCGGTAACTTTACCTTCAACTTCCTTCATTTTACCGATAACTTTATCTTTAAGACCTGTCTCTTTATTCATAAAGCTCTTCCTTTCTAAATTTTATTTGTTATAATAATCTTACATATTTTGTGACACGTTGTCACTAAATACGCAAAAAAAATACTCAACTTAACCTTTTGTTAATAAATTGAGCATTTTTCTTGTCTTTTTATACTTTATTCATTATCTAGTAACTCTTTAGCAAGCTCAAAGTCACCTAAGGTTGCTGAACCATTATTTTCAACAGCTGGACGAACAATCAATTTATCTAAGTCTGGTGTTGCAACGTAATTATCATTAAATTCATCAAAGAATTCACGTACTTTTTCGAGATCCTTATCATTCAAGACTGAACCACCAACAACCATTACGTCTGGACGACTCGCCATATAAACATTGTAAAGAAGTTGAGCTACATAATAAGCTACATAAGTAAATACCTTGTTGTCACGGCTTAATTTTTCTCCAGGAATACCAGTTCTACCTTCAAGAGTTGGACCAGCTGCCATTCCTTCAACACACTTGTCGCCATGAAATGGACAATTACCTTCATAATCATCCCCTGGATAGCGTCTAACAAGCATGTGGCCCATTTCAGGGTGATTATTAAGTCCTACAAACTTGCCCGCTTGAACAATACCTGCTCCAACTCCAGTACCAATAGTTACATAGAAGTAACTCTTAGAATTATCTCGGCCACGCGCAATATATTCCCCATATCCTGAAGCATTTACATCAGTAGTCATTACAACTGGAATATTTAATTCACGTTCAAAAAAGCCCTTAACATCAGTTCCAGACCAACCACGCTTTGGTGTATCTAAGATATAACCAAATGTGCGAGAATTAGGGTTAATATCAATTGGACCAAACGTACCAATCCCAAGTGCATTTACTGGATTCTTTTTAAAAAATTCTGCACTCTTTTGTAAAGTTTCTTCAGCAGTTGTAGTTGGAATACGATCCTTAGCAATTACTTCACCGCTTTCAACATCTTGTACAGCTAAGATAAACTTAGTTCCACCGGCTTCAATACTACCTACATATTTCTTTTCTGTCATATTATCATCCTCTTTGTTTTAAATTTAACTCCATATTTTATATGCTGAAAAATATTATATAGGTAATTCGTTAAGGTGTAAAGGCTTACAGCAAGTTATTACAGTTTATCTTACATAATAAAAAAGCTCCGAAAGGAGTTTTTTAAACGTTATTCTAATTCATTGGCGGTGGTGGTGGAGGAGGACCTAGTGGCGTGTCATGACCATAATCCAGATTAGAAAATCTATTATATGGCTTTGAGAACATTAATTTAACGGTCCCTCGACTCCCTGAACGGTTTTTTTCGATAATTACCTCTACCTCACCATTATCATCTTCTGAGCCTACTTCTGAGCTTTCTCCGTCTTCTTGCCCTTCATCACGATAATAGTCATCACGATAAAGAAAGGATACAATATCAGCATCCTGTTCAATCGATCCTGATTCACGAATATCTGACAAGACAGGACGCTTATCTTGACGCTGCTCAACTGAACGAGACAACTGAGACAATGCAATTACAGGAACATGAAGTTCTTTAGCGAGTTTTTTCAATTGTCTTGAAATTGCAGACACTTCTTGCTGTCTTGATTCACTTCTTGGTCCTTCAATCAATTGTAAATAGTCAATTACAATCAAGCCAAGATTTCCTGTTTCTTTAGCTAAGCGTCTAGATTTTGCTCTAATTTCACTCATCTTTATACCAGGAGTATCATCAATAAAAATCTTAGCCTCAGCTAATGACCCCGCTGCCATTACCAGTTTACGCCATTCTTCATCATTTAATTGACCAGTTCTAAGGTGTTGAGAATCTATTAAACCTATAGATGCTAGCATTCTTTGAACTAACTGTTCACCACTCATTTCTAAAGAAAATACAGCAACGTTTTTATCAGTATGCAATCCCACAAATTGTGCCACATTCATAGCAAAGGATGTTTTACCAACACCTGGACGAGCTGCAATAATAATCAATTCATCATCATGAAGCCCAGTTGTCATTTTATCAAGTTCTTGAAATCCTGTTGGTAATCCTGTCACCATATTCCCATCTTCAGGAATATTATTGATGTCATCCATAGCGTTATTAACAATCTCTTTTATTCTACGAAAGCTTCCAGTGTTATTTTCTGAAGAAACATTCATAATTTCGCTTTCTGCATCATCTAAGATGTTAGTAACGTCGTCAGAATCTTGCATGGCATTGGCAATAATTTTCTGACTAGCAGAAATAAGACGCCTTAATAGCGCCTTTCTGTGAACAATTTGTGCATAATATGTAACGTGAGCTGCGGTAGGAGTTTCAACAGCAAGTTCTGCTAAATATGCTACTCCACCACTATCTTCTAGTTGATTCTTTTGTTCTAGTACATCCTTCAAAGTTAACGGATCAATTGCTTTTTCATCATCAGACAATTCAAGCATTCCTTGATATATTAAGCGATTGGCCCGTTCATAAAAGTCATCGGGTTGTACTACCGCACTTGCTTCAGCAACAGCTTCAGGATTGATAAAAATCGCACCTAAGACTGCCTTTTCAGCTTCTGCATCGTGCGGAATCTGTTGCGATATGATATTATCCATTAATCCCTACACTTTTCTTAATCTTGTTCAGTAATATGAACTCGAATTGTACCTTCTACACCTTTGAACAATTTAACTGAAACATTAGTATAACCCAAAGCCTTGATTGGTTCTGGCAAGTTCAACTTACGCTTATCAAGCTTGATTCCATATTGTTCTTCTAACCCTTCAACAATCTTTTTACCTGAAATTGAACCAAATAATCTCGCATCAGCACCAGCTTTAGACTTGAAATTAACAACAGTTTCATCCTTATCTAAAATTGCCTTAATTCTTTCAGCTTCAGCCTTTTCAGCTTCATAAGCTGCTTTTTCATTAGCAGCAACTCTTTCTAAAGTGTTCATATTTCCTTTAGTTGCAGGCTTAGCTAAACCACGCTTAATCAAGTAGTTTTGTGCATAACCATCTGGAACATTCTTAACTTCTCCGCGCTTACCGCGACCTCTAACATCTTGAGTAAAAATAACTTTCATAGTCTTCTCCTTTACTTACTTTCTTCAACATACTCATCAATTGCATTCAGCAGTTGTTCACGAGCTTCATCAACAGTAACACCTTTAATTTGAGTTGCTGCATTAGACAAGTGACCACCACCACCTAATTTTTCCATGATGATTTGAACGTTGATTTTGCCCATTGATCTAGCAGAAATCCCAATAGTATCCTTAGTTCGTCTAGTAATAGCAAAACTTGCACCAACATTCTCTAAATCAAGCGCCGTATCAGCTGCTTGAGCAGTAACTATTGGATCAATAATTTTATTATCAGGTCCTGCTAAAACTGCCATTCCAGGTTTAACCATCTTAAGAGTTGCAACTAAGTGAGTACGTTCTAAGAAACTACCAATATCTTCTTTTAATAATTCAGTTACAACTGAAGAATCAGCTCCAATTGATCTGAGATAGCTAGCTGCATCAAAAGTTCGAGTCCCTGTTCTAAGTGAAAATTCTTTTGAATCAACTACTATTCCTGCAAGCATAGCAGTTGCTTCTAAATCAGTCAAGACGCGTTTACCACCAGCTGGCTGTTGGTATTCAATCATCTCTGTAACCAACTCACAAGCAGATGAAGCATATGGCTCAACATATGTCAGCATTGGATTTTCTGGAAATTCTTCCCCACGCCTATGGTGATCAATTACAATTATTCTATTTTTCAATCGATCATATAATTCTTTTGAATAGGTAATTGAATATTTAGAGTGATCCACCATTACCAGCATTGAACGATCTGTAACTTCATCTAAAGCAACTTTAGAATCAACAAACAAATCATTGTCTTCTTTTTGCTCCTGCAAACGACTTACTAAGCGGCTAACATCATAATTAGTTTTATCAGTATCTAATACAAAATTAGCCTTAACACCATGTAAACGAGCTAATTTTACTACACCTATTCCACTTCCGACAGAGTCCATGTCCGGGCGAGTATGTCCCACCACAAATACACGGTCAGCATCTTTGAATAATTCACTAATTGCTTGTGAAACCATCCTAGCACGTACGCGAGTTCTTTTTTCCATTGGATTAGATTTCCCACCATAAAAGCGTGCATCTTTACCAGGCTGACGAAGAACTACTTGGTCTCCTCCTCTGCCTAATGCCAAATCTAAATTCGATTGCGCCTGATCAGCAACTTCAGTAATTGAATCACTACCAAATGCAATCCCAATAGAAAGCGTTAGTGGGGTGTTATTGCGGCTGGTTTCTTGACGAACTTTATCTAATACAGAAAACTTATCTTTTTCCATATTAATCAAATCATGCATATGAATCAATAATAGAAAATGATCTTCATCAATTCTCTTAAGATATGCATTAAACTTTTTAGCATATTCACTTAAGGTATTTTGTACATAAGATCCCATGCTAGTAAGTTCTTGGTCATGCATAGCTTCACTTAATTCATCATAATTATCAATAAAAATTTGTCCTATTGCTAATTGTTCAGCCTTATACTTGTCCTCGATTTTAGCATAGCGTGTAATATCTAATAAATAAATTACTCCCAAGTTATCCTGAACAACCATTTCAAATTGATGACCGTCCCAGTTTACTACGTGATTTTCCGCAGTTTTTGCTTCTAACGCTTCATTCAGCAATCTATTTAACTCTGGATCAATTGATTCTATGGTATGTCCAACTAAATCACTATCTTTTAAATAAAGTTGTAGATATGGATTAACCCATTGAATTTGATGATCTTTATCATAAAGCAAGATTCCAAGAGGCATTTTAATCATTGCCTCTTGCTCGCTACGCTTTATTCGATAAGAAAGATTCACTGCAAAATTATTAGCATTTCCAGCTAAAACATAGGTTCCATAAATGGCAATAGCAACAGTTAATAAAAAAATCAACACTAAAGCTAATCCCAATAGCGGATTCATAATCATTGCAATGATACTACCTAATAAAGATAGTCCAAGTATGACCAATACGGAAGCTGTTAGCCTTGAATCTTTAATAAAGGCAGGCAATTCAAGCTTACGTAAAAAATCTTTCATTAATAAAAAGATCCTTTCTTAAATTAACGTAATTTTCCCTCTCATTAATTATTATACCTTATCCATTCGACATCAGAAACCTAGACAAAACAAAAAAGAAGCGAACACTTAATAAAAAGTTATTCGCTTCTTTTTATTTTATTATTGAAAACTAAAATTAGTCTTCAGCAACAAATGGTAACAAGCCCATGATACGAGCTCTCTTAATAGCATTTGCTACTTTACGTTGGTTCTTTGCGCTAGTGCCAGTGACACGACGTGGTAAAATCTTACCTCTTTCTGAGATAAAACGTTTCAACAAGTCAACGTCTTTGTAATCAACGTATTCGATGTGGTTAGCTGCAATGTAGTCAACCTTACGACGACGGCGGCCGCCTCTTCTTTGTTGAGCCATTTCACTTGGTCCTTTCTTTAAATTCTTTTAATTAAAATGGAAGATCATCATCTGAAATATCAATAGTATCTCCTGAGCCAGCAAATGGATCTTGCGTAGCACTAGAGCTATTAGTATTCGTAGCTTGATTATTTCCATTATTTTGGAAATTATTGTTTGATGCAGTATTTCCATTATTACTTGGTGTATAACTACCTTGTTGGTTGTTATAGCCACCATTTTGGTTACGGGCTTCACGATCTCTGCGTGATTCAAGTAATGAGAAGTTATCAACAACAACTTCAGTTACATATACTCTCTTCCCGTCTTTATCATCGTATGAACGGGTCTGGATTCGACCATCAATACCAACAAGTGAGCCCTTAGAAGTAAAGTTGGTGAAGTTTTCAGCAGCTTTTCTCCAAATTACACAGCTAATAAAGTCTGCGCCTCTTTCACCTTGAGCATTAGTATATTGACGATCAACGGCTAGAGTAAACGTAGCTACTGAAATTCCGCTACCAGTAGTACGCAATTCAGGATCACGTGTTAACCGACCAACAAGTACAACTCGATTGATCATATTGAGGTTCTTCCTTTCCAAAATTCAATAGATAATAATTACTTGTCTAACTTAACAGTCATTGAACGTAAAATGGCGTTGTCAATCTTTGACAAACGTGAGAATTCATTAACTGCTTCAGCATCGTCTGCAGTGAAAGTCATAATGTGGTAAGTACCTTCACGATACTTATCGATTTCATATGCAAAACGGCGCTTGCCCCAGTCTTTGGATTCAACCATAGTACCGTTGTTATCTGCGATAACCTTATCGTAGTTTTCAACCAATGCCTTCTTTGATTCTTCATCGATGTCAGGCTTGATGATGTAAGTTACTTCGTACTTAGTAGTTGCCATAAACTATTGCACCTCCTCTTGGACTAAATGGTTCTCTTAAAGTAAGAACAAGGAGTAATTAAAAAATATTACTCGCAAGTTCTAATTCTAGCATAAAATAAAAAAATTACCAAACAGTTTTCACGTGATCTTGAAAGTTTTTACCCTTCAAACCATAAATACGCAAAACTATTTGATAATTTTTTACTTTTATTCGTCTTTATTATCTTCGGTTATTTCTTGATTTTCTTCAGTTGGCACAGTTGCTAAACTTGATACCTTACTGTCACTATCAACCTTAATCAAACGAACACCCATAGTACTACGTCCAGTTTGAGAAACATCCCCAAGCTTAAAGCGAATCATAATACCATCTGTAGTAATTACCATAATATCTTTAGTGCCATCTACTACAGTTACTCCTGCAAGAGGACCATTTTTCTCTGTAATATTAGCCGTCTTGATACCTTTACCACCACGACCTTTGATTGGATATTCACTAGCTGCTGTTCGTTTACCATAACCCTTTTCAGAAATAACAAGAACTTCATCAGTTGGTTTAATGACTTCAGAGCCTACAACGTAATCATTATCACGTAAATTGATTCCGCGAACTCCAGCTGCGGTTCTACCCATTGGACGAACGTCACTTTCATTAAAAGTTACCGCATAACCTAAATGAGTTCCAATCATAATGTTTTGCTTACCATCAGTAGTCAAAACATTATTTAATTCATCACCATCTTTAAGAGTTAAGGCAATTAAACCACTATTTCGAATATTTTCGAATTCGCTAACGCGTGTACGCTTAACTGTACCCATCTTAGTGATAAAGAAGAGATAGTTATCATCTGCACCTTCTGGAATATTAACAACTGTTTGAATTTTCTCGCCTTTATCTAATTGCAAGAGGTTTACAATTGGTAAACCTTTAGCAGTTCTACCATATTCAGGAATTTCATATGCTTTCTTAGAGTAAACTTTACCCTTATTAGTAAAGAACAATAGCATATCATGAGTACTTGAATAAATTAGATTTTCAGTAAAGTCATCATCTTGAACGCCCATTCCTTTAACGCCTTTACCACCACGATTTTGCGTCTTAAATTCCGTAATTGGCATTCTCTTGATGTAACCTCGATGAGTTAAAGTTAAAAGAACGTTTTGTCTTTCAATCAAATCTTCATCTTCAATTGATACAACTTCACTTGCACCAATTTCAGTTCGGCGATCATCACCATAACGCTTTTGAATATCAAGAAGTTCATCGTAAATCAATTTGTCAATTCTTTCAGGCTTAGCCAAAATATCTTTAAAGTCTGCAATCTTTGCCTGCAAATCTTGATACTCAGACTCAACCTTATCTCGTTCAAGTCCAGTTAAGCGAACTAAACGCATATCTAAAATTGCTTGAGATTGTTTATCATCTAAACCAAATCGACTAATAAGTGCAGCTTTAGCTAAATCACTTGATTGACTGCTTCGAATGATTTTTACAATTTCATCAATATGGTCAAGTGCAATTCTTAATCCTTCTAAGATATGAGCACGAGCTTCCGCTTTAGCAAGTTCAAACTTTGTACGACGTGTTACAACATCTTCTTGATGATCAAGGTAATATTGCAACATCTGCTTCAAAGTCAAAAAGTGAGGTGCGCCATCTACAATAGCCACCATGTTCATACCAAAGTTTGCTTGCATTTGTGTTTCTTTAAATAAATTATTCAATACAACACTTGCACTTGCATCTCTACGAATATCAATTGTAATTCGCATTCCGGATTGGTCAGATTCATCTCGCACTCCAGTAATACCATCAATAGTCTTTTCTCTAGCTAAATCTGCAATCTTCTTAACAAGCTCAGCCTTATTTACCATGTATGGAAGCTCAGTTACAATGATACGCTCACGACCATTTTTCTCGGTTTCAATGTTAGTTTTGGCACGAACAACAATATTTCCCTTACCGTTTTCGTAAGCACGGTAGATACCGCCTCGTCCCATGATAATTCCACCTGTTGGAAAATCAGGACCTGGAATAACCTTCATCAAGTCTTTGGTAGTCACATCTGGATTATCCATTAACATATGAAGCCCCTTGATAACCTCAGTCAAATTATGAGGAGGTATGTTAGTTGTCATACCAACAGCAATACCATTAGCACCATTTACTAACAAATTAGGAATTCTTGCTGGAAGAACTACTGGTTCATTTTCAGTGTCATCATAATTGCGTTGCCAATCAATTGTATTTTTGTTGATATCACGAAGCATTTCAAGAGCAATTTTACTCATTCTCGCTTCTGTATAACGCATTGCAGCTGGTTCATCACCATCAACAGAACCGAAGTTTCCGTGACCGTCAACAAGCATGTAACGATAAGAAAAATCTTGAGCCATATGTGCCATAGCTAAGTAAATAGATGAGTCACCATGAGGGTGAAACTTACCCATTACTTCTCCGACTATTCTGGCAGATTTCTTATATGGCTTATCAGGTGTAACTCCTAATTCACTCATTCCATATAAAATACGTCTTTGTACTGGCTTTAATCCATCACGAACATCTGGAAGCGCACGAGCCACAATAACTGACATTGCATAGTCTAGGAAGGAGCTTCGCATTGTACTGGTCAAATCAACATTTCTTATTCTACGATCTTGAGTTTGATTATCGTTATCCATTTAACCTCTCCTAAGCATCCAAGTTTTCAACATATTTAGCGTTCTTTTGGATAAAGTCACGTCTTGGAGCTACTTCATTACCCATTAAAAGCTCAAAAATTTCATCAGCGTCTTTAGCATATTCTGGACTTACACGATCAAGTCGACGATTTTCTGGATTCATGGTAGTTTCCCAAAGTTGCTCTGGGTCCATTTCACCCAGTCCCTTATAGCGCTGAACAATTGGCTTTGGACTAGGTTGAAGACTTCCAAGATAATCATGCAATTCTTCATCTGTATCAAGATATTTAATTACTTTACCTTGACGAACTTGATATAGAGGTGGACGAGCAATATATACATATCCTTTATCAATCATTGGACGCATATAGTTATAAAATAGCGTCAAAAGTAGTGTACGAATATGAGCACCATCGACATCGGCATCAGTCATAATAATTAACTTATGGTAACGCGCTTTCGTGACATCAAAGTCTGCTCCAAAGCCTGTGCCTAAAGCTGTGAATAATGATCTGATTTCTTGATTTGCTAAGATACGATCCATTGAGGCCTTTTCCACATTGAGGATTTTTCCTCTAATTGGCAAAATAGCCTGAGTTAGACGCGATCTACCTTGTTTAGCACTTCCCCCAGCAGAATTACCTTCGACAATAAATAATTCTGAAATACTTGGATCATTGCTTGTATTATCAGCAAGCTTACCTGGTAAATTAGCAATTTCCAAGCCAGACTTTTTACGAGTTACTTCACGAGCCCGTTTAGCAGCATTACGAGCGCGTTCAGCTAATTGTGCCTTTTCCACAATTTTTCGTCCCACGCTTGGATTTTCCATTAAAAATCTCGTAAATGCTTCTGAAAAGGCCTTATCCACAGCCTTTCTTGCATCTGAGTTACCAAGCTTTGTCTTTGTCTGACCTTCAAATTGTGGATTAGGGTGCTTAACTGAAACCACTGCCGTGATTCCCTCACGAATATCTTCACCAGAAAGATTATCATCTTTATCTTTTAAAATTTTTGACTTATGGGCATAGTCATTAACCACGCGAGTAAGAGCACTCTTAAATCCAGCTTCGTGCATTCCACCTTCGTAGGTGTGAATATTATTAGCAAAAGTCATCAATGTAGTCTTATAGCCGTTTGTATATTGAAGTGCTACTTCAACATTGATTCCCTCATAGTCACCTTCAACATAAATTGGATCCTCAAATAAAGTTTCACTATCATGATTCAAAAAAGCAACATATTCTTTAATACCGCCTTCAAAATGATATACATCAGTTTCAGCAGTATCTTTGCGTTTATCAGTGAAAGTTAATTTTAATCCTTTATTTAAAAATGCTAATTCACGGATACGATTCTTTAAAATTTTATCATCAAAGGTTGTAGTTTCTGTAAAAATATCTGGATCTGGATAAAAATGGACAATTGTTCCGTGTTCTGAAAGTGGAACAGTACCAATTTGTTTCATTTCATCCTTAACACGACCATGATCAAAATCAATAAAGTACTTTTTGCCGTCGCGCATTACAGTTACGTCTAGTTTAGTTGAAAGAGCATTAACAACTGAAGCACCTACACCGTGAAGACCACCAGATACTTTATATCCTCCACCGCCAAATTTTCCTCCGGCGTGAAGAACTGTGAATACAGTTTCTAAGGCTGGACGGCCAGTTTTTTCTTGAATATCTACAGGAATTCCACGACCATCATCTTGAACAGTAACGCTGCCATCTTCATTAACAGTGATTTCAATTTTAGTAGCAAAACCTGCTAAACGTTCATCAATACTGTTATCAATAACTTCCCACACTAAGTGGTGCAAACCTTGAGAGCTAGTTGAGCCAATATACATACCAGGACGCTTACGAACAGCTTCAAGCCCACCTAAAACTTGGATTTGGCTAGCATTATACTTTTCAGCTTCCTCTTCATACTTTTTGACTTTCTCAAGATTTTCTTTCTTGTTATCAGCCATTTAATTCTCCTTTTCCAAACTAACTTCACCATTTTGAACATGATAAATTTTCGGCTTTTTAATTATTTCCCAGGAAATACCTTCCAAATCTGTAGTCGTAATAAAAGTCTGCGTTTTACCATGAATATAATTCAAAAGTGCACTCTGGCGACCATGATCCAATTCACTCATTACATCATCTAAAAGCAGTAGCGGATATTCATTAGTCACATTATGAACCAACTGTATCTCAGCCAACTTCACACTCAGTGCAATACTTCGTTGTTGACCTTGTGAGGCATACAAGTGGGCATTTTTTCCATCTAGTTTAAAAATAATGTCATCTCGATGCGGTCCAGATAGGGTCGTACCACGCTTTAATTCAGCTGGCTTCATTTTTTTAAAGTTATCCAAAACTTTATGATAAATTTCTTCAGTAGCATCTTGTGATGATATTTCGCTAACAGAAGGTTTATACTCAATGGTTAACTTTTCACTAGCTAAACTAATATGTTCATATGCATCTTGAGCAGCGTGGCTCAAATAATTCAAAAATTTGTATCTACGAACAATAATTTCAGCAGCAATTCCTGCTAATTGATCTGATAATACATCTAAAAATAAGGTATCTCGCACTTTTCCTCGGGATAATTTTTTTAGATAATTATTTTTCTGGTTTAAAACTTGACGATACTTACTAGAAAAATATAAATACTCTGCATTAATTTGTCCAAACTCTTGGTCCATAAATCGCCTTCTAAGTGCTGGTGCACCCTTTACTAGTTCCAAATCTTCTGGAGAAAACAAAACAGCGTTTAATTGTCCAACATATTTTGACAGCTTAGGCTGTTGAAGACGATTTATCCACACCTTTTTCCCCTTGTTGGTAATTAATACACGTAAATCAATCTCAATTTGACTTTTATGGACTTCGCCGGATAAATTAGCATATTCTTTAGTAAAATTGATCAACTCACTGTCATTACTAGTACGATGCGAACGAGTTAAAGCTAAAAAATAAATTGCCTCAAGTAAATTTGTTTTACCTTGGGCATTTTTTCCAATAAAAATATTCACATTTGAATCAAAATTTACTTCAAGTTTGTGCAAATTACGAAAGCCCTGCACGCTGAACCGACTAAGATACATTAACTTTTACCGAAATTCGTACTTTTCCCCAGCAACTTCTAATAAATCGCCTGGGTGTAATTTTTTACCTCGGCGATTTTCGCTTTCGCCATTAAGCATTACTGGATTATCTTGAAGATACCATTTTGCTTGCCCACCAGAAGAAATAATGCTTTCTTCTTTCAAAAACTGACTTAGGGTCATATATTCCCCTTTAATTTTGAACTCCTTGATAATACTCACCTTCAATACACTTTGATACTAATATAATTATATTCGTTAATAACATAAATTACAAACGTAAAACGCATTTATAAGGGCTATGAGAGCTTTTTATTAAATATAACCTGGTCATAGTATTTACGTGCAAAAATAAAATTTCACCACTTTTATTCCCTTATAGAAAAAATACACATAAAAAAAGCCATCAATTTGATGGCTTTAACAAGATAATTATTTATTAAAATGTTCTAACTGGAGTAATCAATTGAACAAAGTTCACATCATCTCTATTAGGCGTTACAGTAAATGGACGAAGAGGCTGTGTAAACTTCATTACTACAGCATCAGTAATTGATGCTCGAAGCGCGTCACGTAAGTAATCTGGATTAAATGAAATTTCCAAATTTTCGCCTTCTAAATTCTTAAAGCTAACATCTTCTTCAACATTACCAATTTCTGCAGATTCCCCTGATAACTTTACAGTTTGATTTTGAACATCAAGATTAAGCTTAACCACATTATTCCTACCAGCATGAGTAACTAAACTAGCACGATCAAGGGCGCTTGATAATTCCGATAATTCAAACTCAACACTTGTTGAACTATCCTTCGGTAGAAGACGATCAGTATCTGGATAACTTCCTTCCAAAAGACGGGAATAGAATAAAATATTTCCAATTTCAAACAAAACTTGGTTATCCCCAGGACATATACGCACTTGTGGATCAGTTTCTCCAATAATGCGAGATAATTCTTGTAAACTTTTACCAGGAATAATCAAATCTGTTTCTTTTTGGGGACCATTATCCAGACTAATTGTTCTTTCTGACAATCTATGTGAATCTGTTGCAACCGCTTTAATCATATTAGGATTAAAAGTAAAGTGTACACCTGTTAAAACTAAGCGACTTTCTTGGGTGGCAACGGCAAACTGTGTCTCATTAATAATTTCTCTAAAGGTTTTTCCTGAAATGGTAAATGAAGACTCATCTGAAATTTCAGGTAACCGAGGATAATTATTTGCATCTAAACCATTAATTGTGAATTCACTATTTTCTGAAATAATTCTAGTTTGAAAACTTTCTTTAACTTCAAAAGAAAAATCTTTTCCTGGAAGTTTCTTAATAATTTCACTAAAGAAACGTGCTGGTAACACGATTGAACCAGTGGAAATAACTTGTAAATCATCACTAACTGGAATTTTGATTTCTATTGAAATATCTGTGTCACTACCTGTTAGAAGCAAATTATCGTTAGTTAAGACCAATTTGATACCACTGAGAATTGGAATAGTTGCTCTTGATGAAATAGCTCTCATAGCATTATTTAAATTTTCAATAAACAAGTTACGATTAATTGTAAATTGCATTTTAACCTCCTGAAAATTTTAGGTTTTCTTTTATTATTTATTAATTAACTTAGTAGTAGTAGGGCCTGTGAATTCTGTTGATAACTCACCTAATCCCCTGTAAGAACGCAATTGTTGCGGTTGAAAACTCTGTGTAAAACTTAGCCACTTTTCCACATGGACAAATTAATGATCCAATATTTGTTTTAAATCAAATATAGCATTTTTGATTTCAGCATCAGTTTTTACTTGTTGCTTTATTTTTTCGCAAGCATGCATAACCGTAGTGTGATCTTTTCCCCCAAATGCCTGACCAATCTTTGGCAAACTGGAATCAGTTAATTCGCGGGCTAGATACATTGCAATTTGTCGAGGTATTACAATTTGTCTAACTCGTTTTTTTCCCTTTAGTTCAGCAGTTGAAGTTTGGAAATAGTTCGCCACAACTTCCTGAATTTTTGGAATTTGTAATCCACGAGTTTTTTGCACAAGCTTTAAGTCAGTCAATGCCTCTTGAGCTAAAGGAACATTAATGTCTTCTTTTTCAATTGTTGCATGTGCTTGTACTTTTACTAATGCTCCCTCTAATTCACGAATATTTGTGTCAATTTGAGAAGCAATATAATCAAGCGTGCTTTCGTTAACACTTAAGCCCTCTGACTCAGCTTTTTTGCGTAAAATTGCAATTCTTGTTTCTAAGTCAGGTGGAGTAATTTCTACTTGTAAACCCCACGTAAAGCGTGAAACTAGACGTTCAGATAAGTCAGGAATTTCTGTAGGTAAGCGATCACTGGTCATTACAATTTGCTTTTGATCATTATAAAGAGTTTCAAACGTATGGAAGAATTCCTCTTGAATTCCCTCTTTTTTTGCAAAGAACTGAATATCATCTACTAACAATAAATCACAGGTTCGATATTTTTCCCTAAATTGATCCTGTGTTTTATTTTTAATAGAGTTTATAAAATCATTAACAAATGTTTCGCTTTGAATATATACAATCTTGGCATTAGGTTTTTCTGCGAGCATTTGATGACCGATAGCTTGCATTAAGTGAGTCTTCCCAAGACCAACTCCTCCAAAAATAAACAATGGATTATAGAAACTCCCAGGACTATCTGCCACTGCTAATGCAGCTCCAGCCGCTAATTTATTACCTTCACCTTGGACAAAGTTTTCAAAAGTATATTTATCATTCAGTTTAAAATTTTTTGAAAACTCGTCAATTGTAGAAGGTGATATTCTGTTTTGTCGCTTTGGTGCGACTTCAGGTGTAACCAAGCGTTCGGAGCTTGCAGCTTCTTCAATTTCAAAAGTAGGTAGAATTTCAATCCCTGAATATCCATAAGCAGATTGGATTAATTGGGAAGATAAGTTTTTTTCCCAATATCCTTTAGCTACTGGATTTTGAACAGAGATTTTAAGTTCATGGCTACTTTTATCGTAAGAGATGGGCTTAGTGTTTTTAAACCAAGCGTTATAGGCAACTTCATTAAAACGGACGCGCATTTCGTTATTAAAATGTTGCCAAAAATCATCTTTATCGAACAAAATAGACCTCCTCCGTTAATAAAAATCATAAATTATTTTAGCATGATTTAGATAAGTTTTCCACAAAGTGGAAAAAGTTATCCAGAATTAACAGGGTGTGTAAAAAAATCAAAAAATAATCCACAGATTTTTTAATATCAGTGTAGTGCTATTGATTATCCACAAATAACCTGTTAATAATTTTTGTTGATATAACAATGAAATCTATAACTTTATACCATAATATCCACATGGTGTGAATAAAGTTATAAACACCCTGTGATTTGTGGAAAAATCATGGTGGATAATGTGTGGATTGTTTATTAGAGCAAAAATTATACCTTAGTTTATCCACAAAATAAATCTTTATTTTTAAAAATAATGTGCTAATTTCTTTTAGATTTCTTGTAATTTACCCTTGGTTTTTATAGATTTTCGTGCTATCCTTAGTAAGAAATTGTGTAAATAGCACAAAAGTAAAGATGGAGGTGCAGTTTAAATGACAACTAAGAGAACTTACCAACCAAAGAAGCGTCACCGTTCACGTGTACATGGTTTCATGAAGCGTATGAGCACATCAAATGGCCGTAAGGTTTTAGCAAGACGCCGTGCAAAGGGTAGAAAAGTCTTATCTGCTTAAACCACTGAAATCCACAGTGGTTTTTTTAGTCTAGTAGAGTGGAATGAAACGTTTTGAGAAAGTCTTATCGAGTTAAATCTGAAAAGGATTTTCAACGAGTTTTTAAATCAAGCGACTCGGTCGCTAACCGAGCTTTTGTTATCTATAAACTAAAGAGAACAGAGAATACACACTTTCGAGTTGGTATATCTGTTGGTAAGAAGGTCGGTCATACCGCCGTTGTTCGTAATAGGCTCAAGCGTTATATTCGGGCTGTGCTTACTGAGAGAAAGACGGATATTGATCCCCAACTTGACTTTTTAGTAATCACGAGACCTTATGCTCGCAATTTTGACATGACTAAGGTACGCAAAAATTTAGTTCATGCTCTCACCTTGGCTCACGTCATTGAAGAAATGCCAAATGAAAATGAGGAAGAATAGAGTGAAAGACATTTTAACAAAGAGAAATGTCAAACGTCTGCTTGTTTTATTAGCTTTAGTAGCTATTGCAGTTACTGTGAGTGGCTGTGCTCCAACTAATGGACAAGCACAAGCACCAATTTCACATACTAGTGGAAATTGGTGGGACCGTTGGATCGTTTACTACGTTTCTGCATTCTTGCTTTGGCTTGCAAAGCTCTTGGGAAATAATTATGGTTGGACTATTATTGTCTTTACTATTTTAATTAGAATTATACTTTTGCCTTTGAATGCATTGTCAATCAAAAGTACTACCAAGATGCAGCAAATTCAACCGCAAGTTGATGCACTACGCAAAAAGTATCCAGGACGTGACAATGAATCGCGACAAATATTATCACAAGAAACGAATAAGCTATATAAAGAAGCCGGTGTGAATCCATATACAGGCTGTCTTCCAATAGTTATTCAACTTCCAGTTATGTATGCGTTGTATCAAGCTATTTGGCGTACTCCGCAACTTCAGAATGGACGTTTTTTGTGGATGGATTTAGGAAAGCCTGATCCATACTATGTAATGCCGATTCTAGCTATGGTATTCACTTTTATTTCAACTTATATCAGCCAAATGTCTACACCTAAATCATCACAAAACATGATGACTAAGGTAATGACATATAGTATGGCAGTTATGGTTGGTGTAATGGCAATTGGTTTCCAATCTGCGATTACACTTTACTGGGTGGTTTCAAACCTCTTCCAAGCTGTACAAACATTCATCTTGCAAAATCCTATTAAATATAAACGTGAGCAAGAAGCAAAACAGCAAAAAGAGCGTGAGCGTAAACGTCGCCTTAGAAAAGCGTATAAGCGTATAGGACGCAAAAAATAGAATATAATATCTAAAATCATTTTTAGATAAAGTAGTCAAAGTGCTTTATCCATCATGGTCTATTTCTCATGGTGGTATAATGCGCTTTTTTTATTGAAAAAGGGAGAAAGTATGGTTCAAACTTTAACAGAATTTGATACAATTGCTGCAATTTCAACTCCGATTGGTGAAGGTGGAATTTCTATTGTACGTATGTCTGGAGAAGATGCAGTCAAAATTGCTAATAAAGTTTTTAAGGGTGCAAATCTTGAAAAAGTACCAACTCACACTATTCATTATGGACATATTATTGATCCTAAAATTGAAAAAGTAATTGACGAATCAATGGTAACTGTCCTTAGAGCGCCAAAAACTTTTACTCGTGAAGATATTGTAGAAATTAATTGTCATGGCGGAATTGTAGTTACTAATCATATCTTGCAATTATTGCTTGAAAATGGTGCAAGAATGGCTGATCCTGGCGAGTTTACTAAAAGGGCCTTTGTTAATGGGCGAATTGATTTAACCCAAGCTGAAAGTGTTATGGACATTGTAAGAGCTAAAACTGATAAAGCTCGTCAAGTTGCTGTTGGTCAGCTTGAAGGTGGTTTACTTGAAAAAATTCGTGCAATGCGTCAAGAAATTTTGGATACTTTGGCTAATGTAGAAGTGAATATTGATTATCCTGAATATGATGCTGACCAAATTACTGCTAATCAAATGGCTACTACTTCTAAATCTGTTATTAAAAAGATTGATAAACTGTTAAAGACAGCTCAAGAGGGTACTATTTTACGTAATGGTCTTGCAACAGCAATCGTTGGACAGCCAAATGTTGGTAAATCTTCTTTGCTTAATTATCTTACACAAAGTGATAAAGCGATTGTTACTGATGTTGCAGGAACTACTCGAGATACGCTTGAAGAATATGTTTCCGTTAAAGGTGTCCCATTAAAATTAATAGACACTGCAGGTATTCATCATACTGATGATAAAGTGGAAAAAATTGGTGTTGAACGTTCTCAAAAAGCTCTAAAACAAGCTGATTTAGTACTTTTACTGATTGATTCAAGTAAAGGTTTAAGCGATGCAGACCAAGAATTGATTAAGGAAACTGCGAATAAAAAGCGAATTATTATTTTAAATAAAGCTGACTTAGGTTCAAAAATTTCTCCACAGGATATGCACAAGTTGACAGGTAGTGATGTAATTTCAACTTCAATTTTGAAAGAAGAAAATTTAGACGAATTAGAAGATTTAATAAACAAACTCTTTTTCTCTGGAATTGAAAATTCAAATGAGCAAATAATGGTTACTAATCAACGTCAAAGTGCACTTCTTAAAAAAGCTAAAAGAGAATTAGAAGAAGTAATTAATGCAGTAGAAAGTGGTATTCCAGTAGATATTGCCCAAATTGATTTTAATGGTGCGTGGGATACCTTAGGAGAAATTACTGGTGATAGTGCTCCTGATGAATTGATTAATCAACTATTTAGTCAATTCTGTTTAGGAAAGTAGGGATGATATGAAAACTTATAACTCAAATGAATATGATGTAATTGTTGTAGGTGCAGGACATGCTGGTAGTGAAGCTGCTCTTGCTAGTGCTCATATGGGTCAAAAGACACTTCTCATAACTATTGGGCTTGATATGGTTGCTTTTATGCCATGTAACCCTTCTGTAGGAGGGCCGGCTAAGGGAACTGTAGTTAGAGAAATTGACGCTTTAGGTGGTCAAATGGGGAAAAACATTGACGCTACCTATATCCAAATGAGAATGTTAAATACCGGAAAGGGCCCTGCTGTTCGCGCACTTCGTGCTCAAGCTGATAAGCGTCAATATCATGAACATATGAAAGATGTGATTGAAAATACGCCTAATTTAACATTACGTCAGGGTGTTGTAGATGAATTGGTCGTTGAAGATGGTGTATGTACTGGTGTAATTACAGCCACTGGTGCAAAATACCACGCCAAAAGTGTAGTTTTAACTACGGGTACAGCAGCTAGGGGACGAATTTTTATTGGTGAATTGAATTATTCCTCTGGTCCTAATAATACGATTCCTGCAATTAAATTATCAGAAAATTTGGAAGAACTTGGTTTTAAATTACGTCGCTTTAAAACAGGTACACCACCTCGAGTTAATGGAAATACTATTGATTTTTCTAAGACTGAAGAAGAACCTGGCGATAAAACTCCGCGTCATTTTTCTTATGAAACTAGTGATGCAGATTATTTACGTGATCAGATTTCTTGTTGGATGACTTATACTAATCCAGTAACTCACGCAATTATCAATGAAAACTTGGATCGTTCACCGATGTTTTCTGGAGATATTATTGGAGTTGGACCACGTTATTGTCCATCTATTGAAACTAAAGTGGTTAGGTTTGCTGATAAAGAACGTCACCAGTTGTTTTTAGAACCAGAAGGTAGAGACACTAAAGAATATTACGTTGGAGATTTTTCAACTTCGATGCCAGAAGAAGTTCAGCTTAAAATGCTTCATAGTGTTGTCGGTCTTGAACATGCAGAAATGATGCGTCCAGGTTATGCTATTGAATATGATGTTATTGATCCATGGCAGTTGACCCATACACTTGAAACAAAGAATATCAAAAATTTATTTACTGCAGGTCAAATGAATGGTACATCTGGTTACGAAGAAGCTGCGGGCCAAGGTCTCGTTGCAGGTATTAACGCTGCTCTTCGCGCTCAAAATAAGCCGGGATTTACATTGGGACGTGATGAAGCTTATATTGGAGTTTTGATTGATGATTTAGTAACTAAAGGTACTAATGAACCATATCGCTTGCTTACGTCTCGTGCTGAATATCGCTTGATTTTGCGTCATGATAATGCTGATCTTCGCTTAACCCAATATGGACATGATTTAGGACTTATTTCAGATGATCGTTATGAAAAGTTCGAAGAAAAGAAAAAAGCAATTAAAGAAGCTAAAGATAAACTTTCTAAAATAACTATTCATCCGAATGATGAAGTTCAAAACTATTTATCTTCAATTGGAGATGATAAAATGAGCGCCGGCGTTAAAGCTGATGTATTTCTTCGTCGTCCGCGTGTGACTATTTCTGATATTGAAAAATTAACAGGTGAAAGTATTTCAGAAGATCGCTATGTTAAAGAACAAGTAGAAATAAATATTAAATATGCTGGCTATATTAAAAAAGAGCAAGTTAGAATCGATCGTCTTCATCGCCAAGAAGCAAAGAAAATACCTGCAGACATTGATTATGATGCAATTGAAGGCTTAGCTACAGAAGCTCGTCAAAAATTTGCTCAAATTCGTCCTGAAACATTAGCACAAGCTGAACGTATTTCTGGGGTGAATCCAGCAGATCTTGCTATTTTAAGTGTTTATATTCAAAATGGACGCTACTCAAAAGTAAATAAATAATAATTTAAAAAAGTGGAAATATTCCGCTTTTTTTATTTCAAAGTATTTCCTAGGAAATATTTTGAAATATTTTTTAGCTAAAAAATAATGCATAAAATGCAAAATATGCTAATAAAATCACAAATGTAACCCTTATCATTAACGAAGTATGGAAACATATCTTAATAGTTTGTGAAATTATTCTTTTCACAAAACGCTTACATTGTTGATACATAGCTATTTTTACTACTTGAATTTGTGAAAAAAGTGTTTTAATACATTATGTAAGTAATCGACATAATTGGTGTTAAGGAGATGCACTTAAATGACAAAAATTAATGGTTCCGATGCAATGTTTCAAGTAATGTATGATTGGGATATTGATCATGTATATGGTTTTCCAGGTGGTTCATTTGATTCTAGTATGAATGCTATCCATGATTGGAAAAATAAGATTAAATTTATTGAAGTTCGTCACGAAGAAGCTGGTGCACTTGCTGCTTCAGCTGAATATAAATTAACTGGTAAAGTTGGTGTATGTTTTGGTTCTGCCGGTCCTGGTGCTGCTCACCTCTACAATGGCTTGTATGATGCTAAATACGATAAAACACCAATGGTGGCAATTGTTGCTAATGTTCCAACTAGTCGTCAAGATATTGACTTCTTCCAAGCCTTTGATGAAGATAAGTGGTTCTTAGATGCCAGTGTATGGTGCGCACAACCAAAGACAGCGGATCTTATTCCAGTATTAATGGATGAAGCTATTCGTCAAGCTTATGCTAAAAAGGGTCCAGCAGTTTTGATTATTTCTAAGGATCTTGGCTGGCAAAAGATTGAAGATAATTTCCGCGTAAACTACAAGGCTGTTCCAACTGAAACTTACTTAGAACCAACAACCGCTTCAGTTGAAGAAGCAACTAAACTTCTAGCAGAAGCCAAGAATCCAGTTGTATACTTTGGTAATGGCGCAAAACATGCTAAGGAAGAATTAAAGGAATTTGCTGAAAAATTCAAGACTCCGCTTCTATCATCCTACCTTGGTAAAGGAGTCGTGGAAGATGAATTTCCTGCATATATGGGTACTATTGGCCGTATTGGACCAAAGACTCCAAATGAAATTCAATCTCATGCTGACTTAGTTGTTTGGGTTGGTAATAATTCACCATTTTCAGTTTTGTGGTTTAATAAAGACGCTAAAGTTATTCAAATTGATACAGATTCAGCTAAGTTTGGTAAGCGTCACAAGGTGGACGTTTCAATGCTTGCTGACTCTAAGAAGGCACTGCGTGCATTAATTGATGCTGGTGAAGAAAGAAGTGAATCACCAATTTATAAGGCAGCTATTGCAGACCGTGAAAACTGGGATGCATGGCAAGATAGCTTCAAAGATTCTGAAGAAATGCCAGTAAGACCTGAGCCAATTTGGGATGTAATTAATCAAGAAGCTGCTGATGATGCAGTATTTGCAATTGATGTTGGTAATGTAAATATTGATCATACTCGTTTGTTGAAGATGCACGATGATCAAAAATGGACTACTTCTGGTCTTCATGCAACTATGGGATATGGTGCTCCAGCTGCTCTTGCTGCAGCGACAGCTTACCCAGATCGTGAAATTTGGCAACTTGCAGGTGATGGTGGTTTTGCAATGATGAACCAAGAACTTCTTACTATGGCTCGTTACAATATGCATGTATTGAACATTGTCTTCACTAATGAAACTTTAGGTTACATTGAAGCTGAACAAGAAGATGAATCACACCAACCTTTGTCAGGTGTTATTATTCCAGATAACAACTGGGCACAAGTTGCAGAAGGTATGAATGTAAAGGGCGTTGTTGTACGTACTAAGGATGAGTTTGAAAAGGCTGTTAAGGAATGGAAGAAGATGGATGGCCCAATGCTTATTGATATTAAGTACACCCATGAAATGCCTTACTCAACTGAATTAGATACTCTTGATGATCCAGCATTTGTTAAGAAGTATCAAGCAGAAGATTTGAAGCCATTTAGTTATTTTGCTGATAAGTATGGCTTAGAAACTGATGCGGCATCAGGTGCATCACAACATGAAGAAGCTGAACCAGATCCAGAACCAGATACTACTTCAGGTGCATCACAACACTAATTTATACAAATAATTATATGAAAAAGCGAAACCTTTAGTTTCGCTTTTTTGTGTAGGACTCGTATAATAGGAACTGACAGTTTTTTTATGGAGGAATTAATTATGCAACAATTCGGCGTTATTGGATTATCTGTTATGGGTAAAAACCTTGCCTTGAATGTAAGAAACCATGGCTTTTCAGTATCAGGTTATAGTATTGATAAGCCAGAAGTTGAAGCATTTGCAAAATATGAAGATGATAAGTTAAAAGCTTATGATGATTTAAAAGAATTTGTTAATTCACTTGAAAGACCTCGTAAGATTTTAATCCAAATTATGGCAGGGGCTCCAGTTGATGAAGTTATCCACAATTTACTTCCACTTCTTGATAAAGGAGATATTTTAATTGATGGTGGAAATTCTCAATATAAAGATACAAATCGCCGCTACCATGAATTAGAAAAGCATGGTATTCACTTTATTGGAATGGGTGTTAGTGGAGGCGAAGAAGGTGCCTTAAATGGTCCAGCTCTTATGCCTGGTGGTGACGAGGAAGCTTATAATGAAGTTGCTCCAATCTTAGAAGCTATTGCTGCTAAAAACGCAGAAGGAAAACCTTGCGTAAGTTATATGGGTCCTGAAGGAGCAGGTCACTATGTAAAAATGGTTCATAACGGAATTGAATATGCCATTATGCAAGAATTTTCAGAAGTTTATAACTTGCTTCGTGATGTTGCTCATAAGAGTGATGATGAAATGTCAGAAATCTTTGATAAGTGGAACCATGGAAAAGTTGAAGCTTACCTTAGTGAAATCACTGCTAATGTTTTAAAGCAAAAAGATGATTTAACTGATGATCATGTAATTGACCATATTTTAAATGTTGCTTCTTATAAGGGTACTGGTAATTGGATGCTTGAAGATGGTGTCAGCTTAGGTGCTCCAATTAGCGTTATCGCCGAAGCAGTTATTGCACGTTTTATGAGTAAACAAGCTCACTTGGCTTTAGAAAGTGGAATTAAACCAACCAAGTTCGAAAGTGAAGAAACTCTTCCAGATAACTTAGTAGATGAATTTGAAAATACTTTGCAATTAGCGCAAGCAGTTGCTTATGCACAAGGTTTTCAACAATTAACAATGGCAGCTAAGGCTTATAATTGGGATCTTCGTTACAAGTCAATTGCTCAAAACTGGGAAGCTGGCTGTATCATTCGTTCAAGCATGCTTAAAGATATTGAAAATGCTTATGAAGGTGGCAAGCCGCTTATGAACTTATTCCAAGATGACTACTTCAGAAACTTGATGAAGACTAATTTGCCATCACTTCGTAAGTCAGTTGAATTTGCTACAAAAGCAGGTGTTCCAACTCCTACTTTAAGTGCATCACTTAACTACTTAGAATCAATTTTCAATCCTAATTTGCCAGCTAACCTTATTCAAGGACAGCGTGACTACTTTGGTGCTCATACTTACCAAAGAAATGATCGTGAAGGCACATTCCACACTGAATGGTATGAAGAAAAATAATTGATAATAGCTTATAAAAAAGAGTCCTGATAGGGCTCTTTTTTGTTGTAGAATAATAATTGACAAATTTTTGTGTGGGAGATAAAAAATGAAAAACACGGAAAATACAAGTTTAAAGCTATTATTCCAAGCATTGTTAGTTGGTATAGTAACTGGAGCTATTGTGGGAGTTTTTAGATTTGGTATTGAAAAAACTTCAGGATTTTGGCTCAATTTATTTGAATTAGCTCACCAAAATTCTATTTGGTTTTTAGTGATTATTGTCGGTTTTTTAGCAGTGGCAATAATTGCCGGCTACTTTGTTAAGCAACAGCCACATGTGGGTGGTTCTGGTATTCCAGAAGTTAAGCTGGAACTTCAAGGAAAGTTGTCAGTTAAGTGGTTTCCGATTTTATGGAGAAAATTAATTGGGGGAATTTTGGTAATTGGAACTGGACTCTTCTTAGGACCAGAAGGTCCCTCTCTTCAATTAGGCTCATCGATTGGACAAGGAGTGGGTGAGGGCTTTAATCAAACTAAAACTAACTCTCGCGTACTACTTGCTACAGGTGCTGCTAGTGGATTGTCAGCTGCTTTTGGAGCGCCACTTAGTGGAGCTTTATTTGTGCTTGAAGAGGTATTTCATAATTTTTCTCCAAGAGTATGGATGAATGCACTAGCTGGTGCAATTGCTTCAAACTTCATTGTTTCAAATATTTTTGGACAACATCCGGCTTTAGCAATTCCGTATAATTATTCTTTTCCTATTCCATTGTATTGGCATTTAGTATTATTAGGGTTAGTAGTAGGAGTGTTGGGACATCTTTATAAAGTTGGCTTATTTAGTTTTAAAAAGGTATATAAAAAAATAACTATTTTACCTAGATGGCTTCACGGAATTATTCCTTTAATAATCTTGTTGCCGATTGCTTATTATTGGCCACTAATTACTGGTCCGGGTAATCGTTTGATTTTATCACTTTCAAATACAATAACAACTCAAGGATGGATTACGGTTGGAATGTTAGCATTTTTCTTTGTTATGAGAATTGTGTTTTCAATTATTTCATATGATTCTGGACTTCCAAGTGGTATCTTTTTACCAATTTTGACAATGGGGGCTTTAATTGGTGCTACGTATGGTAGCTTTATGGTTCAATTGGGACTATTGCCACAAAGATTAGTTATAAATCTTGTGATATTCTCAATGGCGGGACTTTTTGCGGCAATTATTCGCGCACCATTTACAGCAATAATTTTAATTACTGAAATGGTAGGTTCACTTCTTCACTTAATGCCCCTGGCAGTAGTTGCATTTATTGCACTTTTAGTGGATGAACTTTTAGGTGGTCGTCCAATTTATGACAGTTTAGCCCAAGCTATGGAAGGTAAGAATGGCGTTGCTAAATCTGCAGGACGTGAAGATCAATTAACTGTTCCTGTTTATGAAAGCAGTCAATTAGTCGATAAAAAAGTTGCTGATGTTAAGTGGCCTCATAATACACTTGTTAAAATGATTAGAAGAGGCAGCGATGAAATTATTCCAAATGGACAAACGCAAATCATGGCTGGTGATATGCTAGTTTTAGCAGTTGACCAAAATCGTCGCGGTGAAGTATATGATATGATGAAAAAACTGCAGGGTGTTGAATTAGATGGGTGAAAAGGATTATTTCCTAGGAAATAATCCTTTTTCATTTTTAAAAATTAAGTTAAATTACTTGAAATATTTTGGATTAGTAGTATAAATACTGTGTTTGTATAGATGTCATATATTCTGATATTTATGATATTAAAAGATTGAATTATATGAGGGGAGAATAAGTAGATGACAGCATTTGTATCATCAATTTCTAGTGTTGTAGTAATTGTGTTGATTATGGCACTTGGATATATCTTACGCAGAGCTGGCTGGCTTGCTGATAGCTTTTCAGGAAATATTTCAAAGCTTATTACGCAAATTGCCTTACCTGCATCAATTTTTATTTCAGTTCAAAATAATTTAACTCGTGGTAGTTTAATTAACTTGTTTGAAAACTTATTGCTACCAGCAATTGGGGTTGTAATTTCTTATATTGTTGCATTTGTTTTAGTTAAAATTATTAAAGTTCCTGTAGGACGTCGTGGAACTTTTATTAATACTATTGCTAACGCAAACACAATTTTTATTGGAATGCCGTTAAATGTGGCTTTGTTTGGTAATCAAGCTATGCCATATTTCTTGATTTATTATATTATCAATACAGTTTCTACTTGGGCTTTTGGTGTATTTCTTATTAAAAATGATGATCCAACTTTAATTAAAGAAGAAAAGAAAAAGCACAAAATTGAATGGAAGAAGTTACTTCCAATGCCACTAGTTGGTTTTGTAGTAGCGGTATTATGGCTTTTGACAGGACTTAAGTTGCCAACTTTTGCTAGTCAAACTTTCACTTATATTGGTAATCTTGTAACGCCGCTTTCACTTATTTATATCGGTATTGTACTTGCTAATTCCGGTATTAAAAATGTTAAGCTGGATAAAGATACTGCTGTAGCACTTCTTGGGCGTTTTATTTTAGCTCCAGCTGTAATGATTTTACTTGTGAGAGTATTTGCTCCAGCAATTGGCTTAACAGTACCAACATTAATGAGTAAGACTTTTATTGTTCAATCAGCAACTCCAGCTCTTGCTGTCTTGCCAGTTTTGGCAAATGAAGCACATGGTGACGTTGACTATGCAACAAATGTTGTTGTTTTGAGTACTTTACTCTTTATTGTAGTAGTACCTATTTTGATGATGATTATTGGATAATTATAAAGAAAAAGCTATCCTTTTTGGGATAGCTTTTATTTTTGTGTTAAAATTTTCCAAAATTGTTCTTCGCGCTCAGTCATAATGTAATTGTCACGTTTTGCAGCAGCTAGAATAAATTCTGGTTGATCCTCATCAGCTAAAGGTAGAGAAACTACATTATCATTGTCAGTGATTGATAATGTAGTTAAATAAGAGATTCCTAAATTTTTAGCAATTAGAGACTTTACTACCATTACATCAGGACTTCGATAAATAGTATTTAGACTAATACGATTTTTACGAAGCATTTTATCAAGAGCGCGAGTATGAATATAATCGCTATTTAAACTGATGAAATTTTCACCAGCAATATCTTTAAAATAAATTTTTTCTTTTTGAGCTAAAGGGTGATTTTTGCTTACAATGACTCTAATCGGAAAATGGTTAATAACTTCAAGATCAATTCCTGCTCCTACGTTTAAGTTAGTTAAGCCTAAAAGAGTTAGATTTATTTGACCATTTTTAAGAAGTTGTTGTAAATCATATGAGCCACTTTCCATTACATTAAGATGGTTTAAGATACCTTTTTCAAGAAGATTAGGTACAATTTTTGGAAAGAAATTACGACCAATGATTAGAGGAAGACCAAAGTTAATTTCGGCTTCTGAGGCTTGTTTGATTTCGGTTTCTGCAATGTTTATTTCATTTAAAATAGCCTGTGCATGTTCATCGAATTGCATTCCAAGTTTGGTGATGATAATGCTTTTATGTGATTGATCACGAATTAAAAACTTTCCGCCAAATTTATTTTCTAGTCTTTTAACAGCTGCAGTAATTGTGGGTTGACTAACTCCAAACTTTTCTGCAGTTTTTGTGTAACTTTTTAAATTAACTAGTTCATGATAATATCTTAAGTCTTGTGTATTCAATGTTTTTCATCCTCATATAAATAAAAGTTTAGTAAAGTGTAGCATTTGACTATAAAATTTCCCAGGGAATATACTCAGTACCATGATACAAAAAAGAGTAGTTACAAGTAAATGGGAGGCATTTTATGAGTAATGCATACAATATTTTAAATGACCCTTTCTTAAATAAGGGGACGGCTTTTACTAAGCGTGAACGTGAAGTGTTAGGTTTAAATGGAACTTTACCAACTAAAGTACAAACTATTGAAGAACAAGCTCAACGTGTTTATGAACAATATAAGATTCGTCCTGAAGGGATGCAAAAACGCAAGTTCTTAATGGAAATCTTCAACACTAATCGTACTTTGTTCTACTATGTCATGGAACAACACATTGAGGAACTATTGCCAGTAGTATATGATCCAGTTATTGCACCAGCTATTGAAAAATATAGTGAAATCTTTATGAAACCACAAGGGGCAGCCTTTCTTTCAATTGACAATCCTGAAGAAATCAAGGAAAGTTTAAAGAATGCTGCTGGTGGTCGCAAGATTAAACTTATTGTTGTAACTGATGGTGAAGGAATATTAGGAATTGGTGATTGGGGAGCCAACGGTGTTAATATTTCTGTTGGTAAACTTATGGTTTATACAGCTGCAGCTGGCATTGATCCACGTGAAGTATTGCCGGTGTCACTTGATGTAGGTACTAATAATCAAACTTTGATTGATGATCCATTATATCTTGGGAATAAACATAGCCGTATTACTGGTGAAAAATATTATGAAATGGTTGATGAATTTGTAAAATCAGCTCGTGAATTATTCCCAGATGTTTATATTCACTTTGAAGATTTTGGTCGTGATAATGCTACTAAGATTTTGAATAAATATCGTAAGGAAATTCCTGTATTCAACGATGATGTTCAAGGTACAGGTATTGTATGTTTATCTGGCGTTCTTGGCGCACTTAATATCTCTAAAGAAAAATTTACTGACCAAATTTTCTTGACCTTTGGTGCAGGAACTGCTGGTATGGGAATTGCCAATATGATGTATCGTGAAATGCTTGTGGAAGGGATGGATCCTGAAGAAGCTAAGAAGCATTTTTACTTAGTTGACAAGCAAGGTCTTTTATTTGAAGATACACCAGGTCTTACTCCAGAACAAAAGCCATTTGTACGTAAGCGTTCAGAATTTAAGAATGCAGATGAATTAACTAACTTAGAAGCAGTTATTGAGGCAGTTCACCCAACTGTAATGATTGGTACTTCAACTACTCCAGGTGCCTTCACTGAAAAGGCAATTAAGGAAATGGCAGCTCATACTAAACGTCCAATTATCTTCCCAATTTCTAATCCAACTAAGTTGATTGAAGCTACTGCAGCTGACATTATTAAATGGACTGATGGACGTGCATTAGTTGCTACTGGTGTTCCATCTTCCCCTGTTGAATATAACGGCGTTACTTATCATATTGGACAAGCAAACAATGCTTTAATTTATCCAGGTCTTGGATTAGGAGTATTGGCAAGTGAAGCTAAGCTTGTTAATGATGAAATGTTATCAGCAGCTGCTCATTCACTTGGCGGTATTGTTGATGCTTCAAAGCCAGGTGCAGCAGTTCTTCCTCCAGTAAGCAAGATTCAAAGCTTCTCACAAAAGGAAGCAGAAGCTGTTGCTCAATCTGCAATTGATCAAGGTCTTGCTGGCAGCAATATTACTAATGCTAAAGAAGCTACTGAAAGTATGAAGTGGATTCCAAAGTACTAATTTTAACTTAATTAAATCTCTAAAAATCAAAAATAACTTCTCTACTGAATGAATACAATTAAGCTCTATGTTTCACAAGAAACATAGGGCTTTTCTTATATAAGTATGGAAATAGTTTTGAATAGAGTTAAAATAAAAAATATAACTAGCTTATTGAAAGGGATAAACTTATGTTTAGAAAAGATAATATTGTAAAAATTATTATTGGAGTAGCTTTGCTCATTGCAGCTTTTGTTATTATTGGATCAGCTGTATTTCCTCGAAATAGATTTGAATATGTTTCGATGAGAGATAGAATCAACCCATTAATTAGTCAAACTACCAGTTATGCTAAAGTACAAAAGGGTACTCAAAGCTATGATAATGTTCAAGCGATAGATTCTAAAACTGGTAAGAATTTGTCTTATAGGTTAGATCATGTAGGTGGTTATGATCCAAGTAGAGAGTACATCTCTATCAACCACAAAGGTCAATACGTCAAAGAAATCACATACATTTCTAAAAAGAAGTATGAACAAGCACAAAAATAATAAAAGCAGGTCCAAATGGATCTGCTTTTGTAGTTTATTCAATTTTTTCAGTACCAGTAGGAATTATAGTTTCATCTTTTTTTATGAATTGCGGAGAAGTTTCAGGAGCCCAAATTAGACAAACAATGAAGCTAAATAATAGAACGATAGTACATACAAGCATTGCTAATTTGGCACCACCTGCATTAGTTAATACAGGCAATAAGAATGTACCTGCAGCAGCACCAAATCGACTAATCGTGATACAAGTACCAACTCCAGTTCCGCGTACTTTCACATCAAACAATTCAGTTGGATAAGGATAGTCGAGTACAAGACCTGATGAAAGAATAATTGCAAATATTGCAAAAATTGTTAACTTAACCATTGAATTCATGTTTGGAATTAAAGCTAATGAGCCAATTAAAATTGCAGAAATCAAAAAATTACTTACAAGAAATGCACGACGACTAATCTTATTAAAAATTAAGATTCCAAATAACACGCCAACAAACATCCCACCGTTATAGATGATTCCTGATACTTTTTGATCAGTGATCCCCATACTATTAAGCAAAATTGGAAGGAAAATACTAATTCCGAAAAATGCAAATGCTTGGCAAGCATAAAAAATTCCGCCAGCCATAGTTCGTCTTAGGTATTTCTTAGTGAATAAAATTTTCCAAGAAATTTCTTTTTTAGGCTTATTCTTATTGTCTTTAGCTCTTTTAACAAGCCAAGCAGGAACGCCCCATTTACGACCCATATGTTTTTGAATGACTTTATTAGCTGTCTTAATTTTCCCTTTACTTGCAAGCCAACTAGGAGAAGCGGGTAAGCGAAATACTGAACGGAAAATTGCAGTAATCAATGCAGGAATAGCACCTGTAGCTAAGATGATTTGCCAAGTGTAAGAACCAAAGCCCGTAAGGAAGGTACCTACTAAATAAGATGCAATAAAACCTAAAGTCCAATAAATAAGTAAGTGACTTTGACGTTTACTATCCTCACCCTTAGGAAGCCATTCAGTTAATAAAGCATTACCAACTGTATAATCAATAGCAATCATTAACCCAATTCCAATTCTGATAATAAAGGTTAAGGCAAGATTTGCTGTTAGTAAGTGCAATAATGAAAAAGCAGCTAAAACATACATATTGATCATTAAGAGTTTACGGCGACCAATTTTATCAGATAAACGTCCGATAATCATACTTCCTGCAAGTCCAATTAAAGCACCTGCACCAATTAGTCCTGTCCATAAGTCATTAATTTGAATATATTTAGCTGCATTAGTTAAGGCAGTCCCAGAAATACCTAGAGAATATCCGCAGGCAATTTGTCCCAAAATAACTGCAACAAGTACACGCAGATGAATTGGCATTAAGGGAGCCTTTTTATAGTTCTTTTTCGGTTTTACAGTTTTGTCTTTTTTATTATTTCTCATAAGAATAGGTAATGCCTAAATAAGGCATGAATCCTATTAATTCTTCAACTCCTTAAAAATTACAAATATGTTACAACGTATATTAGTTTAACAAAAAATAGAAATTCATGCAAAAAGCGCAGCCTATAGACTACGCTTTTTGGGATATACCTGCAATTTTAGTTTTGTTTAAAAGAAGAGAACTAGTGACTACTGACACTGAACTAAAGGCCATTGCTAAACCTGCAAGTTCGGGGCTTAAAGAAAAGCCGATACCTACAAACAATCCAGCAGCGATTGGAATTCCAATCGTGTTATAAATAAGTGCCCAGAAGAGATTAAGCTTAATACGATTAAAAGTCTTTTTGGAAATATCCAAAGCACGAACTACACCAAGTAAATCATTTTGAACTAAAACAATTCCACCAGATTCAATAGCGACATCAGTTCCTGACCCCATAGCAATTCCAACATCAGCAGTAGAAAGTGCTGGCGCATCATTAATACCATCACCAACAAAGGCAACTTTAGCGCCGTTACTTTGTAAAGCTTTAATATGTTCTGCTTTTTCAGTAGGCAAAACTTCCGCGATTACTTCATCAATTCCAACTTCATTAGCGATTGCTTGAGCTACTTTTTTATTATCACCAGTAAGCATTACAGTTTTTAAGCCACGCTTTTTAAGTTGTTTAATAGCTTCTTTTGAAGTAGGTTTAGGGACATCTTGAATTGCAATAAGTCCAATAATTTTATCTCCAAGTCCAACATAGACAACAGTCTTAGCTTCATTTTGCAATTTTTCAGCTTGTTTTTTTATTTCTTGGGAAATAATTTTATTTTCAAGTAAACGCTCATTTCCAACAAAGGCAAGTTCGTTATTAATTTTTGCTCGAACGCCTTTTCCTTCAATTGCTTGGAAGTTATTTACTGGATTAGTAGTAATTTTTTCTTGATCAGCTTTTTTTATAATTGCACTAGCAAGCGGATGTTCTGAAGCATCTTCAAGACTAGCTGCGATTGTCAATACATCGCTATTTCCAATAATATCAGTTACAACAGGCTTACCTACGGTGATAGTACCAGTTTTGTCAAAAACTACAGTATTCAAATCACTAACTTCTTGAAGAACTTCACCATTTTTAATTAAAACACCCATCTTAGCACTTCTGGCAGTTCCTACCATTAATGCAGTTGGTGTAGCTAAACCTAAAGCACATGGACAAGCAATAACCACAACGCTGACTGCAAATAGCATTGCATTAACAACAGTTGCTCCTAAGAATGAATACCAGATAACAAAAGTTACAATAGCGATGATTAAAACTGCTGGAACAAAAATATTAGAAATTTTATCAGTAAGTTTTTGAATTGGGGCGTGACTTGTTTGAGCCTTTTTAACTAACTCTACAATCTGTGAGAGCATAGTATCGTTACCAACCTTGGTAGCTTTAAAAGTAATAGTTCCATTAGTATTGATAGTAGAACCAACTACTTCATCGCCTTGTTTTTTGGTAACAGGCATACTTTCACCAGTAACCATTGATTCATCAACTGAAGACGAACCAGTTAAGACTATGCCGTCAACGGGAATTTTTTCACCAGGTTTTACTCGAATTGTATCACCAACTTGAACTTGATCTAGTGGTACATTGATAAATTTACCATTACGTAAAACTTGCGCATCTTTTGCTTGTAAGTTGATTAACTTTGCTAAGGCATTAGAAGCATTATTGTGCATTTTTTCTTCCATAGCATCGCCTAATAAGACAAACACTGTTACAAATGCGGCACTTTCAAAATATACTTCGCGTCCAGTAAACATTGCAAAAATACTATAAAAATATGCGACAGTAGTCCCAGTTGCTACTAAGGTATTCATATTTGCGCTATGTTTTTTAAAAGCAGCCCAAGCACTTTTCCAATAAGGTGCAGCAGAAATTGCCATAATGATTGTTGTAGTAATTAAAGCTATCCAATTATATCCTGGCATCATCCAATGAAAAGGCATAGCAAACATTTGAATCAGCATTGGAATTGAAAGGATGAATGAAATCCAAAAACGTTTAATATTTGACATCTTCATCATTTAACTACAACCTTTCCTTTGAACATATCCATACTGCAAGCAAAATCATATTCGCCGGGCTTGTCAGTTGGAATCTTAACAGTTACTTCATGATTGTTATCAAGGTCAACTTTAGCATCTAATTGCTTGAAGTTGATTTTATCCATACAGCCCATATTATCTGAAGCAATAAATTTAACTTGAGCTGGTTTACCTTGTTTGAAGGTAATTACGTCTGGCTTATAGCCATGATTTTTAGCATTTACAACAACTTTTTTAATTTGATCTTTTGAAAAAATACCCATTTTATTTCACTATTACCTTTCCATGGAACATGTCCATACCACATGCAAAATTATATTCACCCGGTTTATCAGTTGGAATCTTAACTGTTGTGATCGGCTTTTTAGTTAAATCTTTATCAACGCCAAGCTGTTCAAAAACAACATGAGACAAACAAGCTGTTGAATCTTTCATATCGAAATTAACTTCAGCTGGCATTCCTTGTTTTAAAATTACTGTAGAAGGCGAGTAGCCACCATTGACAACAATGTTTGCTTCCTGCATTCCATTATTAACTTGTGCAACTCCAGATTGTTCTTTATGTTTTCCAAAGAACCACCAAAGAATGAAGCCAATTAAAATTATGGCTACAATTATTGTAATAACCTGACTAATATTCATGCTTACCTCCTAGCAATTCATTTCTGATAAACAGTTACAAGCAACTTTATCAGGAGCTGATTTTTCTTTTTTAGTAATTTCTTGATTTAAAGTTTTTAAGTCACTTTTTGAAATTGGCATATCTTTCATAAGCTTAATTAAAAGCTGCCCTTTGTGCATATCGCACATTTTATCAAGAAGTGCCTTAGTTTCTTCATACATCATCTCAGTTTGTCCAACTGTTGCAGAGTAAATAAATTTGCGTCCATCTTTTTCTGTTTTTAAGTATCCTTTTTGACATAAACGTCTAAGCAAGGTCTTAATAGTTGATTCAGTCCAGTCATTTTTTTCTTGAAGTTGGTCAATAATCTGACTAGAACCGGCATGATTCAAGGTCCAGATAATACGCATAACTTCCCATTCTGCATCAGAGATATTAAGTTCATTTTGTGTTTTAAGCATATTTCCCTCTTTTCGTTTACAAATGTAACTATAGCACTTTGGTTTACAAATGTAAACTTAAATACAAAAATAAAAGCACGAAAATTCTCGTGCTTAATTCTATAAATTCGTAATCAAGAAAAATCCAATAAAGATAAAGAACAAGATATACATCATTATTGAAACATCTTTATAACGTTTAGAAGCAATCATTGTTAATGGGTAAGCAATCATTCCAAGAGCTAAACCATCAGATATTGAATAAGTAAGTGGCATTCCGACAACAATTAAAAATGCAGGAAAAGCTACTTCAAATTTTTCCCAGTGAATATTCTTAAGGTTTCCTGCCATAAGTACTCCCACAATAATTAAGGCAGGAGCTGTTACAGTAGTTGGAATAACTGCAAGAAGTGGACTAAAAATCATTGAAATTAAGAAGAAAATTCCGATGAAAATAGCAGTAAGACCAGTTCTACCACCCATGGCAATTCCGGCACTAGATTCAACGCTGGTTCCAAGTGGAGCAGTACCAAAGATAGCACCTTCAATCATTGCAGTAGAATCTGCAGCAAATGCTTTACCAATGCGTGGAATTTTGCCATCTTTAGTTACCATGCCAGCTTGTTGTGTCATTCCAATTAAAGTTCCAGCAGTATCAAAGAATGTAACAAGTAAAAAAGTTAAAACAACAATAAATAGTTGCGGTGTATTAATATCTTGAATATGAAAAATTGCTTGACCAAAAGTTGGAGCAATTGATGGTGGTGTTGAAATAAAGGAATGAGGCATTTGAATTTGACCGATGGCTATTCCAAAAACTGCCGTTACAACCATTCCAATAAATATTGACCCTGGAACGTTCATCGCCATCAAGATAACAGTAAGAATCAATCCAAAAAGAGTGATCCATACGGCAGGTGATGAAAATTTACCGAGAGTAACAAGAGAAGAGTCACTATTAACGATTAATTTTCCATTTTGTAAACCGATAAAAGCAATAAATAAACCAATACCAGCTGAAATTGCAGACTTAAGATCTGCAGGAATTGCATCGACAACTAATTCACGTAAGTGAAAAATTGTGATAAGTACAAACAAAATTGATGCAACTAGTACTGCAGCTAAGGCTGTTTGCCAGTTGATATGCATTCCTTGGCATACGTTATATGCAAAAAAGGCTGCACTACCTAAAGTTGGTGCTAAAGCAATTGGATAGTTTGCTACAAAACCCATAATAAAACAACCAATTGCAGTTGCAATTGCCGTAACGGTAAAAGCAGCTCCTGCTGGAATTCCTGCCGCGTGTAAAATATTAGGGTTAACAAATAGGATGTAGGAGAGACTGACAAAAGTGGTTAATGCGGCGATTAACTCAGTTTTAACAGTGGTATGAGCATCCTTTAAATGAAAGACTTTTTCTAATGTCTGCATTTTTTCCTCCGATAAAACTAAATACAATTATTAAGTTATTGTATCTAGTGTAGCACAAATGAAAAAAGCCTGTAGTCAAAATTTTGACTACAGGTTCTATTTCCCAGGAAATATTAATGCTAAATATTTAAAACTAACATATAGATTATAAAGATGACAAACAGTATCCACATCATTGGAGTAATTTCTTTGAATCGTTTTGCAGCAATTAAAGTGAATGGATAAACGATAACTCCCCAAGCTAAACCATCAGAAATTGAATAAGTTAATGGCATTCCAATTACAATAAGAAAACAAGGAATTGCGATTTCTAGCTTAGTCCAATGTACATGAGCTAAGTTTTCGGCCATTAATACTCCGACAATAATTAAAGCAGGTGCTGTAACTTGAGTTGTAAAAACGCTCAAAATTGGACTAAAAATCATGGAAATTAAGAAAAAGATTCCAACAAAAACTGCAGTAAGTCCTGTTCTACCGCCTACAGCAATCCCAGCACTAGATTCTACAAATGCTCCAACTGGAGAAGTTCCAAGCACAGCTCCAACTGCCATACCACTTGAATCAGCACTAAGTGCACGACCTGCTCGTGGCATTTTGCCATCTTTCATTAATCCAGCTTGTTGCACAAGTCCAATCAAAGTACCAGTAGTATCAAAGAAGGTTACTAGTAAAAATGTTAAAACAATGATCCACATTTGAACCGTATTAATGTCACCAATATGAAGGACTGCTTGTCCAAAAATTGGTGATATTGATGGAGCTGCCGAAATTACTTGAGTTGGCATTTTTATTTGACCAATAGCAATTCCAAAAATAGCTGCTGCAATCATTCCAATAAACATTGCACCTGGTACATTGGCAATCATTAACATTACTGTAACTAACAATCCAAAAATTGTGATCCAAACAAGAGGATTTTTTAGTGTGCCGACAGTAACTAATGTTGAAGCTGACTTTTGAATTAAGCCACTTCCTTGAAGTCCAATAAAAGCAATGAATAAGCCAATACCGGCAGAAATTGCATACTTTAAATCAGTAGGAATAGCATCAATGATCTTTTCACGTAACTTAAATGCAGTAAGAATAATAAACAGAATTGATGCTACAAGAACTGCAGCTAAAGCTGTTTCCCATGAAACATGCATTCCTAAACAAACTGTATAAGTAAAGAAAGCATTAAGACCCAAAGTTGGAGCAGATGCAATAGGGTAGTTGGCAAGCACACCCATCACAATACAGGTAAAAGCACTTGCTAGTGCAGTAGTAGTGAACAAAGCTCCTTTATCCATCCCGCTTGCTCCTAGTACATTAGGATTAACAAACAAAATATAAGACATACTGACAAAAGTTGTCAGTCCTGCTAAAAGTTCTGTTTTGACTGAAGTCTGATTTTCCTTTAAATGGAAAAAGCGACTGATAGAGTTCATATTTACCTCCATAATATGAATATTGTTCGTAAAACATTATTACTAGATGAAATATAAGCAGATAAAAATATTATATTTTATTATTATCCGAATATTTATTTTTAATTATACTTAAATAGTTAACATTTTCAATAGAAGGAGATAAATTTATTCAGTTTTTTATGTAAAATAAAAATGCCACCAATTGGTGACATTTTCATTACTTAATATTTAGTACCCATAAGAAGATTAAGAATACGAAGAATAGTACCCACATCATTGGGCTGATTTCTTTTCCACGTTTTGCAGAAATCATACAAATTGGATAAGTAATCATTCCAAGTGCAAGTCCATCTGAAATTGAATAAGTAAGTGGCATTCCAAGTAAAATTAAGAAACTTGGTACGGCAATCTCAAGCTTATTCCAATGAATATGAGCTGTATTTTGTGCCATTAATACACCAACAATAATCAAAGCAGGTGCAGTAACTTGAGTAGTGAAAAGTCCTAACAAAGGACTAAAAATCATTGAAATCAAGAAAAAGATTGCTACGAATACAGCAGTAAGTCCTGTTCTACCACCTACAGCAATTCCGGCACTAGATTCAACGAATGCTCCAACTGGTGAAGTTCCAAAAATTGAACCAAACATCATTGCAGTTGAATCAGCTGCCAAGGCTTTACCTACGCGTGGCATTTTATTATTCTTCATAAAACCTGCTTGTTGAGCAAGACCGATTAAAGTTCCAGCAGTATCAAAGAAGGTTACTAACAAGAAAGTAAGTACAACTACCCACATTTGCAAGCTATTAATATCTTTTACGTGAAAGACTGCTTGACCAAAAGTTGGTGCTAAACTTGGAGCAGTTGAAATAATTTTATGTGGCAATTGAATTTGACCAATACATACTCCAAAAATTGCAGCTAATAACATTCCGATGAAGATTGCACCAGGAACTCTTAAAATCATTAAAATAATAGTAACTAATACTCCAAAAATTGTAATCCAAACAAGTGGATCATGAAGAGAACCTAAGCTAACTAAAGTTGATTTGTTATCAACAATCATATGACCATTTTGTAAACCAAGAAAGGCAATAAAAAGCCCGATTCCTGATGAAATGGCAAACTTTAGATCACTTGGAATAGCATCGATGATTTTTTCACGTAATTTAAAAAGTGTAATCAAAATAAAAATAATTGATGCAACAAATACACTAGCTAGGGCTGTTTCCCATGAAACATGCATCCCTACACATACTGTATAAGCAAAAAAGGCATTGATACCAAGTGCTGGTGCTTCACCGATTGGATAATTTGCTACAATTCCCATAATTGCAGTACCAAGAGCAGCAGCTAAGGCAGTTGAGGTAAATACAGCGCCAGTATCCATTCCACTTGCTCCTAAAACACTTGGGTTAACAAAAAGGATATAAGACATACTAATAAAAGTAGTTAATCCGGCAATAAATTCTGTTTTGATGCTTGTATTATATTTATCAAGCTGGAAATAACTCTTAATAAAATTCATTTTTCTCTCCAAAAAGTAAATGTTCGTGTTTTATCTTTATTAAGACAACTATTATACTTTACCATTCATTAATAAGAATGTAAATACGAATTATTTTATGAATAAGTTGCAAATACAGTTAGTAATTTTGAATTAAAAAATATTTATTACAGTAGCATTTATGAAAGCGCTTAAAAATATATTGAATCCATAGTTATGAATAGTTATTATAGATAATAACTTACAAATAATTATTAAAAATAGAAAGTGGTCTACAATGTGTACTATTAAAGATATAGCAAAAAAGGCAGGTGTTTCACCGTCTACTGCATCTAGAGCCTTAAATAACAATCCTAGAATTAGTGAAGAAACTAAGAAAAAAATCCGTAAAATTGCTTCGCAAATGGACTATCAGCCTGATTATGCTGGAAGAAATTTAACTTTAGGTGAAGCAAATATGGTTGGGATTGTTTTTCCAGTAACTGGAGAAACTGCACCCGCAAATCCATTTCACATTGATTTGATGAGAGGAATTAGCACCGAATTACAAAAAAAGAATTATGAAATGTTGGTGGCTATTGCACCTAGTCAAAATCAATTATTAAGTCAAGTTCAATCAATGGTTAAACAAGCTAAAGTACATAACTTTGTCATTTTTTATTCTCAAAAAAATGATCCAATAATAGAATATTTGGCTGCAAAAAATTTAAACTTTGTGATAATTGGAGCTTCTAGTAAATATAAGTTTGTTGATAATGACAATGTTGCTGCAGGTTTTTCTGCAACCGAATTTTTATGGAAAAATAAGCAAGTTAAATACCCAGCATTTGTAGAATCTAATCATCATTGGTCTTATGAATTAGATAGAAGAAAAGGTTATCAAAAATTTTTAACTCAAAAAAATCATGTTCCTCAAGTTATTAATTTAAATTCTGACAACGATAATTTAAATGAATTTTTGAAAAATAATTCTCAAATAGACGGATTGATTTTTTCTGATGATATTTTGTATTTACAGTATTTAAGTAAATTAAAAAATGATATAAAGTATCCTGTTATTTGTTTTAATAGCAGTAAATTGCTCGGAATGGTATTAGGGTCAACTTTACAGGTTGATTTACAACCGAAGAAACTAGGGAAAGAAGCAATTGATGTTTTATTTTCTAAAATGAAGCAAAAAATAATCCCATATAAGATTAGCTAATAATTAAGCTAATCTTTTTTGTTTTAATTTGTGCAAACGGTTGCACAAATTTGAAATGTTTGTTATAGTAATAGTCAAGGAAATGTGAAAGCGCTTTTAAGTAAAAATAGGGGAATATAAAAGATGAGTCAAGAAAATAAATCAAGTATTGGCTTGCCTACCTTGGCTAAAAGTACAATTTGGATGATAAACTTTGGCTATTTAGGGGTTCAGACAGCTTTTACTTTACAGAGTTCACAAATGAGTCGTATCTTTCAAACTATTGGTGCTGATCCGAATAATTTAGGTTGGTTTTTCATTTTACCACCTTTAGCAGGACTTTTAGTTCAACCAATCATTGGATATTATTCAGATAAGACATGGCTTCCTAAGTTGGGTGGTCGTCGTTTGCCATATTTATTGCTCGGGATGATTGTAGCTGTTATCGTAATGCTACTTTTACCAAATGCGGGAAGTTTTGGCTTTGGTTATGGGTCTCTTGCAGCATTATGGTTTGGTGCAATTACTATTGCATTATTAGATTTATCTTCTAATGTTGCAATGCAACCATTCAAAATGATGGTTGGAGATATGGTTAATGATAACCAAAAGAGTTATGCATATGGAATTCAAAGTTTCTTATCAAATACCGGTGCAGTTTTAGCTGCAATTTTTCCATTTTTGTTTACTCTATTTGGAATTCCAAATACTGCAGCCAAAGGCGTAGTTCCACCATCTGTAGTTATTGCTTTTTATGTTGGAGCTGCAATTTTAGTTGTAACTAGTTTGTTTACTGTATTTAAAGTTGAAGAATATGATCCTAAAACTTATGCTCATTACCATGGAATCAATGAGGATGATAATAAGGAAGGGGGGAATTGGCTTCGGCTTCTAAAAGAAGCACCACAAGCATTTTGGACAGTAGCTGTAGTACAATTTTTCTGCTGGTTTGCATTTCAGTATCTTTGGACTTATGCGCCGGGAGCAATTGCTCAAAATGTATGGCACACTGCTAATCCATCTTCTGCTGGATATCAAGCTGCTGGTAACTGGTATGGGGTTTTATCAGCTGTTCAATCTATTGCAGCCGTTATTTGGTCATATGTTTTAGCAAGTGTTCCAAACAATCGTCATAAGTTTGGTTATGCTGGTAGCTTACTGCTTGGTGCTGTTGGATTTGTTTCAGTATTCTTTGTTCATAGTCAATGGTTATTGATCATTTCATTTGTTTTGATTGGTATTGCTTGGGCTGGTATGAGTACTTATCCATTAACTATTGTTACTAACGCACTCTCTGGTAAGCATATGGGAACATACTTGGGCTTATTTAATGGATCAATTTGTATTCCGCAAATTGTTGCTTCACTATTGAGTTTTGTTTTATTCCCATTATTAGGAAATTCACAGGTAAATATGTTTATTTTAGCAGGAATCGTGTTAGTATTAGGTGCAATTTCTGTTAATGGAATCAAAGAAACTTACGTTAATTAATTGATGAATAATAAGAAAAGAGGATTATTTTTATGAAACGTACTTTTAATGTTGCTCCATGGAACGTTGCTACAGAAAATTGGGCTCCTGAAGATAAGCGTCTTCAAGAATCTATGACTAGTATTGCTAATGAAAATTTAGGTATGCGTGGATTTTTCGAAGAAGGTTATTCTGGTGATACTTTAGAAGGAGTATATCTTGGTGGAGTTTGGTATCCAGATAAAACTCGTGTTGGTTGGTGGAAGAATGGCTATCCACAATACTTTGGTAAGATGATCAACGCAGTAAACTTCATTAAGATGCGTATTAAAATAAATGGTGAACAGCTTGATTTAGCTAAGCAAACTCCAGAAAACTTTAAGTTGGATTTGGACTTAAAGCGCGGAATTTTTACTCGTAAGTTTGATGTAGAAATTGGTGGTAGTAAGCTTCAATTTGTTTTTGAACGTTTTGCAAGTGTAGTTCAAAAAGAATTAGTTGGTCAAAGAGTTCTTGTTAAGAATTTATCAGGTTCTCCAGTAAAAATTGAAATCAGCAACATGATTGATGCTGATGTTTACAATGAAGATGCTAACTATGATGAACAATTCTGGAATGTGTTAGCTAAGTCAGCTGAAGGTACTCATGCTGAAATTATGTCTCAAACTAAGGAAAATAATTTTGGTGTACCGCAATTTATGGTTGGAATGCGCAATAGTGTTAAGACTAGTCTAGATCATATTGATGATGCAATTGAAGAAAAGACTGTTAGGAACACATTTGCTGGTGAAATTGAAGCTGGTGAAGAGATTACTTTCGAAAAGCGTAGTTTAGTTGTAACTTCGCGTGATTTTGACACTCAAGAAAAAATTGATCAAAGATTAGATGCTTTGATGGCTGTTATTGATACTGAAAAGTTTGATGAACTTTTAGCTCCACATATTGCTGAATGGCAAAAACGTTGGGACAAATCAGACATTCAAATTGAAGGTGATGAAGAAGCACAACAAGGTATCAGATTTAACCTCTTCCAATTATTCTCAACGTACTATGGTGATGATTACCGCTTGAACATTAGTCCAAAAGGTTTCACTGGTGAAAAATATGGTGGTGCAACTTACTGGGATACTGAAGCTTACTGCGTTCCAGTATACCTTGGTGTAGGAGATCCAAAGATTGCAAGAAATCTCTTGATGTATCGTTACAAGCAATTGCCAGGGGCTTACATCAATGCTCAACAACAAGGTTTAAAGGGTGCGCTTTTCCCAATGGTAACTTTCAATGGTATTGAATGTCACAACGAATGGGAAATCACTTTTGAAGAGATTCACCGTAATGGTGATATTGCATATGCAATTTATCTTTACACTAACTACACTGGCGATAAGAGTTATGTTCTTCATGAAGGTGCAAAAGTTTTAACTGAAATTTCTCGCTTCTGGGCTGACCGTGTTCATTATTCACAAAGAAAGAACAAGTACATGCTTCATGCTGTTACTGGTCCTGATGAATATGACAACAATGTTAACAATGATTGGTACACTAATCTTCTTTGCCAGTGGACTTTAAGATATACTCTTGAAATCTTAGATGAAGTAGATGAAGAAACTGCTAAGAAGTTAAATGTTTCAGAAGATGAAAAGCGTCGTTGGAAGGGTATTGCAGATAACATGTACCTTCCATATGACAAGGAAAAGGACATTTTCCCAGAAAATGATGGTTTCTTAGACAAGGAATTAAAGCCAGTTTCTGAAATTCCAAGTGACCAATTACCACTTAACCAAAATTGGTCATGGGATAGAATCTTGCGTTCACCTTACGTTAAGCAAGGGGATGTTATTCAAGGTCTTTGGGACTTTATTGATGACTTTACTCAAGAAGAAAAGAAGAATAACTTTGACTTCTATGAACAATTTACTGTTCATGAATCAAGTCTTTCTGCTTCAGTATACTCAATTATTGCTTCTGATATTGGTTACCATGATAAAGCTGTTGAATTATATGAAAGAGCAGCTCGTCTTGACTTGGATAACTATAATAATGATACTGAAGATGGTTTGCACATTACTTCAATGACAGGTAGTTGGCTTGATATTGTTCAAGGTTTTGCTGGTATGAGAGTACGAAATGGTGAACTTCACTATGCACCATTCCTTCCTAAGAAGTGGAATTCATACAAATTCCGTCAAGCATTCCGTGGTCGTGTATTAGAAGTAACAGTTGATAAGAAGGGTACTCACATTGAATTAGTATCAGGAGACCCATTAACTATTGATTTAAATGGTGAAAAACTTGAATTAAAATAATTGGAGGAAATTATGACTTTTGCTGATATTCAAGGTTTTGCAATTGACTTAGATGGAGTAATTGCAGATACTGCAAAATTTCATGGGAAGGCTTGGCGTCAAGTAGCTGATAAAGTTGGTACTGAATGGACTAATGAACTTGCTGATAGCTTGCGCGGCGTAAGCAGAATGGATTCTTTAGAACTAATTTTAAAAGCTGGTGGTCATGAAAATGACTATAGCCAAGAAGAAAAAGAAAAGTTAGCTGAAGAAAAAAATGATAATTATCTTGAATTGGTAAAGACATTAACTCCAAATGATATTTTGCCAGGGATGAAGAAATTTTTAGATGAAGCAAAAGAAAAAGGTTATCATTTAGCTCTTGCTTCAGCTTCTAAAAATGGTCCAACTATCCTTAAGTATCTTCAACTTGAAGATTATTTTGAAGGTAGAGTTGATCCTGCTAAGTTAAAGAAAGGTAAGCCAGATCCAGAAATTTATTTGCAAGCAGCTGAAATTATGAATTTGGATCCTGTACATGTAGCAGGTATTGAAGATGCCCAATCTGGTGTTGAATCAATTAACCGTGCTGGTGAGATTTCAATCGGAATTGGTAAGAATCTTAAAGATGCAGGTGTTAAGTTTAACGATACAAGTGAGTTGACACTTGATGCATTAGCTGAAAAGTTAGGGTAAATAAAAAAGCGCCATTTGGCGCTTTTTTATTTATCTTAAAATGCTCCGCCGCCGGAACCTCCACCAAATCCGCCAGAGCTTCCTCCAGAAAAGCCACCACTAGATCCACTAGAGGAACTATCAAGTCCTGCACCTGATTGTAAGCTAGAATTGAAGCTTTTTTCAAAGTTGCCACTATACCAGTAATAACTTGATGGAGGGAAGACTATGGCAATTTCAGCCTTATCAAATTCAATATTTAATTGCTTAATAACTTTTTTAGAAAGACCAAAGGCAACTGCATAAGGCATAACTTCTTCCCAAAAAATCAATTCACCAATATCTTTCATTTTGAAGTTACCAATGTCATCGAGCATTTTTTCAAATCCACGAACTTGATTGGCTTCTTCAGCTCCTTTTTGCGTATAAATTGAGTTAGTTTTTTTATAGAGGAATCCTAAGATAATATTTGTTAAAGCCAAAAGGAAGATAATAATTGGTAGCCAGATTTTGCTTGGGATAAATAAGAGGGAGACAATGAATAAAACGATATAAACTAAAGTAGACCAGCGATATAAGCGTCGACCTTTGCTATATTTTTCTTCATATTCTTCGCTAATTAAGTTAGCTTGTTCTACTTTTTCAAACATTTCATCTTGCCAATCATTAAAATCATTTTCTAAGTCGGCTTTTTTCATTTGTTTAGTTGTAAAACTCTTACCGTCTCCAACTTCATCAAATAAAGTTTTTAAAAATGGTGATTCATCTTTTACAGTTGGATCTACTAGAGTTATGCGGTAGTTCTTTCGTTTAACATTTTCAATTTTAATACGGTTTTTACCAGCAAGATGTGTTAAATAAGCAGTAAAAGCATAGGTATCTGGGTTACTACCATCATCTAATATTTGAGCGGTGACTGGATCGACATTAGGAATTTCATAATTATGAGGCAAATCAGAATACTTTCTCAATTTTGTACCAAAATGAGGAGTTCTTAAAATTTTAATACTTCCAAATAAAGATAAGCCTGCTGCAATAATAATTATTACCCAGGAAATGATTTGCTCAAATAATTCATGCTGATGACGTTTTCTATTAGCTTCTTCAGCAAATGCTTTTTCTTGAGCTAATATTGCTTTCTTATGATTTTTATCACGAGTATTTTTATTTAATGAAGTAATAGAAGTTGGAAAAATTGCATGAACTTCAATTCCACTGTCGCCAGGAACATCTGAAGCAGTTAAAATAGCTTGACCTAACTTGCGATTAACATTAACGTAGCCACTGAGTGGTCCATGCGCCCAAACTTTGAGCTCTGGAACTGCTTTTGAATTATTAAAGTTAATTTTTATTTTTACTTTATCAAGATCAGTGTCCCAGCCATTACCAATTATTTTGTAATTAAGTTCAGCTGTATCGCGCCAGTTGATAATTGCATTTGTAATAGTGTAAGAGTATTTGACTGTTACATCATCACCATCCTCAATATTATGATAAAGCTTGAAATTATAACCATCAGTATCATGAGTTAATTCATAAGTGTTATTAGTTTTTGTACCTTTTGTGGCGATAATTTCTTTTCCATGATTAGTTATAACACTTACTTTTGGGTTAATAAGTTTTTGTTTTGCATCTAGGTTTTGACGGTAATATACACCATGGGCATCACTATCGAATTTGTAATTTACAAAACGCTGAATTTTAAGCGAGCCGTCTTTTTCCACTGTTGCATTAACTTTTACTTCGTTAATATCATAATCAACATCTGCATGAGCGGTGTTAATACCAGTGAAAAATAAAATCATGGTAAAGACAAAACCTAATAAGTATTTAAATTTATGTTTATTCATCTTTTTCCTTCTATAAATTTAAAAAACTGAAATAATAAATATTAATTATTTTCAATTATACAAAAAAAGCTACTACAAAAATATACTTTTGTAGTAGCTAATAAATTTTATGCTTCAATTTGAATGTCGGTTGACTTATCCCAGTCTTCGGGAAGTTTGCCGACTTCTTTTAATTTGTCTACAATCTTATCAAGGACGATTTGTTTATCATTTTCACTAGACATAAAGTCGAGTTCATCACCATTGATAGTCATTTTTGGTGAGTAATCGTAATTTTCGTACCATGGTTTGTAGTATTTTAAAAGACGTTTATAGTAGTCTTCAAGAGTTGAATCATAGCTCAGTTGTTCATAAGGACGACCACGTTTTTGAATACGTTTGATCATCGTATCATAAGATACATCAATGTGAACAAGCAAATCAGGGTTCTTCTTAGGCATTCGCTTAAGTTCATCCATCATATTGTGAAGAAGTTCATAGTAAGTATCAACTTCTTCACTGGTTGCACGACCAATGTCTGCGTTCATTTGGAAGAAAAGGGCATCTTCATAGATTGAACGGTCAAGAACGTTGTTATCTTGACTGAGGGCTGCCTTAATACTGTGGAAGCGTGTATTTAAGAAATATACTTGAAGTAAGAATGCATATTTTTCAGGATCAGCATAAAAAAGTGGCAAGACAGGATTATCATCAACACTTTCATAAAATGGCTTAGTTCCTAAATAATCTGACAAAATACTAGTTAAACTGGATTTCCCGGCTCCAATTGGCCCGCTTAAAACAATAACTGTCATCACGTTCCTTCTTTTTATCTTTTATAAATTATAAATTACCAATTTCGCGTAATTTATTATCGATTTCACTTAAAACTTCTTTTTTAGCATCTTCATCAATAACAAAATCAAGTTTATCACCATTGATTCTAATTTTTGGAGAAGCGTTGTAGTTTTCATACCATGGTTCATAGTAGCTAAGAAGACGAGCGTAGTAGTCTTTTAAACTTGGATCGGTAGAAAGTTGTTCATAAGAACGACCACGCTTCTTGATTCTATTAAGCATTGTATCTAATGAAACATGAATGTAGATAAGAAGGTCTGGCTTCTTGCTTGGATTACCAGGAGTATCTTCCATCATATTCTCAAGTAAATCATCATAAATCTTAAATTCAGTTGGATCAGCAACCTTGCTATCAGCGTTCATTTTAAAGAAAAGGGCATCTTCATAAATTGAACGATCAGAAACACTGTTCTTATCACGAATAGCTTGGTTGATTTGTGCTAGACGATGGTTGAGCAAGTAGGTATTAAGCAAAAAGGTGTATCGCTTCATATCCTTGTAATATAAAGGAAGAACTGGGTTAGTATCAACACCTTCATAAAATGCTTGAGTACCTAAATGTTCAGCTAAAATACTGGTTAAACTGGATTTCCCGGCTCCAATTGGCCCACTTAATACAATAACTTGGATCACATTCTTTCTTAAACACTAGATGTAGTTGAGTACTTAACTAGTGTAATACGATATGTTGTGTCTAACAAGGGAAAATTTAATTTGCTATTTTTGAAAATTGTCAAGGAATTTGCCAAATTTTTTGAATAGGAATCTTCAAGATTGGTCGGAATGGGATTATTTGAGTAGAAAATAAAAACCAGTTAGCAATAATTTTGCTAGCTAGTTTTTAAAATAAAGATCTAATTGGTATCTTAAAGTAAATATAATTGTCTTATTATTATAAAAAATGTACAATATTAAGTACTTAATATTGCAGAAAGGAATGATGAGTATGCCTATCGCAATTACTCAAAGTGATTTTAGACATAATTTAAAGGACTATTTAGATGATGTAAACGATAATGAGATAGTTTTAGTTACTAGATCCAACCAAAGAACTGCAGCAGTTATATCTCAAGAAAAGTTAAATGCTTTATTAGCTGCTGTAAATGCAAAAGAAGACTCTCTAGATTATGCTATTGCACGCGACAAATTAATTGATATGAAAGTTCTGCCAGATGATCCAATTGTTAAGCCAACTGATGAATATTGGGAGAGCTTTAAGAAATAATGAAGAGATTACAATTTCGTCCGCGTAAATCATTTATTAAACATCTGAGTTATTTAGCCAAACTTGACCCAATAATTGTTGATGAAGTACGTTCCGCGATTGAGATATTGTTAGAAGGAAATGAGCTTCCTGCAGATTTTAGAGATCATGAATTGAAACGTAGATTAGCTGGATACCATGAATTTCATTTACGTGATACTCCTAAGGGTACAACTCCCACAGAAATTAATGATGTAGTTGTTTTATACAAGATTGAAGATGATGATCTGATTTTGGTTGCTGTAGATATAGGCTCACGTATAAAAATGTTTGGGCATGATTCAAGTAAAAAATATAGAAAATAAAAACTAGTTAGCAATAATTTTGCTAGCTGGTTTTTAAGTTGATTTACTTTTTTGCTAATAAATATAATTGTCGAATACCAATAACTAGAGTGGCTATTCCAAGAATTGGTTCACCGATATTTGGTAATGAGAATCTTTTTTGGAGTAAAATAATACCAAAATCTACTCCTGTTACAAATATACAAATAAAAGCACCGAAAGCTGTAATAAATTTGGAAATAGTTTTATTGTTAAAGAAATTTTTGATTGAATTCATAACATTTAAATCTCCTAATTTTATATTTATTATAGAAAATTTATAAATTCTTACAATACTTTGAAGTATAATTTTTAGAAAAAACAATTATAAAAAGTTGGATTTATAATGTACGTCTATGGTGATCAGACAATTGGTTTTAGTGAGTTACCTGAAAAGATTAAAAGTTACATTGAAAAACAGCTAGATAAGCAGGGATTATCCTTATATCCAGATAATTAACATTCCCTAGGAAATAAAAACCAGTTAGCAATAATTTTGCTAGCTGGTTTTTTATGTTCAAAATAAATTATGTTTAGTTCTTATATTTGTCGTCAAGTTCATTGGCTGCAGCTTCATCTACAATTACAGTTACATCTGGGTGCTTTTGCAAAATTGATGCAGGAACTTCTTCAGTGATTGGTCCTTCAATCATTTTCTTGATTGCGTGAGCTTTCTTTTCACCAAAGGCCATTAAAACAATCTTTTTAGCAGACATAATGTTAGCAATTCCCATGCAGATTGCACTAGTTGGAACATCTTCGATACTATCGAAGAAACGAGAATTTGCCTTAATAGTATTTTCTGTTAGTTTAACTTCACGAGTTACAGTATCAAATGAGGAACCTGGTTCGTTAAAGGCGATGTGGCCATTTCTACCAATTCCTAAAAGTTGAATATCAATTGGATTATCTTTAATAATTTTATTGTATTCATCACAAGCCTTTTGTGGATCTGTAGCAGCTAATACACCATCTGGAATATAAGACTTCTTGAATGGCTTTTTGTTAAATAAGTGTTCTTGCATGAAGTAGTGGTAACTTTGAGGATTATCAGGTTTTAAGCCGACATATTCATCAAGGTTAATACTTGTTAAATTATCACAGTTTAAGTCACTCTTAACCCAGTTTTGGTAAAGAGTAACAGGGGTTGAGCCAGTTGCTAAACCTAAAGTCTTGGCACCATTTTTGATACCTTTTTCAAAAATTTCAAATGCTGCAGCTCCACCTTGAATGTCGTTTTCTCTAACAATTACTTTTATCATGATTAAATCCTCCTTATTTACTGGTCTAGTCCATTATAAAATGGTATGTACCATTATGTCAACCGCTTTCTTAAAGAAAGTAGTAGAATTTAAGTGAGGTGATTAATAATGAAACTATCCGGCATTGGCATGGGTACTTGGGCCATGGGGGAAAATATAAATAAGAAAAATGATGAAATTTCTGCTTTGCGCTATGGCTTAGATAATGGCTTAACAATAATTGATACAGCAGAAATGTATGGTGAAGGAAAAAGTGAAAAATTGATTGGAGAAGCAATTAGAGGATATGATCGAAGTAAGATTTATTTGATTTCGAAATTTTATCCTTATCACGCAACACCTGAACTAGAAAGAAAAAGTCTAGAAGCAAGTCTAGATCGTTTAGGAACTGATTATTTAGATTTGTATTTACTTCACTGGCGAGGAAATCATAGACTTTCAGATACTATTTATGGATTAGAACAGTTGAAAAAAGAAGGCTTAATTCGTGAATGGGGTGTATCAAACTTTGATACTTCTGATATGGAAGAGTTAATAAGTTTGGAAAATGGTAATAATTGCTTTGCTAATGAAGACTTGTATAACTTGGATCATCGTGGGGTAGAGTACGATTTACTGCCTTGGCAAGAAAAGAAAAATATTAACTTTATTGGATATTCTCCATTTAATTCAGGAAGTGGAAATTCTATTAGAATTACGCAAAACTTAAAAATCGTTGCTCGAAATCATAATGTTACTCCACATCAAATTATGTTGGCATGGGCAATTAGAAATAAAAACGTGTTGTCGATTCCTAAGGCTGCTTCTATTAAACATATGGAAGATAATATTAAGGCGTTAGATATTGAGCTGACAGAGGATGATTTGCGCCTTATCAATGCAGATTTTCCAAAGCCTATTGCGAAACAACCATTAGACGTAATTTAATCGGCTACAAGATATAGTATATAGAGTTAACCTGTTTCAACATCTTGTGGATAACTCTGTGGATTTGTGTGAAACTTTGATAAAATGATAATAAATACTATGATATACGTAATTTCAACAATTATATTTGTGGCTCTAATAATTTGGGCATATAATACGCCGGAAAGAAAAGCTTATGATGACTGGTATGCAAAGAAGCTGGGATATTGGGACACAGTATTATGTGTTTCGTTATTAGTTATATACAATGTCGTCATGTACGCACTATTTGGAAAATTAGGTTTGCTTTTTCCATTTAGTTTTGTGTATGACACTATGTTAATTTTTGCAATTATTACTTCAATTTTAAGAGTTAAGCGCGTAAGAAAAAAGAAGAATAAATAAAAAAATCGTCCTCCAATATCTGGAGGGCGATTTAATTTAGATAAAGATATTCAATTACATTCTACGCGCAAGTTTTACTAAAAATGAACTAAAATAAAGATATTTATTCACTTCTAAGAGCAATTGCGGCATCCTTTTTAGCAGCCATTTTTGCTGGAATGTGACCACCAATTAAAGTTAAGACAGTTGAAATAATAATTAAGATAATGGCTGCTTTTGGATCAAGCTGTGCAACATTTGCAAGATCGGTAATCTTATAGATTACACTGTTGATTGGGAAAGTGAGAATGTATGCAATTCCTACTCCAAGAAGTCCTGCAAATACTCCAAGGATAAAAGTTTCTGCATCAAATACTCGTGTAATATCACGCTTTCTGGCACCAAGAGCTTTAAGAACACCAATTTCCTTAGTTCTTTCAAGTACTGAAGTGTAAGTTAAGATACCAATCATAATCATTGAAGTAATTAAAGAAATTCCTGCAAATGCAACAAGTATAGTAGTAATTCCGTTAAGAAGGCCACCAGTCATTGTAGTTACAACGCTAGACATATCTGTATAAATAATTTGATCCTTCTTAGGTTTACCTTTATTCCACTTATCAAGATAATCTAAGACCTTATCTTTAGAATCAAAATTATTTGGATAAATCATAATTCCAGTAGGAATGCTAGTAGCGCCTAAAGTTTGTAGGATTTGTTTCTTTTGACTAGAGTTGATATTTTGCCCAGTAATAACATTACGATTCGATTGCTTTTGAACTTTAACAATATCAGAATTTTTGTTTTCATTGATTACACTCTGAGTTAAGTTGTCACTATATGCAATTCCTGTTGATAAAAGTGCCATTGAATCTTCATTCTTAGGACGAATTACGGCACTTAGGCGTAATTTTTTACCGGAATTGTACATAGATTGATTAGTCTTTTTAGGAGCAAAAGTTCCCGTAGGAAGCTGGCTGTAGTAATCATTGTTTGAGACAAGGCTGAATTCTTTACCAATTAACTTATTAAACTTAACTTTATCACCATCATCAATATCAAAGCCTAAATTTTTAAGAGCATTGATATTAACAGTATTTTTATTATCTGTTACTAAGACAAGGTCAGTTGATTTGGTAGGCCAGCTGCCTGAGAGAAGTTGGTAATTTTGTTTTAAGAATGAACCTTTTTTCTTATTAAGAGTAGTAGGAAAAACGCTAGAACCAGCACCCATTGAGTTCATTGCTTCTTGGCGCATAGATGCCATAGACTGACTGCCACTTGGATCATTATTAGAAAATTGGACGCGATCAATGTCACCATTTACTTTTGAAAGTAAATTCAAGTTGGTAGCACGCTGATAAGAAATATTATTAGCATAATTTGGATTGATTTTCTTTATGTAGTTGACGTAAGCTTCAGTAATTTTATTACTATGGGAAGCTTGTTCACTTTTATCTTTTTGAGCAGTTACATAGCCGCGATTTTTGACGTTTTTGTCAGATTCTTTTCTAGTAGCTACAGCATTCATGTCAGTAGCCGTTGGTGTAACAGCAATTGGGTATTTGGCAAGTGCCTTACTCATAGTAGTGTCAATTTGTTTTTGAAAACCATTTGAAATAGAAAGAACTACTGCTATTGAAATGATACCGATACTTGAAGCAAAAGCTGTTAAAATTGTCCGAGCCTTTTTAGTCATGATGTTGGTAAAACTAAGTTTGATAGCATTCCAATAGGACATTTTGGTCCGTTTTAATTTGAAAGTATCTTTTTCTTTTTTAGCTTGGAAAGGATCAGAATCATTTAAAATTTTACCATCTTGGAAGTTAACAATTCTTGAAGCATACTCTTTAGCTAATTCTGGATTGTGTGTAACCATAATTACTAAGCGGTCTTTGGAAAGCTTCTTGATTAGTTTCATAATCTGAATAGAAGTTTCAGTATCAAGTGCACCAGTTGGTTCATCACAAAGTAAGATATCTGGATTATTTGCAATTGCACGAGCAATGGCGACACGTTGCATTTGACCACCGGATAATTGATTAGGTTGCTTGTGCATGTGGTCTTTTAAGCCTACTTCAGTTAAAGCTTTAATCGCTTTTTCGTGGCGTTCTTTTGCTGGAACTCCTGATAAGGTCATTCCTAATTCCACATTATCCATAATTGATAAATGAGAAATTAAGTTATAATTTTGAAAAATAAAACCAACCGTATTATTGCGGTAAGCATCCCAATCAATTTCAGTAAAATTCTTAGTAGACTTACCGTTGATAATTAAATCTCCTTTATCATAACGGTCAAGTCCACCGATAACATTAAGCATAGTAGTCTTACCAGAACCACTTGGTCCTAAAATTGCTACAAATTCTTGGTCTCTAAATGAAATAGAGACATCGTCTAGGGCATGTGTGACGGTGTCTCCAACTTTATATGATTTATAAATGTGTTTAAGTTGAAGCATACTTGCACCTTTCATTAAAAATACAATTATGCTTAAGTATAGTATATAAATTTATGCTATATAAATGAAAATACTTAAAGTTTAGATATTCTTAATTAAATCATTCACCACTTAATAATGCCTCCTGCCGCAAATATAGCTTGAATAATAAAGAATACAGTAATCAAACTAATAATGATGAAATGGCGTTTTTTGTTCATGACAAATACTCCAGCAAATTCTCTAATTATTGCGTTTGGTAAAAAGTAAAACCTAGTATAACAACCAACACCATTAGCATTGAGACCAGCCATTTTTGCATAAAGAGCAGCTCGAAAAATATGGTAATTATTGCTGAAGAATTTAGCCTTAAACTTATAATTTCCATAGTCTTTTTTTGCAACTTCTTTTGAAAAAAGCATATTTTCATAAGTATTGCGAGATTTATCTTCAAGTAAAATATCATTAGGTGAGATTCCTCGAGCAATTGCATATTCAGTCATAGCTTGGGCTTCGGAAACTTTTTCATCAGGTCCTTTTCCACCAGACATGATAATTTTTGGCATTTTATGTCCTTTGTTGACTTGTTTTTGAGCAAATTGAATTGCGCGATTAATACGAGTAGCAAGAAGTGGTGTGACACGTTCGCCATCAATTAAACCAGCCCCTAGCACAATTAAATAGTCTTGATTATATCTACGAGGGACAAATTGATATAAAAAAGAATTAATTAGGAAGTTATACATTACCCAAAGTAGGTATACTGCGATAACAGGAGCAGTTGTTAAGAGAATGTTTAACCAATTTGGTAAATATTTTGCTGGACCAGTAATTGCTATTACCCAGGTAATAATTAAGCCAATCCCTATAAAGAGTGTGAGTAAATTTGGCAAAGTGTGACTTTCATATTTCCAAACAAAGTAAGCATTCCATAAAAAGAACAACCAAGAAAAAGCAGCAATTATTGCTATTAACATTAATATCCCAATTACTACTAAAGTGTAAGCTGCTTTGAGAGTTTTAAGATTAGTTGCGAAAACTAAAAGACTGATCCATATCGCAAATAAAAAGACAAATAATGTAAATATCATTCCATTGATTAATCGTCTCGGTTCAATCAACCACGAAATAAGAAACATAAAAAATACAAAAAGCATGATAGCAGAAAAAATCGAAAATTGTCGATTTTGCTGAAAAAGCTGAAATAATGCATGCATAATAAATACTCCTACTTATGTTAGAATTATCATAGTTTATTATAGGAAATAAAATAAGAAAATCCTAGAAAATCAAGGTGGTCTAATGAGAAAATTTTTACATTACGCAGGTAATATTGCAGGGATGATTATCGCCTTTGTCTTGTACGCATATTTACAGAGTTTTTATTTCTTCCCTAAAAAGATTCATATGCCAATGAAAAGTGTGGGAATTTCCTTAATTACGGTAATTGTACTGTGGCTTATTTTTTGGCTATATAAACAACAATTGAAATATGTAAATTATTGGGGATTTAACGAAGAGCCACATTGGAAGTGGAAGAAAGTATTAATAGCTTTTATTGGTTTTATTTTAATTACAATTGGGGCAGTGATTACCTTAAATTTAGTTAGTGGAGGAAAGACTGTTTCAACTAATCAGCAAGAATTAAATAAAATTTCTCTTCAAAGTGGCATAATGTTCAAGATTATGGTTGGATTTATTGCGCCGTTTTGTGAGGAAGTAATTTTTAGAGGGATGTTTTTCAATACTTTCTTTACTAAGGCAACTTCATTTAATAAGTGGGCCGGAATATTAGTCAGCGGGTTTGTTTTTGCTTTTATGCATGATCCAGCACTTTCGAAGTTTATCCTTGTCTATTGGGTACTTGGATGTGTGTTAGGTTGGGTTTATCTGCAGACCAAAGACTTACGCTATTCAATGATGACGCACATGGCATATAATTTATTAGGAGTTATATAAATAAAAATGAGCAAGAAGTCTTGCTCATTTTTTATATATTTTCTTGTTTATGAATAAAATAGTTCAAAATAAATGGTGAAATTACTGTTGTAACAATGATTACTAGAATTAAACTTGAATAAATATCTTCTGGGAAAAGGTGATGAGTAATACCAATTTGAGCTACAATCAAGGCTACTTCTCCTCGTGATACCATTCCTGCACCAACGATATTGCCTTCATTTTTGGTAAAACCAAACAATTCACTAGAATACTTTCCAGCCCAAAACTTCGATAATACTGCCAAAATTGTCATTACAATAATGAACCAGAGATCACGAACAAAACTTGCAAAAGTCATTGAAAGTCCAATATCAGCAAAGAAAACAGGAATGAAAATAGAATAGCCAATTGCAGATACTGATGCATTAACTTCTTTATATTGGGGCGTTTGACGAATAGCAAGTCCACCAAAAAATGCACCTACTACTGCAGAAAGTCCAACAAAGTCTGCAGCCCATGCCATCGTTAATGCTAATACCAAAGAAGCAATTACTACAGAATAATTAACATCTAATTTTTCTGCGGTTTTCATAAAATATGGCGCTACAAATTTATAAACTATCCACACAGCACCGAAATAAAGTACTTCAATTGCTAAATTTATGAAAAAGTTATCAGTTAAACCACTTTTACCACCTTCATGGCTAAATGTAGTAAATAAGCTTAAGACAACTACTGCTAAAATGTCATCAACAACAGCTGCTCCTAAAATTGCCACACCTGCACGCGTATGTAATTGATTAGCTTCTTGTAAAACAACAACTGAAATTGATACACTAGTTGCCGCAAAAACAATTCCAATAAATAGTGCTTCTACAAATTTCATTCCAAATAAGTAACTCGCTACACCTGTGAAGACAACTGGCAAAATAACACCAATAGAAGCTACCGTAAAGCTTAACTTGAAATACTTTTTTAGTAAATCAAGATCACTTTCAAGTCCTGCAAGAAACATTAATAGGATTACACCAAATTCTGAGAATAAACTAATAATGTCGCCAGATTTTACCCAACCTAAAATCGCGGGACCTAGCAAGATTCCAGATAACAACTGTCCAATAACTGCAGGCATATTAAATCTAGAAAATAATTGTCCTAGTAAGCTTGTTGCCAGTAAAATTAAGATTAATTCTCCTAAAAATTCCATCCAATACTCCTTTCAAAAAAAGAAAAAACTTCCAAGAATGTTCTTTGACCCAAAAGAACACAATCTTGAAAGTTTTTATAAAAACCCAACCGCTTAAAGTATTTAGTTAGATTTTATTGTAATAATTATTGTATATAAATGCAAGTTACTGTTTTTCTTCCTCACCTAATTGCTTTTTGCTTGGTTTGGTTTTAGCAAGAAGAGCTAAGCAAATGGTAATTAAGTCAACTACTTCTTGTAAGATTGCACCAATAAAGGCAGGAATAACACCAGTAGCAGCGATTATTTCTAAGATAATTACGATGAAAATTGCAGTTAAAACATCAATATTGGCTACTTTCATTGTATGTTTACCAATGGCTACAGCATCATTAACTTTGCTTAAATCATTGACCATAATAACAGCATCCGCACTTTCGCTGGCAGCAGTTGCACCTTTAGCTCCCATTGCAATACCTACATCTGCTGCTGTCAAACTTGGCGCATCATTAACACCATCTCCAGTCATTACAACAGGTCGTAAGTCTTCTGGAACATCTTTAATGGCTTGAATCTTTTGTCTAGGAAGCAAGTCATATTTTACATCAGTTACTCCAGCAGCTTTGGCAACTTGTTCAGCGACATTTTTATGGTCGCCAGTAAGCATCATAATTTCTTTAGCGCCTTGTCTACGGAGACGTGCGATTGTGGATGGAGTTTCTGGACGAATTTGATCTTTGAAAGTAATGTAACCAGCATATTTACCGTCAATTGAAATATAAACAGCTGTAGAATTTACTGTATTAACTTTTTCATTAGGAGCAACAAAGCTAAGCTTACCAACTTTAACTTTTTTGCCATCAACTGTACCTTCCACACCTTGAGCAGTAGTTTCTGTTAAGTTATTAACTGCGTGAATCATATCTTTTGGAGTACTATCTACTAAAGATGTAGCAATAATATGAGTTGATTGTTGTTCGACACTTGCTGCAAGAGATTGGATTTCTTTTTTATCAAAGCCGTTTTGAGCAACAACTTCGCTGATTTCTAGTTTATTTTCAGTTAAGGTGCCAGTTTTATCAAATGCAAAAGTTTTAGCACGAGATAGTTTTTCTAGGGTTGTACCACTTTTTACAATAATGTGATTGCGTGACATTGAACTCATTCCAGATACTAATGCAACTGGTGCAGCAATCAAAAGTGGACAAGGAGAGGCAACAACCATAACTTCTGCAAAACGAGTAAAGTTCCAGCCGCCTAAAGCCATAGCGATAAATCCTATTACCAGGGAAATAATTGTAAATGGAACGGCATAACGATCAGCCATTTTAACAAATTTTGCAGGTCGAGCTTCAGATGACTTAACTAAAGCTACGATTGATTGATATTCAGAATCTTTGGCGAGTTTAGTTACAACTAGTTCAACTGAAGCATCTCCATTAATGGATCCAGACATAACTGTATCGCCTGGCTTTTTTGAAACAGGAACTGATTCACCAGTTAATGAAGATTGGTCAAAACTGGAGTCACCTTTGACGATTTTACCATCGATTGGAACTTGTTCTGCAGGTTTAACAATAATGTGATCGCCAATTTTTAAATCATCAACATTTACTTCAGTAATTTTTCCATCTACTAATTTATTAGCTTTGCGTGGTGTGTTATTGATAAGAGAACGTAGTTCTTTATCTGCTTGACTTGTAGCGTAATCTTCAAGAGATTCACCACCAGTAAACATTACTAAAATCATCCATGCAGCCCAGTAGTCACCAATTGCCATGGTTGAAACGATAGCAATAATAGCTAAAATATCAACGCCCCAGCGTCCTTTACGAATATCGCCTACCATCTCAACAGCCATTGTAATTGCAATATAAATACCAAAAATATCAATTAAAATGCCTGCAATAGGTAAGTTTGCAATTGTAGGTTTTCCGCATAAAAAGTCTAAAATAGCGCCAATAATACCAAGGATTATGACAACTATTAACTTCCATTGGTTTTTTAACATAATTTCCCTCCAAAATATTTACAACAATTATCTATAACAACAATTTTACCACTGTTTTTAAAAATGTAAATTATACTCATTCTAAATTAGATGGATATTAAAAAAACGCCAAAAGGCGTTCTTAGTTTATTTTGTAATTACAACTTTGTTGATTAATTGGGTTTTATTTTGCTTTTTAGAAATAGGATTATAATGTTCATCATAAGTATGAACTACATAATTAAAGGCTTTGATCCATTCACGTCTTGTAATTAATCCTTGGAAAACATTTTTAGAATCAACTACTGGCAAAAATGGATTATCAATTAATAAATGGAGTTGTTTTTCTAAAGTTGTTTCAACAAAATTAATTTTTGGAAAATCATGCTGCATTACATCTTTTACTTTTAAGTCATTTAATGGATCAATTGAAATTTCATCAGTTTCTAGCATTTTATCGGTAATCATTGCTAAAGCGATTAATCCAACAACGCGATGTTTATCATCCAGAACTGGAATTTTAGAATACTTAACTTTAGTTAGGATTAAGAATGCATGATATAACGGATTATTTTCTTGAACAAAGGCAATACGACTTGCCGGAATTAAAAATGCACCTGATTTTTCTTCTATTAGGTGCTGAATTGATGGTGAAAACATATTTTTCTCCCTTCATCATCTAATTATACTGAAAATAATTTTTTGCAAAAGGAAAAGGCCTGCAAACTTTGCAGGCCCTATTAGTTTCATCTACTTTGGAGGAGTAAGAATGAATGAAATAAAAAAGTGGGAGTATGTAACAAGTTCTACCGCCTTGCTACGATTTATATAATACAGAGAAATTGTGAAGTAAAAGTGTTTAATTTCTTACGAAATGGTAAAGAAATTTTAGCGATTTGTTAAAGAACAAAAAGAAAAGCTCGCGAAGTACCGCGAGCCGAAAGGGATAGATATGAAATTGACTATCAAAGTCAATTCTTTTTATTTTCATTATTTACTTGGAGGAGTATGAATGAAAAACAAAAAAGTTGAGTGTAGTGAACAGGTTCCGTTCCTTATTCACTACATATACTAGTATAACCTTGAATTGTGAAAAATGTGTGACCAATTACCTAAAAATTTTATTTTCTTTATATATATTCAAAATTTTAAAGTCTGAAAACGTTTATATGGCAAAATTGATGAAGAGATTTGCAAATTAAGACAAATTTTTAAAATTTTTGGATAAAATAGACTACAACTAATTAAGAAAGGAGTGAAAAGATAAAATTGAAAAAACGGGGCAAAATTGTTTTTCGAGTGATTTTAATAGCAGTACTTATTGTAGGAATTGTTGGCGCAGGTTATTATGCTCATGAATGGTGGCAAAATCAAGAAATGCAAAAAGCGCGCCCTAACTTAATAAAGGCTAAGGATGGTACAAATATTAATGCTTCATGGCATAAATATGCAGCTTATCAAAAAGAATTAAGACAAAAGTATCCGTTCATTAATAAAGTTTCAAATTATGTTCCACCACGTACTTGGGATGGTAAAGATGCAATTGTTCCTGGACTTGTTACAACTAAGAGCTATAATTTTTCTACTCAGAAGTTTGATACAGCTTATGCAATGACTCCTCAAGGGATTACGATTGCTGGGAAGTATTTATTAATTACGGCATATGATGGCGAACATAAACATGCTTCGGTAATCTATGTGCTTGATAAAAAAACAGGAGAATATATAAAAACTATTCAAATTAAAGGAAAGCCTCATCTTGGTGGAATTGCATATGATCCAGTTGCTAAAAATATCTGGATTACTGGTTCTATGGGTGGTACTTCTGCTTTAATGTCATTCTCGCTGAAAGCTTTAAAAGAATATAATGATAAAACCCATATTCCTATTAAATATAATAATCAAATTTCAATTCCAACTATCCAACGTGCTTCTGCTCTTACTTATTATGATAATCAATTGTTTGTTGGTTTCTTTAATATGTATGGACGTGGACGCGTGGCTGCATATTCTATTTCTAGAAGTGGAAAAAATAAAGGAACAATTACTAATAATGAAATTAAAGCTGTTACTGGGGAAGTCTCTTGGTCTGATCCAGCTGGAGAAGCTTCTATGGATAAGCAGATTCAAGGAATTGCGATATATGATGATAAGATATTTTTAAGTCAATCTTATGGTAGCGGTGATTCTAAGCTGTATATTTTTCCATCGACTGCAATGAATGCCTTAGATGAAAAAAATGCAGAAAAGGTTATCGACATGCCACCTTACTTAGAACAAATTACGGCTTATAAAGGTCAATTATTATGTTTATTTGAATCAGGCTCAAAAATTTATGCTAAACCGCATATTCTTGTAATGGATCGCATTTTGTCCTTAAATATTAATGCCTTATTTGGAAACTAATTAAGTTAATTACGAAAGGAAAATCATGACTCCAAATTATCAAAGAAGAACTTTATTTTGGCTACGCTTTTCAGGATGGTTTTGTTTATTACCAGCTTCAGCTTACATATCACTTTTGCAGATGACCACTTGGTCAACTTATTCTTATCTTTATGTTGCTGAAGTGGTAATTAGCGTGCTTTTTGGCGTGTATATTTTGACTACGGCAACTTCTAAAAAGTGGAAAAATCCAAGTAATATAATGAAGTTAATGATTTTTGCGATAATATTTACTTCATTAGTTGTTTTTATACCGTTGTGGTTTGCATATGCAAATTGCCGAAAAATAAACAATTAAATCAGCTTATGAACATAAATTGTAGTAAAATTTAATCGTACGATTTTAGCTATTTGTTTAAATTTGTTAAAATATTTTATAAGTGCTCTTAACTACATGATTATTGTAGTAACATAGGGCGTAAGTAAATTTAGTTACTGAGGGAGATACATGGAGAAGAATACAAAAGTTGACTCTCGAGGCAAACGTATTGGAATGTTTGTTTTGAAGACAGTCGTTTATTTTGCAATCCTGATGGCTCTAGTTTATTTGTATGAATACAGTGGATTAACATCGGTTCACTTTATTTATAACGAATTTTAAGGCAGGTGCTATCAATGATAAAAGATGTAATTAAGAAAATCGAAGAAATCGCTACAAGTGATCCAGATAGAATCGTTTATGATTATCTTGGCAAAACTAATACTTATGGCGATTTAAAGAAACGCTCAGATGCTTGGGCACACAAAATCTTAAGTTTAGACATTCCTGAACATGATCCAATTATGATTTGGGGTGGACAAGATTTTGAAATGATTGCCAGCTTCTTAGGATGTGTAAAGTCAGGTCACGCTTATATTCCAATTGCTAGTTATTCTAATGCAGAGCGATTGACTATGATTCAGGAAGTTTCTCAAAGCGGCGCTGTACTTGCTGTAGATGAATTACCAGATATTGATGTAAGTAATCTAGAAGTTGTAAAGCCTAATGATGTTATAGATGGTGATTACACTATTGATGAAAATAACTTTGTTGAAGGTGATGATAACTTCTATATTATATTTACTTCTGGTACTACTGGTAAGCCTAAGGGTGTACAAATTAGTCATGACAACTTACTTAGTTTTGTAAACTGGGAATTGACTGATTTTAATTTACCAGAGCATCCTAGCTTTTTAGCACAAGCTCCATATTCATTTGACTTATCTGTAATGAGTCTTTACCCAGCACTTGTTTCTGCTGGTAAATTGGTGGTCCTTCCACATGATGTAACGCAAAACTTTGCACAATTGTTTGCTACTCTTCCTAAGATGCAATTCAATGTCTGGGTTTCTACTCCATCATTTGCACAAATGTGTTTCTTAGATAGAACTTTTGATGGCGAACATCATCCAGACCTAACTCACTTCTTATTCTGTGGGGAAGAATTGCCACATAGTGAAGCCGCAAGTTTGCGTAAAAAGTTTCCAAATAGTCATATTTTTAACACTTATGGCCCAACTGAAACAACAGTTGCTGTAACTCAAGTTGAAATTACAGATGAAATTCTTAATAAGTATGACCGTTTACCAATTGGTAAAACAAAAGAAGATACAAGAATTACTATTGATACTTCAAAAGGTGATAAACCTGGTGAAGGTGAGATCATCATTGAAGGTCCTAGTGTTTCTAAGGGTTATATGAATAATCCAGAAAAAACTAAGGCTGCTTTCTTTAAGAATCCAGATGATGAATACGAAAGTTATCGTACAGGGGATGCAGGGTTCTTTGATGGTGATATGCTATTTTATCGTGGAAGAATTGACTTCCAGATTAAGTTTAATGGCTACAGAATTGAACTTGAAGAAATTAACTTCTATTTAACTAAAAATGAACTTATTCGCTATGGTGTAGCAGCACCTAAATATAATAAGGATCATACAGTTAAGCAGATTGTTGCAGAAATTGAATTAGAAGATGGCGTTCGTCGCAAATATTCAGATGCAGAACTTACTAAGTTGATTCGTGAAGATTTAGCTAAGAACATAATGCCTTATATGATTCCGCAGCGTTATATTTATCGCGAGAGCTTACCAATTTCACAAAATGGTAAGGTAGATATTAAGGCTGTTATTAAGGAGGTTAATAAGTAGTGAACTTTAACTTCATTAACTTACAGCCTTACTCAAATCCACAGTACTTTATCTGGTTAATGATTGCTCTAATTCCAATTATTGTAGGTCTTTATAATGGGAGACGTTTTAAGACTTATGAAGCAATCTTTTCAATTGTTTTCTTGTTTTTGATTTTCGATGGGAATCATTGGCAAGAAGGGGTTAACCTACTTTTATATTTGGCATTTGAATTTTGTTTAACTTTCGTTTATCAACGTTATAGAACGAAAAAAGATAGTCCAAATAAGACATGGGTTTTCTGTTTGGCAGTTATTTTGGCGATTTTACCATTAACTGCAGTTAAAGTTTTAGCAGTTGCTCCAGCAGGTACTGTTCCATTTACTGTTGGATTTCTTGGAATTTCATATATTACTTTTAAGAATGTGCAAGTAATTATGGAAATTCGTGATGGAGCAATTAAGCAAGTCGACCCTGGCACTTATGTCAGATTCTTGCTATTCTTCCCAACTATTTCTTCAGGACCTATTGATAGATATAGAAGATTTAAGAAGGACTTTGATAAGGCACCAAGTAGAGAAGATTATATTACTGATCTTCAATATGCAGTTAGATATCTATTCCAAGGGTTCCTTTATAAATTTGTCTTAGGATGGTTCTTTGGAACACTTTGGCTTCCAAAATTTAGTGAAGCAGCTTTAGCTGCAGGAAATGCTAGTGGAGGTCTTAAGTTATCTTGGTGGGTAGTAGCCTACATGTACTGCTACACAATGTATTTATTCTTTGACTTTGCTGGTTATTCACTTTTTGCAGTGTCAATTTCATATTTTATGGGAATTCACACTCCAATGAACTTCAATAAGCCATTTATTTCAAAGAACATTAAGGATTTCTGGAATCGCTGGCATATGACACTTTCATTCTGGTTCCGTGATTATATCTATATGCGATTTACATTCTTTGCAATGAAGAAAAAGTTGTTCAAGAATAGAATCAGATTATCTCAAGTGTCATACTTATTGCTATTTCTTATCATGGGATTTTGGCATGGACTTACTTGGTACTACATTGCATATGGATTGTACCAAGCACTAGCCATTATTATTAATGATATTTGGATTAGATTTAAGAGAAAGCATAAAAAGCAAATTCCATCTAATAAATTTACAAATTGGTTTGCAATCTTTATTACATTTAATGTTGTCTGCTTCGGTATGCTTATCTTTTCAGGATTCCTTAGCACATTGTGGTTTGGATGGCAATAAAATATAATATAGAAAGATAGTTTTTATTAAGAAGAGGTATTTTAATTATGAACACACAAGAAGAAGTTTTAAGTATTTTAAATGATTTAACTGGTGAAGATTTATCTGATCAAATGGATGAAAACATTTTTGAAAATGGTTTGCTTGACTCAATGGCAAGTGTTCAAATGCTTTTGAGCTTGCAAGAAAAGTTTGATATTGATGTTCCAGTTTCAGAATTTAACCGTGAAGAATGGAATACTCCAGCTAAGATTGTGGCAAAGGTGGAAAGCTTAGAAAATGAGTAATAAACGCCGGCTGTGGCAAATATTTGGCCCAGTTCTCTGCGCTTTTATCCTTTTATTAGTTGTATTTCTTTTGCCATGGGAGAGAACTTTTTCAAAAGATGCTATCTTCCAAGCTGCAAATTCTCAAACTGATACTGTTTTCAAAGGTGTAAAGATGAAACAAGAAGCCTTTGAAAGTGGCTATGTTCCATTTTATGGATCAAGTGAGTTATCACGTATGGACCCACTTCACCCTAGTGTGATTGCTGAAAAGTACAAACGTAACTATCGTCCATTTTTATTAGGTGGTCCAGGTAGTCAAAGTTTGGCTCAGTTTATAGGAATGCAAGGAACAAGTGAGCAGCTTAAGAACAAAAAGGCTGTCTTAATTATTTCGCCACAATGGTTTACTAAGAGAGGTCAAGATCCAGCAGCATTTAGCTTATATTATTCACCGCTTCAAACAACGATGTTTTTGCTTAATGCTAAAGATACAACTGCTGACCGTTATGCAGCTCAGCGTTTGTTAGATATGCCTGATATTAAGACAGGAATTATAAAATCTGGTCTTAAGAAGATTGCTGCAGGTCAAAAGTTATCTGATTGGGATAGATTCTTATTACAAAATCGTCGTCAGATGCTTGCAAATGAAGATACATTCTTTAGTTCATTCCAACTTCGTGATCGTGTACAAAAGATTCGCAAACGTGCGCAACTTTTGCCTAACCATTATTCAGTAAAGGCTCTTAAAAAAGTCGCTACTGAACAAGCAGAAATTCACACTAATTCAAATAATTTGGGAATTGATAACACTTTCTATAAGAATCGTTTAACTAAAGGTGTTCTTAAAAAGCTCAAGGGAAGCCAAAAGAAGTTTAATTATACTAAGTCTGCTGAATATGGTGACTTCCAACTTCTTTTGAATCAATTTGCAAAGCAACATACTAATGTTTTGTTTATTATTCCACCAGTAAATGCTAAATGGGCAAAATATACAGGCTTATCACAAAAGATGTATCAAGAGTCCGTGGCTAAGATGGAATATCAATTAACTAGTCAAGGCTTTGAAAATATTGCTGACTTGTCAAAAGATGGTGGTAAGAAGTACTTCATGGAAGATACTATTCACCTTGGCTGGAATGGTTGGGTTGCAGTTGATCAAGCTGTAAAACCATTTATGGAAAAACCTAACAGGGCATATAATTACGATTTGAATAACTACTTCTATTCCAAGAAGTGGCAAGATCGGACTAATATAAAGCCTATAAACTTATCTAATAAAGAAAGTTTAAAAAACAAGTAGTGCGACAGGCTATTGACCGTTTAGGTATGAAAGGCTCAGTCACGGTTGTAAATAACGGCAAGACTTTGCTTAACTATGCTACTGGTAACAAACCTGACACTAGTTATTTGATTAATTCAGTTCAAAAGTCAATGACAGCAACAATGGTCATGCGTGAAGTTGAAAAGGGTAAATTAAGTTTGAATGATACACTTAGTGAATTTTACCCAGAAATTGAAGGCAGTGACTATGTCAAAATCAGTAATTTACTTAATATGACTTCAGGACTTGATCTTCAAAAAGGTAAAAAGCTTGGTACTAAAGTTTTTATTTCTGATGAAGACAACTTAAAACATGATATTAAGTACACGACTTTTGATATGAAGAGCCTTGGAAAATGGCATTATACTGCAATCAACTATGTATTGCTTTGTGGAATCATTTCTAAAATTGAAAATAAGTCCTATGAAAACTTATTCAGAGAAACTTTTATTAAACCATTAAAACTTCAAAATACTGAATTTTTGTGGTCTGATGAGGAAAAGCTTCTTAATAGTAATTGGGTTCCAGGCTACATTTATAGCGACGTTGATCAAGCTTATATTCGTGTTCCTCATGCAACTGCTGTAAAGGATGCACATAATGAATTAGGAGCTGGGTCAATTGTAATGTCTAACCATGATTTGATGAAGACTATAAAATATATTTTGACTGGAAATGTATTAAGTAATCAAAGTCGGTCAATATTGTTTAAAGGTAAAAAGCCAAAGTTTTATAATGGTGGCTTTTACAACTTGTCACAATATAAAGTAGCAAATGGCGCTGGTGAAGGATACTATACCTTTATGAGAGCAACTCCAAATGCTAAAAATATGATTATTATTCAGAGTAATCATACGACTAAAGGAAAGTTTAAGCTTTATAAAAGTAAAGTTAACGATATTATGTCAATGATGCTCAGTATAGAATAAAAAGTGAGGGTGAAAATCCTCGCTTTTTATTTCATTTTGATAATGGCTAACGGTTGTTTTTTTGTTTGTTGAATGCTAAAATCTACTTTGTACCGTTGCTATAGTAGTCATTTTCTCCGGTAGCGAAAATGTTATCTTCTATATGTGGTCAAAGTGACGGTATTACACTGTGTGAGCCTAGTTCCAGTTTCGTGGAATTAGGCTTTTTTTGAAAAATAACTAAAACTTTGGAGGAATTGTATGACAAGAGTAGAATTGAAGAGCGATGCTAGAAATCAGCTCCGTGGAAATTGGCTTTGGGCGGTTGGATTATCATTTGTAGCATGGTTTATTGTTTATGTTATTAATGATATTGGTGAATTTATTTCAACAGGAAATGATACAGTTTATCGAACAGTAAAGTATTTTGCTGGAGGAGAAATCTATACCGCAGAAAGCTATAATATAAATCCTTTTGGTAGTATATTTACGATTGTATTAAGTATTCTAACTGTTGTTTTGATGTGGGGTGTAACTTATACTATTTTGGAATTCCGTGATAGTGGAGATACTCCTAATATCTTGAAAGGGATGTTTAGTGGTTATACTGATGGTCATTTCAGTAGTACTTTGGTTACTTCAGTTCTAGTAGGAATTTTTACTTTTTTGTGGGGATTACTCCTAATTATTCCAGGTTGGATTAAGGCATATTCATATTCAATGACTCCTTATATTATGAAAGACTATTATACTAGTGGTAAAAAGCCTAAGGCTACTGAAGCTATTAACGCTAGCCGTAAACTAATGAATGGTCACAAGACGGATTTATTTATACTTGATTTGAGTTTTCTTGGTTGGGCAATTCTCGGTATTATTAGCTGTGGAATTGGATTCCTTTGGATTACTCCATATTATCGTCAAACTAAGGCTAATTTCTACCGAAAGCTTGCTGGTGACCAATTCTTAACAAATGATAAATAAATGCTCAATTTGAGCAATAAAATATGAAAAAATCACTTTCTTAGGTAAATTTATACTTGAGAAGGTGATTTTTTATGTGTAAAGATAAGAAAAATACAGAAAAAACATATTCTGATAGTGAAGTTCGTGGAGAAAGAAGTGATAAAAGAACTTCAAAAATCAAAGAAAAAGGAGGTTGGACAGATGCCTGAATTAAGGTTTACTGAACAAGCAAGGAAGCAATATAAAGCTCTAACGGGACCTCAGAAGCAGTTTGTAGATCAAGGCTTGGATAATCTAAAACAAGATACTAGAAGTATTTCCCAAGAAATAGTGCAAAAAGAATTGAAAATGAAAATTCGAATTCGACGAGAAGATTCAATTATTGTTGTCGAAGAAATCACAGCAGGTGGTTTTGAAAAAACAGAACAAAATTCACAAGCTATCAAGCGTGCAAAATCTTGGAATAATTAATATTTAGGCAGCCATTATTGGTTGCTTATTTTGTTATAATGAGGTGAAGGAAGGCAAAAAAATGGAAAGAAAATATAAATTGGACCGAGAACAGTACATTAAGTTCCGCACTTATCCTCGAACTTATGGAATTGTGTTTTGGACAGTAGCAGTAATTGGAATTTTGGCAACTTTTGTGGCGTTTCCGCTAATGCACAACAATTTAGTGGTTGGTGTATTTGGAGTTACGAATATTATTGTGGCATTCTTTTTAGGGGTGACAGAAGCAATTACTGCTTTGATTTATAATTCAAAAGTTCCTAATGATTTAGATAAAGAACATAAATGAAAAATGGACACCAAAAGATGGTGTCCATTTTTTAGATTAATATTATTTTTTTAGAATATAAAAATATCCTATTGCAAAAACAAATTATCGTATTATAATAATTTATATCTTGAGGAGCTGAAAATATGAAAAACAAAATTCTTAATCTATTGATTGTTTTATCATGGCTTGGACAAATTTTATTAAGTATAGTAGTTGCGATTGCCGTTGTTTTAGGAATTGCAATTGCAGCTAATAGCGAATTTCGTCAGGGATTTAGTGCAGGGGTTACCAATGGTAAACATGTAACAAATAATCAGTGGATAATTTTAACAATAATTTTTATTTTAGGAATAATAATTTATACTCTTGAAATATTTATTATTAAATATGTGCGGTATTTAATTAATAACATAAAGAATGAAATTTATTTTGCTAAAAATAATCTTGGATTACTTAAAAAATTATTATGCGTTTTAGGTACATTTATAGTTTTGAGAGTAGGAGTTTATTTTTTAACTTTACAAGTTAAATTCTTATATTCAAGTGATAATTCATTTCCGTTTGGAATCATGGATAGTATATTGTTTTTAGCTGTTTTCTATGTGGTTTATCTAGTGTTCAAATATGGACTGCAATTACAAGAAGAATCGGATCATATTATTTAGAAAGTGGTGTGATAATTGATCAATGTAACACTTGATTTTATGCTTTTAAAAAGAAAGATGACCTCAAAAGAATTAGCTGAAAAAATTGGTATAACACAAGCAAATTTATCAATTTTAAAGACAGGGAAGGCACATGGCATTCGTTTTGAAACGTTAGATAAAATTTGTGAAGTATTAAATTGTCAGCCAGGTGATTTATTGGAATATGTTCCTGATAAAGGGCAGGATAAAGATGAATAAAAATGAAAAACTTAGCATTAACAGATTACGTAGATCTTTCTAATAAAAAAGAACGTAAACAAAGTATAATAAAGCTTTTATTAGGATTTGTAATTTTAGCAGTTGCGTATATTGTTGGACCGGTAATAATTACTAAGTTATTTGCACATGCTTTAGCAAGAACAGTATTATTACTTTTTATAGTTTTAGTTGCATTTATTGCTAATTATTTATGTAAAACAACAAAAGTCGTTAAACAACAACCGCAAGGACAATCTAAACTTTTAAATATTATATTCTGTCTATATTTAATACTTTTCATGATTTTACCTGAAATACCAATAAAACTAAAAATTCTAGAATTACCATTAAATAAGTCTCTAGCAATTTTAATTTTAGCTATTAATGCTGGTGTGATAGAGGAGTTCCTATTTCGGGGGATTTTATTCAATGCATGTTTAGAATATTTTTCATCTACTAGATATATGTTTGTATGGACTAGTATTAGTACTTCGTTAGTATTTGGGATGTTACATATGATTAATGCAGTTCATCAACCATTATTATCAACTATCGGGCAAATAATATTTGCTTTTGGGTTAGGAATGATTTTTAGTTATTTACGTTTAATTACTAATGGAATTAGTGCAGGAATTTTACTGCATGTTTGGCAAGATGCTAGTGTAACAATTACTACTAATAATTGGGGAAATAGTAATATTATAGTAGTTTTAGCATTTGCAATAGTTGAAGCGCTTTTGGTATTACTTTGCGTTTATTTTTATAACAAGAAATATAATCAACAATTTGGAAATACCAAATATGACACCAAATCAACAGAATTTGACGTAAATGCGCAGGAATAATTATTTTGAGTAGAATATGATTAAGCGAGTCGAATAGGGAGAATTAATTATGAGAAAAGTTATTTTAGTTTTATTAGAAGTATTAGAAGCTATGTTTTTACTTAGTAATTTGTATCAACCAACTACAACTTGGGGTTACAATCTTAAAGCAACGATTGTACTTTTAGGGATGATTTCTTTAATTATAGAAGTGGCATGGTGGAGTATAAGACGAGTAAAAGGTAAAAAAGGTTTTGGAATAGAAAGAGCAAAATAACATGCAATTCTGGATAAGTGCGTTTTGTTTTGCAATTGGTATTGGTATCTATGATTTAGCCAAGTCTGGTGTGAAGATGGTAATTAAAAGAAGAAAGAAGAGTTAAAAATGAAGATCAAAGATAGATGGGCAGGATTTGTATTAATATTATTATTGGCATTGGTTAATACTGTGAAAACGGGCAACGTTTATACTAATACAGCTAACATTATCATTGGCATAATTGTATTGATAACTTTTGCATTGACTATCATGTCTTATAAAAATGAAAAAGTTGGCGCAACATTAGAAACGACTGTGTGGTTATTAACTTTTGTGGAAGTAGCAGCTGGTCGCTTAGGTAAGTTCGATGCAGAAAATATGATACTTTTAGCAATTGAAGCTGTAGTTATCGTTTACTTCACTGTAAGATATATTCGTGAAAGAGTAGGATAAATCATGACATTAAAAGAAGCATTACAAAAAGTAAAACTAGAAAATCCTGAAGAAAAAAGAATAATTGAAGCTGCAATTATTTCTCTAAATAATGGAGTTTTTGAGCCAAAAGTTTTAAAAGAACTTAAAATCGCCTTTGAAAAATTAGCTCAAAAAAATCAACTATCAAAATTGGGCATGAAATTTTACATGGAAATTTCTAAACCTAACTTTAACTTAGATTCAGACTTGTCATCATCAATTACATGGTTCTAAAAAAGGTCGAGCATTTGCTCGACCTTTTAATATCCACCAAAATCTCTATAACTAGAACTAAGGATGTCATCAACGTACTTAGAACGTTTGATGTCTTTTTGTTTAATAGCTTCCTTGATTTCATTGGGGCTTAGATGATTGATAACGTAGTATTTGAGGGCTTTATTAGTAAGTTCATTTAAGTCCATCTTATCGCCATTCATTGTCATATATTTATCTACTAAGCTTTCAACTTCATCAGTTAATTCAATTCTTTTTCTTCCCATTTTAGTCACCTTTATTTTTCCTTTTAACTTAAATTATACCACTAGCTAACTTGAGAAATGCTAGTATAATTGAAAGGAATGCTTTAAGGAGATTTTGGTATGGAATATTTTGTTAGGATTTTGGTTTGGCTTAGAAGGCGTGTGTTTTTTAGGATTGTTCAACGAACGCTTGTAATGCTCATGCCAGTTGCAACAATTGGGGCAATTTTTCAGTTATTAAGGGATGAGTTTTTTTCCCCGGATAGCCTTATCTATAATATCTTTAATTTTGACAATAATATGTCTAATAGTGTTTGGAATGCAGGAAACGTTATTACCCGGGGAATGGTCCAGGTAACTATTGGAATATTTGGTATTTACGTTGCATATTTTGCGGCTGTTTATACTGCACGTTTATATCGAAAAGACTCTACTATGGCAGGAATTGCAGCGGTAATTGTGATTACTTTTTGCTCATATTTAAGTGAGGCTGCTAGAACTACTGGAAATAATCGGGCAGTCTTTTATTCGAGAATGCTAAATATTAATGGAACACTTTTAGCAATTATAATTGGATATGTTGTAGGGCAAGTATTTCATTATTTGGGTAAAGATTATGTTAAGTCAACCTTTGAGCATACTGATCGGATTCGCCACCGTGCTTGGAATGCGTTATTACCAACTAGTATAGCAATTATTTTAGGATTAATAATTGGAATTACTCTTTATTTATTCAAGATTCGTTTGTTAGATTCATATTACATTACCTCTTTAGCAACAAAACTTGAGAATTCTAATAACTTATTGATAATTATTCCTTTAACAATGTTTGTTTCATTATTATGGTGGTTTGGAATTGGCTATCCAATCTCTTCTTTAACTACCGCTTCTAACAGCGGGACTGCTATTGCCAACTTAAATTATGCTTTGCGTCATGGTAGCTCTTATGATGTACCTTATAAATATTTAGGAAGTGGTTTGCTTAATTCGTACGCATTAATGGTTATTTTTGCGTTGGCAATGGTTATTATTTTGTACACTAAACAAAGAGAAATTGAAGCGATTGCGAAAGTTAACTTAATTCCTGTAACTTTTGGTGCAACTAATGGACTTTTTATTGGATTACCTATTATTTTAAATCCGATTTATTTTGTTCCTATTGTATTTTTACCAGCAATTAATGAGTTGTTTGCGGCAGCTGCAATTAAATTACATATTATAATGCCAACTGTATATCCAGTATTATCGGGCTCGCCAAGTTTGCTGTATTCGTTTTTTGGTACGAATGGTAATTGGGCCACTTTTATATTTACAGTAGTATTGTTTATTTTTGATGTTGGTATTTTGATTCCAACTGTAAAAATAGCCCAAGAAATTTCTGAAAAAGTATTAGCTTATGATAAGGAAGAAGATAAATATGCTAAATAAACGAAACTTTAAATGGTTGTTGATATTGTTTTTATTGGTTTTAGCTTTATCTATTCCAGGCTATTCTTGGATGAAAAAGACCAATCATGATCGAGCAGAACGTCGCAAGTCAATGGTATCGCCTATAATAATGGTTCCAGGATCTAGTGCTACTGTTGAACGATTTAATCCATTGATTGCAAAGCTTAACAAAAACAATCCCCACCCACATAGTGTATTAAAAATTGAAGTTCAAACTGATGGGGATTTGAAATATATTGGTTCAATTAATAAAGGCGACAATGAGCCAATTATAGTTATTGGCTTTCAAGATAACAAAGATGGTTATTCTAATATCAAAAAACAATCCAAATGGTTTGATATTGCTTTTGAACAAGTGAGCGAATCATATAAATTCAATAATTTTAAGGCTTTTGGTCATTCTAATGGAGGCTTGATTTTAACTTATTGGCTGGAACATTATTATTCGGATTATTCTGATGAAATCAAGATAAAAAGATTAATGACTTTGGCTTCTCCTTTTAATTTCAATGAAAGTAATATCAGTCATAAAACTCAAATGTTGAGTGATTTTATTAAATATAAGAAAAAACTCCCCAAAAATTTAGTAGTTTATTCTTTAACTGGTGGACAAAGTTATGAATCAGATGGCATTGTTCCTGAATCAAGTGTTGCTGCTGCAAAATATGTTTTTCAAAATCAGGTAAAACAATTCACTGAGATGACAGTAACTGGTACAAGTGCCAACCATTCAGCACTTCCACAAAATAAAGAAGTTGTAGATGCAATTAAACAATATTTACTTAAGAAAGAACCTAATAATTTACAAAATATTCCCAAAAATAAAACCAACAAAAAAAGAAGAAAAGACTAAATAGTTAAAAGTGCTCCATTTGGAGTGCTTTTTTATTTAAAAAAGTAAGTAAGAAGTTACTTTAATTGAATTGAAAATTTATGGTGGTAAACTAAATTTAGAAGTTGGTAGGGCTTCCATTAGCCCGTCTACACTGTACACTTAGAAGCGGAATAATAATTGCACTCTGTGGAAAACTCCTGGCAAATTGCATTATTTTTTCTTTTAAAAAGAGCTTATCTTAAGAAATTCTTTACAATTTGTGAAAGGTTATAACCCTTGATGTATAAGTGTTTTTAAAGGGTTTATGATATAAAATCACAATATAAAACATTTCTGTGGAAAACTTTTAGAAAAAGTATTGCTTTTTGTGGATAACCTGCTATACTTATAAATGTAATCAATTAGCACTCACTTAACTAGAGTGCTAAAGACTTAAATTTATTAATAGGGAGTGTTTGCAAATATGGCATACTTTGACAACAATTTTGACGACTTATTTAACCAATTAAATAGCTCATTCTTTAACGATGACTTTGGCTCATCAAGTAGAGGCTCAATTCCAATTAACTATTCAAGTAGTAGCATGGGTGCAACACCTCAAACAATGACCCAAGCTCCACAACAAAAAGAAAAGCCAATTGGTGTTGATTTGGTTGAACAAGCTAAGAATAATAAATACGACCCAGTAATTGGCCGTGATGAACAAATTGATAACGTAATTGAAATTCTTTCTAGAAGAAAGAAGAATAACCCAGTATTAATTGGACCTGCTGGTGTTGGTAAGACTTCTATTGTAGAAGGATTAGCACAAAGAATTGCAGAAGGCAATGTTCCAGCTAAGATGAAAGACATGCACATTATTGCAATTAATATTAATGATATGGTTGCAGGTTCTAGTCTTCGTGGTAGCTTTGAAGAAAGATTGAAGAAAGTTATTGATGAAGCTAAGAAGAATCCTAACATTGTATTGTTCATAGATGAATTGCACAACATTGTTGGTGCAGGTTCAACTGATTCTGAAAATAATAATGGTGATGCAGCTAATATTTTAAAGCCTGCCTTAGCAAGTGGTGAACTTAAATTAATTGGTGCTACTACTACTAGTGAATACCAAAGAATTGAAAAAGATCCTGCTCTTGCTCGTAGATTCCAACCAGTTCAAGTTCCAGAACCATCAACTGAAGTTGCAGTTAAGATTTTGGAAGGACTTAAGAAGAAGTATGAACAATTCCACCATGTAAAGTATGATGACAGTGCATTAAAACTTGCAGTTGAATTATCAGAAAGATATATTCAAGGTCGTTACTTACCAGATAAGGCAATTGACTTGATGGATGAAGCTGGTGCTAAGAAGGCACTTTTAGTTGAACCAGCAGATGAAGAAAGTTTAAAGACTCGTATTCATGCCTTAGAATCTAAGAAGGCAGAAGCTGCAAAAGCAGAAGATTATGATAAAGCTGCTGAACTTAAGACTAAGATTGACGAACTTCAAAAAGATTTGAAGCACGTTGATAAAGCTGATACTCCAGTTGTAACTGATAAAGACATTTATAAGATTATTGAACAAAAGACTAACATTCCAATGAGCGAATTACATGCTGATGAAGCTCAAAAGAACTTAGACTTAGCTAATAAGCTTAAGAATGTAGTTATTGACCAAGATAGAGCAATTGATGTAATTACTGATGCTATTGCTCGTAAGCAAGTATTTAAGGATGGTGATCGTCCAACTGGTTCATTCCTTTTGACTGGACCTACAGGTGTTGGTAAGACTGAACTTGCTAAACAAATTGCAATTAACCTCTTTGGTAATAAAGATCACTTCATTCGTTTGGACATGTCTGAATACCAAGATGAAATGGCAGTTAACAAGTTGATTGGTTCAGCTCCTGGTTATGTAGGTTATGGTGAAGGTGGTCAATTAACTGAAAAGATTCGTCACCAACCATATAGCTTGATTTTATTTGATGAAATTGAAAAGGCAAATCCACAAGTATTTAACACCCTTCTTCAAATTATGGATGATGGTCGTTTGACTGACGCACAAGGTAGAACTGTATCATTTAAAGATACAATCTTGATTATGACTTCAAATGCCGGATTCTCTGACAAGTTATTAGAAGATGGTAAAGTTGACCAAGATAAGCTTATTTCTGCCTTGGAAAACTACTTTAGACCAGAATTCTTAAACCGTTTGGACGCAATTGTTCCATTCAATTCACTTACTGAAGAAGACATGGGTAAGATTATTGACATTTACTTGAAGAGAATGTCACATGCCTTAGCTAAGAAGAATGTAGAAGTAGAAGTTAGTGAAGAAGCTAAGAAGATTTTAGCTGAAAAAGGTTATGATAAGAAGTTCGGTGCTCGTCCACTTAGAAGAGTAGTAGAGCAAGATCTTGAAACTCCAATTGCTAAGCTTGTAATGAAAGAACCTGACACTAAGAAGATTAGCTTCACTGCAGATGACAAGCATTTGTACATGAACGGCGAATCAATCTTAGACCTTACTGAACCAGAAGAAGTAAAAGATGGCGAAGTTGAGGCAAAAGATGAAGAAGCTGCTGAGAAAAAGGAAGACTAATTAAGCCATTTAAATATTAAAGAAGGATTATTCCCCAGGGAATAGTCCTTTTTTGTATCTTCAGAAAAAGCTATAATTGTTTTGAAATAAAAATCACTTTTGGAGGAAGAAATGTATAAAAATAAAAAATTTGATTTAAGCATGAAAATAATTCTAAGTTTTCTTGCAGTATTTTCAGGAATTATTACATTTGTAGTCCATTTTCCTGGGAAAACTATTTTGCTTTCTATTATTTATGGCTTATTTTACTTTATTGCGGCAGTTTGCTTTTGGTTTCAAAATAAGGCAAACTGGATTCGGATAATCATGGAAATATCTTTGGTAATTACATTTATTTTGTCATTAATGCAATCAATGACAGATATGCCTTTAGGAATTCCAACAGATGGACCAGCTTGGATATTAACAAGAGCAATTATTATGGCACTTCCATCAATTCTGGGATTAATTTACTTTAATCTTGACAGCTTTAGTAATGGGCAAAAAGTATTATTGGTATTTTTACGTTTATTTGTAACTTTCATTTTTGCGTATTTAGCCTTTATTACACTTGTGATTTTGATAATTTCTGGAGCATATATTTATGGAATGCCGGGCTGGATGCAAAATATTATGGTGGTTGCCTTTTATATTATTGCAATTTATTATGTGATTTATATTATTTGTAACTGGCTTAAGTTTTATCAAGGAATCATTACTTGGATAATGACAATTGTAGCTTTAGTTGCTTTTATTCCTGTTGGATTTTTAGGCGGATTTATGATTAGTGACTTTTGGTGGCTAGGGATTATTGCAATAATTGTTTTGTTTACAGCTTATTGGAATAACCGTGTTAAAAGCTGAAATTAATTTAGTAAACGCTTAACATTTTACTAATTGACAAAAAACGCCTTCATTGCTTATAATTATAAGCAATTCACAACTAATGAAGCGGCGCCCAGATAGTAAAGTTTCATTTTACTAACTAGGCGCTTTTTTTATATTTTAGGGAGGCGCAATATTTTGGATGAGAAAAAAACGAAACTGAATCGTGGACTTAAAAGTCGTCACGTAACAATGATCGCAATAGGAGGCGCGATTGGTACAGGATTATTCTTGGGTTCCGGTTCTGCTATTCGTAGCGCTGGTCCTTCAATCATCTTGTCATATCTTATAGTTGGGATCATTACATTTTTTATGATGAGAGCCCTTGGTGAATTGATTCTAGCTGATACTGAAAAACATTCATTTTTAGATGCTGTTAAAGAGTATTTGGGTGATAGAGTTGAATTTGTTGCAGGATGGATTTATTGGGCTTGTTGGTTGACTTTAGCTATGGCTGATTTAACTGCAACAGGAATTTATTTACGTTATTGGTTCCCATGGCTTCCGCAATGGGTTGGTCCACTAGTTATTGTTGTTTTATTGATGTTGATTAACATGGTGGATGTGGGGCTTTTTGGTGAACTTGAAAGCTGGTTTTCAATGATTAAAGTAATTGCAATTATTGCTTTAATTTTAACTGGTGTAGTATTACTTTTACTTCATACTAATGTAGCTGGTAGACCAGTATCTTTAAGTAATTTATTCAATCATGGGGGCTTCTTCCCAACTGGTGGTTGGGGATTCATGATGTCGTTTCAAATGGTTGTATTTGCATTTGTCGGTGTAGAAATTGTAGGACTTACAGCTGGAGAAACTGCAAATCCAGATCAAGATATTCCTAAGGCTATTAACACTTTACCAGTAAGAATTGGATTATTTTATATTGGATCAATGCTTGCAATTATGGCGGTTTATCCTTGGAACAAAATTCAAACAACTTCAAGTCCATTTGTGCAAGTGTTTGGTGCAATTGGAATTGTAGGAGCTGCTGGAATTTTAAACTTTGTTGTATTAACAGCTGCAATGTCAGCAACTAATAGTGCGATATTTTCTACTAGTCGTTCTCTTTATGCGCTGGCTCGTGGAGGAAATGCTCCTAAAAAGCTTGGTGAATTAAGTAATAAAGCCGTTCCTAATAATGCTTTAACTACTTCATCTTTGATTCTTTTCATCATTGTTATCTTAAACTACTTAATGCCAGCTAAAATTTTTGATGTTGTTTCGACTGTATCAACGATTTGTTTTATTATTGTTTGGATGATTATTATGTGGGCTCATATTAAATATCGTCAAACGAATAAAAACAATCTTGGTAATTTTAAAATGCCAGGATATCCTTTCACTAGCTGGCTGACCCTTATTTTTTACTTTGTGATTTTGGTGATTTTATTCTGTATTGAATCGACTAGATTACCATTAATTATTTCTATTATATTTGTAATACTTCTTTGGGCTATTTATGGCTTAGTAGAAAAACGTAAAAATTAATTTATTTAAAGAAAAATATTATAATTTTTTCATTTTTTATGTATAATATAAAAAAATGAAATTATGAGTAAATATAGAAAATAAATTATTTCCCTGGAAATGGTTTATTTTGAAAGGAAGATTGAGTTGAGTCAGAAGAAAGGAAAAGCTCCTGCCTTAAAGCGGTCAATGTCTGCTGGGCAAATGGAAATGATCTCACTTGGTGGGGCAATTGGCGTTGGTTTATTTATGGGGTCTGCTTCTACTATTAAGTGGACTGGTCCATCAGTTCTTCTTGCTTATATGTTTGTAGGGCTCATCTTATATATTGTAATGAGAGCTCTTGGTGAGATGCTTTATGTCGATCCTGGTACGGGATCATTTGCAGATTATGCAAGTGAACATGTTCATCCAATTGCAGGTTATTTAGCTGAATGGGCAAATGTTTTTCAATATATCGTTGTAGGTATTTCAGAAGTTGTAGCAACGACTGAATATTTGAGATTTTGGTGGCCAAATACTAATGATTGGATGGCAGGAGTAATTATTATTGCATTTTTACTTCTTGCAAATTTAGCCAGTGCTAAGGCATATGCGACATTAGAATTTTGGTTTGCAATGATTAAAGTTGTAACCATTATTTTGATGATTATTTTAGGTTTTATGGTAATTCTCTTTGGTTTTGGTAATGGCGGGCATCCAATTGGCTTTTCTAATTTATGGAATCATGGAGGATTCTTTACTGGAGGAATCAAAGGCTTCTTATTCTCAATGGCAATTATTGTAGGTTCTTACCAAGGAATCGAGTTAATTGGTATTTCTGCTGGAGAAGTTGCTGATCCTCAAAAAGCAGTTGTAAAAAGTGTTAAATCAGTACTTTGGCGTATTTTGATTTTCTATGTTGGTGCGATTTTTGTTATTGTAACTATTTATCCTTGGGATAAATTAGGAACAATGGGTTCACCATTTGTAACTACTTTTGCTAAGGTTGGAATTACTGCTGCTGCTTCGATTATTAACTTTGTTGTTTTAACAGCTGCTTTATCTGGAGCAAACTCTGGAATTTATTCTTCAAGTAGAATGCTTTATAAGATGGCTCATGAAGGAGAGGCACCTAGAGTATTTGGTCATGTATCAAAGAGGATTGTGCCTGATCGTGCTATTATTGGAATTACGTCAGGAATTTTCATTGGTTTTATGTTAAATGTCTTGTTGCAATTCTTTAGTAAATCTCTTGAAAATGTCTTTGTAGTAGTTTATAGTTCATCTGTTCTTCCAGGAATGGTTGCTTGGTTTGTTATCTTGCTTGCGGAGCTTCGCTTTAGAAAGAAGAATCCTCACTTGATGGAAAACCATCCTTTTAAATTACCACTTTATCCATATTCAAATTACTTTGCGTTAATTATGCTTACAGTTATTGTGATTTTTATGTTTATTAATCCAGAAACTCGCATCTCTGTAGCAGTAGGAGCAATAGTATTAATCGTTGCAACGATTGTATATATAATTAAGCATAAAAATAAAAAATAAAACTAAAAGCTGTCATTCTGACAGCTTTTTGTATATAATAATTACGTATAAAAAGTAAGTAAGGAGTGGATAACTATGACAAAACCAATTATTGGAATTTCAGGTTCAGTAATTATTGATGATGGGGGCATTTTCCCAGGGTATCATCGTAGTTATGTGAATGAAGATTATGTAGACTCTGTTGTTCAAAATGGAGGCATACCTTACATCATTCCATTTAATGAAAATGATGAAGTAATAAAAATGCAACTTGATAATGTTCAAGGATTAATTTTATCAGGTGGTCATGATGTGGATCCACGTTTTTATGGGGAAGAGCCTAAACAAAAAATTGGCGCTACTTGGCCAGAACGTGATCATTTTGATATGCGACTTCTTAAGTTAGCCGAAGCGAATGGAATTCCCGTTCTTGGTATTTGTCGTGGTGCTCAAATTATCAATGTTGCACATGGTGGTACATTATATCAAGATTTATCTTATAGAAGTGAAGAAACTCTTAAACATTCACAAGGGCATTCTCCAAGTTTACCAACTCATGGTATGAAAGTTGAAGAAAATTCAAAACTTGCTGAAGTTCTTGGCAAGACTGATTTTAGAGTTAATTCTTTCCACCATCAATTAATTAAAGATGTTGCTCCAGATTTAATTAAAGTTGCAACTGCACCTGATGGTGTAATTGAAGGATTAGAAAATAAAGATGGTAGTATTTTAGCAGTACAATGGCATCCTGAGATGCTCCATAGAAATAAGAAGGTAGCATTTATGAATAATCTATTTAAATGGGTTGTTGATAATGCAAAATAATATTTAGAAGGATAACAAATGAGTGAAAAAGAAAGTGACAAACTAGGCTTTTGGTCGATAGTTTTATTAGCAATTAATGCAATTATTGGTTCGGGAATTTTCCTGACGCCAGGAAGTGTTGTCCAACAAGCTGGTTCAAAAGCATTACTTGTATATTTGATCGCTGCAATATTTGCATCAATTTTAGCAATTTCATTTGCTGCAGCAGCTAAATATGTAACCAAATCAGGAGCAGCTTATGCGTATTCTAAAGCAGCTTTTGGTGAAAAAGTAGGCTTTTATATGGGGATTTTGCGTTACTTTTCGGCAAGTGTTGCTTGGGGAGTAATGGCAGTAGGTGTTATTCGCTCTACAATTTCTATTTTTGGTGGAAACTCTGAAGACTTTTGGGCTGTAACGATTGGTTTCATTATTTTAATGGCTGCTATTACAGTTATAAATTTATTTGGGCAAAAAGTTGTTAAGTATGTAATGAACTTAGCTACTATTGGAAAGTTAGCTGCTCTTGTTTTAATTATTGTTGCTGGAGTAGTGCTTTTGATAGTAAGTGGAGCAAGTAGTCACTTAAATGAAGTTGATTCAATTACACAAAATGGTCATAGAATTGTTCCAACATTAACTACTACTGGTTTTGTAATGGCAATTGTTTCAGCGTTTTATGCTTTTACTGGATTTGAATCTGTAGCTTCAGGTTCTGATGATATGAAAAATCCAGAAAAAAATTTACCACGTGCAATACCACTTGCGATTTTAGTTATTGCAATCGTGTATATTGGCGTTGTTGCAGTAGCCATGATTCTTGATCCTAAAGCTTTGATGACAACTACACAAGTTGTGGCTATTGCAGCAATTTTTCAAAATGAAGTTTTGCGAGATGTGATTTTGGTAGGAGCTTTGGTGTCTATGTTTGGTATCAATGTAGCATCGAGTTTTAATGCTCCAAGAATCCTTGAAGCTATGGCAAGAGAAAATCAAATGTCTAAATCCCTTACTAAAAGAACTAAGAATAATTTTCCAATTAGAACTTTCTTCATTTCAGTAATCTTGGCAATTTTAATTCCAATGGCCTTTCAATATAACATGACTAATCTCATTACTTTAAGTGCAATGGTTAGATTCTTAGGTTTTATTGTGGTACCAATTGCTGTAATTCGCTTTTTCCAAGGAAAAGGTGTTGAAAAAGATATTATCTTAAAAGCAGATAAAAATGTTTGGACAGATGTTGTTTTTCCAGTTCTATCAATTATTTTGGTAATATTCTTACTTATAGAATATAACTGGAAGGCACAGTTTGGTATATTAAATGCTCAAGGTCAGTTTATTGGTTTGAACTGGTATGCGATTGCAATGATGGTATTTGGTTTTATTCTTTTGCCGCTTATTATGTCGCTAATTGCAAGACGCGAAAGAAAAAATGAAAATTAAAAATAAGAATAAAAAATCCACTAGTATCAAATTTACTTACTAGTGGATTTTTTTAGTTATAATGAAGATAAATAGTAAAAAAGGAGGATTTATAGCGATGAATTTTAAAAAGATAGCTGCAATAATTGCTGGGGTTTTAGTTATAGTTGGTTTAGCAGGATGTGGAAAAATTGTTAATCAAGGTAAAAACCCGGTAAAACAAGTAAATAAAGTGCTAACTAATAATAGTTTTTCTAATTTGATAGTTAATACGGATGCTTGTGATGTAATTATTAAAACAGGAAAATTGTATAAAGTTCAATATCAAGGAGATAAGGATATTACTCCTAAAGTTGAAAATAAAAATGGGCAATTAATTATTAAGCAAAATGGATCAAGTAAAGGTAACCCTGTCATTAGAATAACGATTCCCAAAAATGTATCTCTTAATCAAGCTGATATTAAGTCGGAAGAAGGGGATATTACAGTCAATGGAGCTAATATTCAAACAGCTCAATTTAATACTGAGGAAGGAAATGCTGATATAGCTAAGACTTCAATGAATGATGGGCAAGTAAATTCAGAAGAAGGAGATATTACTTTACAAAGTACATCAACAAAATCTGGAATAACAGTAAAAGCCGAACAAGGTGATGTAAATGTATCAAATTGTAATTTTAAAGGCTATGACTTAACTACCGAAGAAGGAAGTATTAGTATGCGGGGTCACAGTTATGCAAGTTCAACTTATAAGAAGCATACACATGAAAAGAACTTATTAAAAGTTGAATCAGAAGAAGGAGATATTACTGTTAAATGAAAAGCTGATTTTATTAGCAACTACAATAATTCAATATCATGTTGAGCACACTTTTCAATCATTTCTTCTGGCCAAACACTCGCTTGAACTTCGCCAATGTGAGCTTTCCCTAACAAAAGCATACATAAGCGAGATTGCCCAATGCCGCCTCCAATAGTATAAGGAAGTTCACCATTCAAAAGCATCTTATGAAATGGTAATTTTGCACGATCTTCACAATGAGCTTTCTTTAGTTGTTCACGTAAGCTTTCTTCACTTACACGAATTCCCATACTTGAAATTTCAAGCTTCTTTTCAAGAGGTTCATACCAGAAAAGAATATCACCATTTAATGACCAATCATCATAATCAGGTGCTCGTCCATCATGTGGCTTACCGCTTCTATTCAATTTGTCACCAATTTTCATGAGAAAGACTGCTTTTTCTTTTTTAGCAATTCTATCTTCGCGTTCATCTGGTGTAAGGTTTGGCCAGCGGTCTTCAAGTTCTTGTGTAGTGACAAAAGTAATTTTATCAGGGAGGCGATAAGTTGAGCCGGGGTAATGTTTAGTAACAGCTTTTTCAATTTCTTTAATTGCTGAAAAGATTTTTTCAACAGTTTCTTTCAATGTTTTTTCAGTACGTTCTTCTTTTTTGATGATTTTTTCCCAGTCCCATTGGTCAACATAGATTGAGTGAACATTATCTAAGTCTTCATCACGACGAATTGCATTCATGTTGGTATATAAGCCTTCATGCATACCAAAGCCATATTTTTTAAGAGCCATTCTCTTCCATTTTGCAAGAGAATGAACTACTTCGATGGTTTGTTCAGGCATATCTTTCATATCAAAAGCAACAGGGCGTTCAACACCATTTAAATTATCGTTTAAACCAGTAGCACGTTCGACAAACATCGGTGCAGACATTCTTTGAAGATTAAGCATATCTGATAAAATTGCTTGGAAGTTTTCTCTAATAAAAACGATAGCTGCTTCTGTATCTCTAACTGTTAATGTTGGTTTATAGTCTTTTGGTAAAATTAAATCCATAATTATCTCTCCTAAAATAATCAGAGTAAAGAAAAAGCCCTTCGCTCCTAGAATTGCTAGGGACGAAAGGCTTTTTTCCGCGGTACCACCCAAATTGTCTATTGCTAGACCTCTTATTAGGGTACAATCATACCCCACCGGTGTGGTAACGTGCCGGAGACGTTTCAACCTACTCAAGTTTTTTCGGTGAAATAGCTCAAAGTGTTTTTCGATAATTCAGGGTCTATTAGCTTCACACTAACGCTAACTCACTTAAAGAATGAATTATTTACTCGTCTTTTCATAGCTTCTTAATTATTGAAATCAATTTTAATAGATAAAAATAAAAAAAGCAAGTACAAAAATGCACTTACTTTAAAAATATCGGGAAGACAGGATTCGAACCTGCGACCCCCTGGTCCCAAACCAGGTGCTCTACCAAACTGAGCCACTTCCCGTTAATAAATGCGCCCAGAAGGATTTGAACCTTCAACCTTCTGATTCGTAGTCAGACACTCTATCCAGTTGCGCTATGGGCGCGTTATTTATCAACTACAATAGTATAACATAAATTTTGCTTCTGTCACTAAAAAAATCATAAAAAATACAAAAAAATGCCTGAAACTGACTACCTAACAGTTCCAGGCTATAATATTGTATCGAATTTTGTGTTTTAATACTATATTATTTCTTGTTATTTAATAAAATGGTTAGAAATTATTCATAGAATTTTCTAAAATTAATAGTCACCATTCATGATTGTATTCTTAACAATTACATAATCTACCAGCTTGATTGCGTTTAAATCGCATCCACCTGCGTAAGAGATGGATGATTGAAGATCTTGCTGCATTTCGCTTAAAGTATCACTAATTGCTCCGCGGTAAGGTACAAGCATTTGTTTACCTTCAACATTACGGTAGGCTCCCTTTTGCACTTCTGATGCTGATCCCCAATATTGTTTGTAAGTTTTGCCATCTATCTTAATAATATTGCCTGGAGATTCTTCATGACCTGCAAGCATTGATCCAATCATAACCATAGTTGCACCAAAACGGACGGATTTTGCAATATCTCCATTATGTCGGATTCCACCATCAGCAATTAAGGGCTTAGTTGCGACTTTTGAACACATTCTAAGTGCTGCCAGTTGCCAGCCTCCAGTACCAAATCCAGTTTTAAGTTTTGTAATGCAGGCTTTGCCAGGACCCACTCCAACTTTAGTAGCATCTGCACCTTCTTGCTCTAACTCGCGTACAGCTTCAGGGGTTGCAACATTTCCAGCGGTTAGAAAACTCTCTGGAAGTTTTTCTTTAATGTAATGAATCATGTCAATTACATAAGTAGAATGACCGTGGGCAACGTCAATGGTAATGTATTCAGGGATGATTTTTTCTTTTGCAAGACTGTCAATAAAATCATATTCGCTGTCTTTGATTCCAACCGAAATTGAAGCAAAAAGTCCTTTTTTATGCATTCGTTTAATAAAATCAAGCCTTGTTTCAGGTTGAAAACGATGCATCACATAATAATAATCGTTTTGAGCTAGCCAAGTAGCAAGCTTTTCATCAATAACACTTTCCATATTTGCAGGTACAACTGGAATTTTAAATGTTCGGCTTCCAAACTTAACACTTGTGTCTGCATCATGGCGACTTTTAATAATACCTTTATTAGGAACTAATTGAATATCATCATAGTCAAAGGCTTCCATACTAAAATAATTGCTCACTGTATATTCTCCTTAAGATAATTGAATGACTTGAGACAAAAATAATATAAGGGAGAAATATCAATTTGTCAATAATAAAAGCGAACTATATTTTTGCTGTAAATAAAAATAATTCGCTTTTTACATTGACATTCTAATAATTATTGCTAGAATATCATATGTAACAATTATTGATATTTAGAGGAGAAAGTAAAAATGACAGCAGTTGCAGTTGTAGGTAGTCAATGGGGCGATGAAGGTAAAGGTAAGATTACTGATTTCTTAAGTAAAGAAGCTTCAATGGCAGTTCGTTCAAATGGTGGTAACAATGCTGGCCACACTATTGATATTGATGGTAAAACTTTCAAGATGCGTCTTATTCCATCTGGAATTTTTGCTGCAAAAGATGGTGCAGTTATCGGTAATGGTGTTGTTATCAACCCTGAAGTAATGTTTGGCGAACTTGATAACCTTGAAAAAGAAGGTATTGATACAAGTAAGCTTCGTATTTCTAATCGAGCTCACATTATTATGCCTTACCACATCTTGCAAGATGAATACCAAGAAGAAGCAAAAGGTGACAAGAAGATTGGTACTACAAAAAATGGTATTGGACCTTGTTACATGGATAAGGCTTCAAGAGTTGGTATCAGAGTCTGCGATTTGCTTGAAAGAGATACTTTCGAAGAAAAATTACGTGCAAACTTAGCAGAAAAGAATGCTTTATTTACTAAAGTTTATGAAAAACCTGCTCTTAATTTTGATGATATTTTTGAAAAGTACTTAGAATATGGTCAAATAATGAAGAAGTATGTAACTGATACTTCTGTACTTGTAAATGATGCACTTGATAAAGATGAAAAGGTACTTTTTGAAGGTGCACAAGGTGTAATGCTTGATATTGATGAAGGAACTTATCCATATGTAACTTCTTCAAATACTATTTCAGGTGGAATTGCTTCAGGTATTGGTATTGGTGCTAATCGCTTAAAGACTGTGATTGGTGTCTGCAAAGCTTACACTACTCGTGTTGGTGAAGGTCCATTTCCAACTGAATTATTAGATGAAACTGGTGACAAAATTCGTGATATTGCTCATGAATATGGTACTGTTACTGGTCGTCCACGTAGAGTTGGTTGGTTTGATTCAGTTGCTCTTCGTCATGCAAAGCGTGTTGCAGGAATTAATGCTTTAAGTCTTAACTTGCTTGATGTATTTTCTGGTTTTGACAAAATTAAGATCTGTACTGCTTATGAACTTGACGGTGAAAAGATTGATTACTACCCAGCAAGTCTTAAAGAACTTTATAGATGTAAGCCAGTATACGAGGAACTTCCTGCATGGGAAGAAGATATTACTGGTGTAAAGACTTGGGAAGAATTACCAGAAAATGCTAAGAAGTTCTTGAACCGTGTATCAGAATTAGTAGGTGTTCCATTGGTAACTGTTTCAGTTGGACCAGATCGTGAACAAACTATCGTTTTGAAGAATCCTTGGGAAATTTAATTTATGTTAGAACGTTATACTCGTCCAGAAATGGGCAAAATTTGGTCACTTAAAAATAAATATGCTGCTTGGCTTAAGGTTGAAGTTGCAGCAACTAATGCTTGGGCAGAACTTGGTGAAGTGCCAACAGAAGATGCAGAAAAAATTGCAAAAAATGCAAGTTTTACAGTTGAACGTGTAGCAGAACTTGAAGAAGTTACTCATCACGATGTGGTAGCTTTTACTAGAACTGTTTCAGAAAGTTTAGGCGATGAAAAGAAGTGGGTCCACTTTGGTCTTACTTCTACTGATGTAGTAGATACTGCACAAGGCTATATCTTAAAGCAAGCCGATGAAATTATTCGCCAGGATTTAGCTGCTTTGAAAAAGACTATTGCTGAAAAGGCTCTTAAATATAAAGATACTGTTGAAATGGGGCGTACTCATGGAGTACAAGCTGAACCAACTACTTTTGGGTTAAAACTTGCTCGTTGGTATGCAGAAATCAACCGTGATATTGAACGTTTTGAGCATGCAGCAAAAGGTGTTGAAAGTGGAAAAATTTCAGGAGCTGTAGGAACTTTTGCAAATGTTCCGCCAGCAGTTGAAACTAGTGTAATGAAACAACTAGGTCTTACTCAACAGCCAATCACTAGTCAAATTTTGCCACGTGATCTCCATGCAGAGTACATTGCTACCATTGCTTTGATTGCAACTAGTATTGAAAATTGGGCCACTGAAATTCGTGGATTACAAAGAAGCGAAATTCATGAAGTTGAGGAACATTTCCGTGCTGGTCAAAAAGGTTCTTCTGCAATGCCTCATAAGCGTAATCCAATTGGTTCAGAGAATTTATGCGGGATGGCTCGAGTTCTTCGAGGCGAAATTGTAACAGCTTATGAAGATGTAACTTTATGGCATGAGCGTGATATTTCTCACTCTAGTGCTGAACGTGTCATTTTGCCTGATGCTACAATCGGTATTGATTACATGCTTAATCGCTTTAACCGTATTCTTACTAACTTGGATGTATTCCCAGAAACAATGCTTAAGAATATGGATCGTACTTATGGATTAATTTACTCACAACGTGTATTATTAAAGCTTATTGATGAAGCTGGACTTTCTCGTGAAAAAGCTTATGATATGGTACAAAAGTTAACAGCTAAATCATGGAATGAGCAGACTTCATTTAGAAAGTTAGTTGAAGATAGCGAAATTATGAACTACTTATCTGAAAGTGACATTGATGATGCGTTTGACTATCATTATCACTTGCGTCATGTAGATGACATTTTTAAAAAGCTTGGCTTAGAATAAGCTAATAAAAAGACCTGAAAAGGTCTTTTTTGTTTTTTCTACTATTATAGGTAAATGAAGGTACGATAACATATTAAAAGATAGAAGTTATATTGTAGAAATAAATAAGATAACAATGATGAATAATAAAACTAATCCTATTTATGATATACACATACATAAATAAACACAAAACAAGGCTGAAATCACCTACATAAAGGCGTTTTTACTTCAAAAATATGATTTTGTATATTATAACTTTGGTTATAATAATATATTTTTTTATATATTTTTAGAAAAATAAAAAAACATAAAATTATTTATCCAATTTTTGTTTAATAACAAGTATTATGGAACCTAATCTATTGCATGGATAGAAAATAACCTTGGTTATGTATTAAATAGCGGTGTTATTTAACCTATTCACGGGTAGACAATTATTTAAACCCTGCTATCCTTATAAATGAAGAGACGTAAAGGACTAATTGAGTTGATGAAGAAATTGACTACTTTGGATTCAATTCAAAAAAACATAGCAAATGGTTATATTTAGTAGATTAGGGGATTAGGAAAATGAGAAAGAATGTAAGATTTTTAGCAGTATTTGGAATTGCAGCCGCTATATTTGGTGGCAGTACAATGATGAGCAATGAAGTAGGGACTAATGCTTCAGCTCAAGAAGTTAGTGCAGCAACTATTAGTATGTCAAGTGCAAAGAAAGCTGGTTATACTAAATCTAGAGTTTTAAAGGCTAATAAAGGTCGCCTTTCTCAAAGCGATAAGAATAAGTTAATTAAGGGTTCAATGGCTGGTATGAAGAGTAACAACTGGGTTGACACAGATGCTTCAGACAGAACCAAAATCGTTAATGTGACTAACTTATCATGGAGTGATAAAGTTGAACTTAGTCACTTCACTATGAACTTAATCAACTCTGCCCGTCGTCAAATGGGTAAGAAGAGCTGGACCTACAGAAAGGGTGCGTTGAAGTTTGCAGACCGTACAGCTGCACAATACTACAACAACAACCGTTCATGCTGGGATTCAGACCACTATGTAGCAGGTATTCAACGTGCTGCAAAGCAATCAGGTCTTAATTCCTCTGTAGGTCAAGTATATGAAGACGAAGCTGGTCTTCCTATCAGCAGTGATTGGCATGGTCAAACTCGTTCAATGGCCGCTCTTAAGAATCAAATTTACTTTAACGTAAAGCAAATGGTATTCGGCGGTTTCTACGGTAACGAAAGTGATTACAACAATGCTTCTCGTTACACTGAATGGGAACACGCAGGTGACTTGTTAGGTCTTCGTTCAACAAACGGCTTTGACGCTAAGACTAAGTACTTCGGTGTAAGCTTTAGTGGTTTAAAGCATGACGAAAGCAAGATCAGTGTTCACATGATGGGTGTAGCAAAGCGTTACATCAAGAACTACAAGAAATTTAATAAGTAATCTTAATAAGTGATATAGATATAAATATATTCTGACGGTAGTTCGAAATTTTAATAAAGTTTCCTAATCCGAGAGGTTGAATGGTTTAGTCCCCATCTGACCTCTCTTTTAATATGCAAAAAAGTTGAGAAGATACTTTGACAAAAATTAGAATTTTTGTGAACACTTGAGTCTGTAAGTAAAATCGGTTATAGTTGTCATAATATCTATGTGAAGGAGAAGCTATATGAAGAAGTTTGTTTCAATGGTAATTCGTATTCTAGTATTTTTGGCAGGGATTGCACTATCAGGGTTCTTAGTTTGGCAATTAATGAATGGCGTTTCAATGTTGGATATGAATGTAGAGACTAAGGGACCCGTTATAGTTGTCATTTTTGGACTTTTGCTTTTAATTACACTTGGAACAGCAATAAGCTTTTTAGCTAATAGGCATATGGTTTCGACTTTATTTTTAGGAGCGCTTTTAGCAATTATTGCATTTGTATTATGGATTCGTCATCCGGACCAAGGTAATATTTATACTTGGTATTTTGTTTATGGACTAGCAAGTGGTGTGCTGAGTCCATTTGTAATAAGTAAGGAACAATAAATTTATTATAATGAAGGAATTAGAAAAATCGTTGCGCGTATTCTTCATGATTATCGCGCTTTTATTATTTAGTCAGGTAATTGGCACAGGACTTGATAGCAACAATTATTGGCTGCTTACATTTAGTGCAGTGATAATTTTGTCAGGAATAGTTGGATTAATTGAAAATTTAGAAAAGTTGGTTTTAGTTTTAGATATAATTATCTTAATTGGGACGATTATTTCCTGGGCAATACTTCATGGAGCATGGCCACTGTATTTAATGTATCTTGTTTATGGAGTGGTACAAGCTTGGATGAATTGGTATTGGATGAAGCAGTGTAAAGAAGATAATGAAGAAGACGCATCGTAAGGGATGCGTCTTTTTGTGTGTAAAAAAGTTGCGTCTCACGCAACTTAGGTAGATATAGAAAAACGTTTTTGTATACTTGTAAGAGTGAATTATTTAGAAGAGTTTTGAACTTTGGATAATGTCAACTTTAGCTCTTTTGCGAGATCATCTCGATCAATTAATGAAGCTAAATTAGAAATAGAGTTAGCTATGTTGTAATCATTCTTATTATTGCTAGTTTGATAGGACAATATGTGAGATAGAAATTTTTTCCTTAAACTTGAATCAGTGTTAAAGGCAGAATATGGTAGTTTATTGATTTTAGTTAATAGTTTCTGTGCTGAAGTTGTTTCTTTTAGGGTTAGCATGTTTAATGCATTTAAGAGTGAAGTAGTAGCATAAATTTCAGTTTCTAATCCTAACTTTTGAATAGTGGAAAAGTTATTGGTTATGGAGCAAGAAAGTCTATAAACAAAATTTGAATCCAAGAGATCAAGAGTATTACTGAAAATACTTATGTAATATTGGCTCCAGAAGTCTACATTACTTAAAGCGATGTAGAGCTTTTGTTGGTAATTTGTAGAAAGCAAATTTTTTTGTGTTATTTGGAAGTATAAATTGTAGCCAGTAGCAGCCAAAAATAAATCTTCATTTTTATTAGTATTTTTGTATATATCTAACTGTGATCTTGATAATGACAAAATTAAATCTAAATCATTTTCAATAAAAGCTTTTTGAAGATTATTTATTAGTTGATTCTCTGGACGTAATTTTGCCCAATTTTCAAATTCACTAGGTAAGATATGGATATTATATAAGAGCTGATTTAATTTTGATAATGGTATTTCTCCATCACCGGTTTCCCAATGTGAAACTCTTGATACAGAGAGATTATCAATATTTTGAGTAGCTTTAATTAAGGTTATGTTTTGTAGTTCTCGAAGTTCTCTAAATTTTTTACCAATTTCATTTTTAATCATTGGGGAGGTCCTTTCGATTTAGGTACTTATAAAAATAAAAGTTGCGTCTCGCGCAACTTTGGTAGATATAGAAAAACGTTTCTGTATACTTGTAAGAGTGAATTATTTGGAGGAGTTTTGAACTTTAGAAAGAATATCTTCTAGTTCTTCAGCAATGTCGGCCCTATCAATAAAATTAAAAATTTCAATTAAATTTTTTGCTAGTTTTAAATCTTTTTCTTTTTTAAATAGTTGATAGTTTAAGATATAAAAAGTAAATTTTTTATAGAAATTTGAATACACGTCAAAACTATTTGTTTTTAAGTCTTTTATTTGAATAAATAATTTTTGTGCAAGATTAGGAGATTTTATTGATAAAATTAACGTTGCATTTAATAGAACTAAGGAAGCATAAATATTATTTTCTAACCCGCTATTCTTTGTAAAATCAAAATTATATGCAAGTGACTGAGCAATTTTATAAATATCTTTTGGATTGAGTAAGTTAAGAACATTACCAAAAGCTGTAATGTAATATTGACTCCATAACGAAATTTTTGAAAGTTGATCAGTAATTTTTGCTTTTAATTTATCTGGGAAAATATTTTTACCACTCTTTTGAAAATAGAAATTACAAGTTAAAGCAGATAAATATAGTTCATTATTATCTTGAAATTTTTGATATTTATTTAATTGATTAGTTGCTAGATTGTGTAATTCATTTACATCGTTTGCAATAAATGCATCTTGTGTTTTAAGCGTTACTGTGTTGATGAATCTTAAACCAAGAAGTTCAGCAAATTCAGTAGGAAGAACATGGATGTTATAAAGCAATTGGTCTAGTTTATAAAGTGGAATATTAGATGAATCACTTTCCCAATGTGATAATCGAGAGGGAGAGAGTTCATCTATATCTTTTACAGCTTCTTTTAATGAAATGTTTTGTTTGGTTCTTAACTTTTTAAATAATTTACCAGCAGAATTATTATTCATGGAGGTATCCTTTCATGGGGATTTGTATAGTTGGACTTGAGAGTAATTGCACTACTACCTTATCTAGTTAAACTTAAGTTTTATATATTACATTAATAATTTAAATTAATCAATTAAAGATAAAATTTTCATATTGATAATGCTTTTGAAAAGAGGAGTTCTATCTATATAAAGTTCCACTTTATAGTTCGGATTGCAAATAATAAACAATGGGAGATCTTAGTCAGCTCTCTTTTTGTGAATAATTGAAAGGGTAAAAGGGATGACAAAAAGAACAAAAAAGATAATTGTAATAGGGGCAATAATATATTTTGCATTAACGACTTATATGGTATTAGCTGCTATTAAAGAAGAACTCCGTCCTGGGTTAAAGTTTGATGTGGATAATGGAATATATATGTTTCTTGGTGTACAGCCATTTGGGTTTGCAGATGACGGATTTATTACAAGTATGATGCCATTACTTTTAATACCAGTATTCAGTTCATTTTATATTATTTTCATTAAGAACAATAATAGTATAACTAACATAATTCAGAGAATTGGCTACAAAAAGTATTTACAGACATCAGTTTTACATGTTTTTTCATTTGCTAGCGTTTTTGCATTGGGTGTTCGGCTTTATGAAATAGTGTTAATTAATTGGTTTTATCCTCCATTTGCTTTTACTTCAAATAGTCTAGTAGTAAGTCAACGACCCCATTTTTCAAGTAATAGTTTGATTCATTTAATTGCATATTTGATTACTTCTTCCGTTGGTTGGGGAATATTTGCAGTGCTAATTTTTGCAATAGGATTATTTATTAAGAAAAATGCTATTTACCTAATTTCAGGAGCTGTTGTAGGATTAGCGTTAATGCTATTCTTTGCTTTATTTCCTATTAATTCAATTACTGTGTTTGTAGCTAACATAACTACAATATTTAATTTGATAGCACCAGGTCAAGTTTCTATACATAGCCAATACCCACCATTAGGATTACCTTTAACTTGGATAATAATTGCCATAATTTATGCATCTGTTTCGTTCTTATTAATCAGATTATGGTATAAGAAGCAATTACGAGGTGCTTAATGAAAGAGGAAAAAGGGATGACAAAAAGAACAAAAAAGATAATTGTAATAGGGATATTATTTTATTTAATAGTAGTTACTTATTGTATTTTTGCTGCAATTAAGGATGTACAAGGAGTAGGATTAAGTAATACTTCAGCAATTACTATGTTTTTTAATATTCAGTTTAGTGAGGTAGAAAGTTCTTTAACAAAAGATGTTATAAATCTATTAATTATTTCGGGATTAAGTTCATTTTATATTATTTTTATGAAGAATAATAATCAGTTTAATAATATTATTCAAAGAATAGGGTATAAAAAGTTCTTTCTAAAGAGCATAGTTAATGTTTTTTGTACTGCGAGTTTACTTACAGTATTTGTATATTTATATGAATTGATAGTAATAAATTGGTTTTATTTTCCATTGAACTTTTCCGGCAAAATAATGTTTGGAGAATTTGCTGCAACATTTTCTAATAATTTTGGTGTTCAGACAATTTGGTATATTTTATCCTCTTCCATTGGTTGGGGAATATTTGCAGTGCTAATTTTTGCAATAGGATTATTTATTAAGAAAAATGCTATTTACCTAATTTTAAGTGCTGTTGTAGGACTAGCATTGATTATGTTTGTTTTTTTACTTCCTATTAATTCATTTACTATATTTTTGGTTAATATACTTTCAATATTTAACTTGATTGCACCCGGACAGATTAGTTTTAACAGTCAATATCCACCATTAGGATTACCTTTAACTTGGATAATAATTGCCATAATTTATGCAAGTGTTTCATTTTTATTAATTAGATTATGGTATAAGAAGCAATTGCGAGGTGCCTAATGCAAGATAAGACAGAAAGATATTTTAAACAGACGCTTCTTTGGATAGCTGGGATTGGTTTAGTTACTAGTTTTTTCTATAGTAGTCACCATTATGAGATGGCTGATATTCCATATGTATTTTTATATGGGCATGGAGTATCGTTATATTTTCAAACTGCAGTTTATTTGATTGTTTTTACTCAGATTCTACGACTTCGTCCAATTAGAAATATGATTGAAGTGCGTAATAAAACAAATGAAACTATTTTAAAATTATTTAGATTAGTATTGTTAGACTGGCTTATTTTTTGGAGTTGTCTATTAATTCCATATTGTTTGATTCATCGGACGAAGTTATTTCAAGTTGGAGATTGGCGCTTGGGATTACTTCTATTAGTAATGCATATGCTATTAATGCTTATCGTAATGCTAATTATGATAGCTGCTTATAGTATGCCATATCCATATTTGGCATTTGTCTTTGCATTACTTGTAACGCTGCTATATCACTATAACTTAGAACGGCCAATATTAATGGTTAAGTATAGCATTATCTTTGATCCATTATATCAAGCAATCCACCATATTTATTATTAAGGAGAAAGTATGTTAAAAGTTGAGAATTTAAATAAAAAGTTTGGCAAAAAAGAAGTCCTAAAAGATGTATCCTTTGAATTACAACCCGGAGAGCGACTTCATATTATAGGAAAAAATGGTTCTGGTAAGTCGACGATTTTTAAGATTATTACTGGAATTTTAAAGCAAAATAGTGGCACAGTTAATGTTGATGATGGAGATGTAATTGGTGCACTTATTGAAAATCCAGGCTTTCTTGAATATGAAGCAGGTCTTGAAAATATGAAATTCTTGGCCGAACTTAATAATAATTATAATGAAGCTCAAGTACGCAAGTTAATGAAACGCTTATCACTTGATCCAGATGATTCACAGGCTGTAAGCAAGTATTCAATTGGAATGCGTCAAAAACTCGGCATTATTCAAGCAATCATGGAAAAGCAGAATATTGTTTTGTTAGATGAACCAACTCGTGGAATTGATAAAGAAGGAATTGCAGTTTTTGTAGAAATATTAGAAGAATTGAAAAAGCAAAATCGGGCTGTAATTATTGCTAATCATGATGACATTCCAAATCTTAAGTATGATAAAGAATTGAAGTTAGTAGATGGAGTCTTGGAAGGTGAGTAGAAAGCGCAGGTTTTGGATTTATGCGTTTATTACAGCTTTAATATTATTTTTAGCTAGGATAAACTTACCAGAATTGACCCTGAATAAGATGCAAGTGGTTAATTTCGGCTTGATTAGTAAGCCCTTAAGAGTAGCTTTATTGAATGCAAATGTTATTTTCTTTGATTACGCTTCTATTATTTTTGCAAGAAGTGAAGCTGATTCAATAGAGAATTTTTTGCTTTTTAGAAAAGTAGACTTTAAAAAACGATGGCAAGCATTTGATAGAAAATTTTTGGGATATTTAATATCAGTAATTTTAATTCATATGTTTCTTTATAATAGTAGAAACTGGATTATTTCCTCGGAAATATTGGCTGGATTTATTATTATGTGGATAGTGTTAGTGGGACTGCCAATGTATAAATTGCCTAATTGGATAAGATATGTATTAGTGGCAGTAGCGATAGGAATATTTAGAGTTTTAATGTAGGGTTTGAGAAAAATAATTTCTCAGGCTTTTTTATTTAAATTCAATGAAAGCACTTTATTTTTTGTAAACTAAGTATTATATTGATATAAATTACAAAGGAGTAAATATATGAAATTAAACAAATTAATAGCAAGCATAATACTGAATATAATAATATTAATTACTAGTAGTGGAAATGTATTTGCTTCCCCTCGTTCTGATAATTCAGAAGCTTTAAATCTATATAATCAGGGAATACGTGACGGTAAAATACAAAAATCTACTTATAATTATTCAGATTTTTTAACAGCTTATGATCAAGCTAAAGATATGTATCTAGATATTGATAATAATACTATCGATTTTGAAGAATACTTTGCCCAAGATAATAATTATGGTGCTATGCCAGATGGTTCTTCTCCTTTTGCAAATGATAAGTCTGATAATGATGAAGAGATATATTCACCGTTTTTATCATTATATACCACATCGCGGAGAGCAAAATTTATGGGTAAAGTAAAAAAAGGAGATATTTTATTAGTTGGTGGAGCAGTGGGACATGCGGCAATAGCTACAACTGATAATTATATTTTAGAAATGCCAGGTGGATATAATGTTGTAAAGTGGTTGGTTACAGGAATACCTAATAATAATAGTCAGAAAACTAAAAGCCAATGGATAGATAAATGGTGCAATCATGGTAAAGCAAAAATTCAGATTTGGCGTCCTAAAAATAAAACTATGAGTTCTAAAGTTGCAAATTATGCTGATTATAAATTTTGGAGTAGTACACACTCTAAAACTAAAAATAGATATATAACATATAAAATTACTCCTAGTTTAAGAAGTTTTGATTCAAATTATTGTTCTAAGTTAGTATGGCAATCATTTTATTATGGTTCAGGTAATTATAATGTTATTGGAACATGGTCAGCTGGATTAACATATGTAATGCCTAAAGCTTTAATTAATACTTTTAATAACACATATGCACCATATAAGGTTGCAACATACTAAATATCTATGAAAGCTATAAAACCACGTAAAGTACTGTTGATTTTGTTAACATCTCCTCTTTGGATATTTATATTATTTTGCATTTTTAATACATGTCAAGATATATATTTAGAGAATCAAAAGGCAATTGCATTACAACAAATGCAAAAAGTTACAAATCAACAAGGATATGAACCTATAGATTTTGATGCAGTTAAAATTAACGGAAAATTTATTACTATTTATGATTATCAAAGTTCATTTTCTACTAAAAAAACTTTGAAAAAGAATAAAATATTATTTCGAAAAAATAATATTCATCTAGGCAAATATGATGAATTAGATAGTCCATATAAGTATTCTATAAGTGCTGCTAAATTTTCCGGTAAATGGAAGGTTTATATTAAAGAAGAACCATTTGGAAAAGAAAAGGTATATACAGTAAGATAGTTTTAAAAAGCTTTGAGAAAAATAATTTCTCAGGCTTTTTTATTTTTAGCTTTTTTCTTAATCTTAAAATGTTAAAATTAGGTATTCAATTAAGTTTGGGAGATAAAAAATGGTTACGAAAAAACAGCGTCAGCTTTGGGCTTTTCTAGCAGCAGTAGCGTGCGTTATGTGGGGAATATCAGGTCTTTTTGCGAAGGCTTTGTTCAATTTGAGTCCGGCAATTACTCCAATGTGGTTAACGCAAGTCAGAATGGTAGTATCGGGTATTATCTTAATTATTGCGGCTGGATTTTTTAAGCAAAAGCCATTTAAAACGATGACTAATAAACGTGATGCTGTAGAAATTGTTGCTTATGGTATTTTTGGTTTAGTTCCATTTCAGCTTTTTTACTTTATTGTTGTACAAAAAGCCAATGCTTCAATTGCTACTATTTTACAGTTTATAGGACCATTTTTTGTGATGGCATATTTGGCACTTCGTCATCAACAAGTTATCAGAAGACTTGATGCAATTGCAGCACTTGCGGCCTTTGTTGGTGTAGTACTCTTAGCAACGCATGGCAATTTTACTCATTTAGCACTAACACCTGATACTTTGTTCTGGGGATTTTTATCAGCGATTGGAGTAGCAACTAATACTTTAATTCCAATTCATGTATTAAAATTACGCAAAATTTCAAGTTTAGTCGTAACTGGTTGGGGACTACTTTCTGCTGGAATCTGTTTAATGATTATTCATCCATCTTGGCCCCATGTTCCAAATGAACCACGAGTATGGTTATATACTGCTGGAGTAATTGTGATTGGAACATTAATTCCTTTTCAATTGATGACTAATTCTCTTCGTTTTATTCAAGCTTCAACCGCGAGCTTACTTGACGCATTTGAACCACTTGCGGCAACAATTGGATCAGTACTATGTTTTGGCTTAATAATGAAGCCGATTGATTGGTTTGGTTCAGTTCTTATTGTTTTAGCGGCAATGGCATTGAATATTGTACCTAAATCTAAAGTTAATAAAATTGAAGAAATAGAAGAATAAACAAGCTACCAATTATTGGTAGCTTATATGTTATGATGGATATTGTGAAAAATGAGGAGGAATTAAATTAGATGGATTCAAGAAAACAAAGGCAATTTTGGGCATTTATGGCAGCCTTAGCTTGTGTGATGTGGGGGATTTCTGGTCTTTTTGCGAAGGCTTTATTTAATACTAGTCCAAGTATTACACCAATATGGTTATCACAGATTAGAATGGTAACTTCGGGAATTATTTTGTTGATTGTGGCAGGTTTTTTTAAACAAAAACCACTTAAAACAATGACGAATAAACATGATGCTTGGATATTGATTGCATATGGAGTTTTTGGATTATTACCAGTACAATTGTTCTACTTCATTGTGGTTGCTAAAGCCAATGCTTCAATTGCGACTATATTACAATTTATAGGTCCATTTTTTGTGATGGCATACTTAGCAGTTACAAAAAAACAAGTCATGCGTACCATTGATGTAGTTGCAGCAATTGCAGCATTTATTGGGGTAGTACTTCTTGCAACACATGGGAAGTTTAATAGTTTTGCAATTACTCCAGAAGTCTTATTCTGGGGCTTGCTTTCTGCAGTTGGTGTAGCAACTAATACTTTAATCCCAATCAATGTTTTAAAGCGAGTTTCTAGTTTAGTCGTAACTGGTTGGGGTTTGCTTTCTGCTGGAATTTGTTTAATGATAGTTCATCCATCTTGGCCAAAAATTCCCAACACTCCACAAGTATGGCTTTATACAGGATGTGTAATTGTGATTGGGACTTTAATTCCATTTCAATTGATGACTAATTCACTTAGATTTATTAAAGCTTCAACTGCAAGTTTGCTTGATGCATTTGAACCGTTTTCTGCAACAATTGGGTCAGTGCTTTGCTTTGGATTAGTAATGAAGCCAATGGATTGGATTGGATCTATATTAGTTGTTTTAGCAGCAATGGCATTAAATATTACTCCTAAGAAGAAAAAGAAATCTAAACTTGAAAAGAATTAAAAATCACGAAGCATATTGCTTCGTGATTTTTGTATTATTCTGCTTTTTCTTGAACATTGTTAATGCGTTCATCATGGCGCTTTAAGATCATTTCAACAATAGCATTTGCAACGTTAACATTCTTAAGAAGTGGACCATGTGAATATGAACCGATGAAGTTTCGATAGCGTAAACCTTCACACTTATCTTGAGGATTATTGCCATATCCCTCAATCATCTCGCCTAAGGGATGCAATTTATCAGTATTGTCAAAATAAGTTTGACCTGAATGATTTTCAAAGGCAGTGACTTCTCCCCATTCAGTTCGATACTTAGTATCACCAATCATACGCTTATCAGCTTTGAAGACAGTATGGAGTGGTAAAATTCCAAGTCCCTTAATAGTTACACCAGAGTTAGTCTTGTAGTAGCTTCCCATCAATTGGTAGCCACCGCAAATACAAAGCATTGGATTACCATCGTTAACGTACTTGTCTAAAGTTACTTTATGGCGTGGTAAGTCTTTAGCAACAACAGTCTGTTCAAAGTCTTGACCACCACCGAAAAAGACAAAGTCATAATCAAAAGCATCAAATTTATCCCCAAGTGAAATATTATCAACTTGAGTATCATAACCTTGCTTTTTTAATAAAAAACTTAAAATCTTAACGTCTCCAGAATCTCCATAGGTGTTCATTAAATCTTCGTATAAATATGCAATTTTAACTAGCTTTTCGTTCATTTTTATATCCCTTGATTTCTATAATTAACTCTTTTTATTGTACATTAAAGATAGTAACTTGGGCAAAGAAAAGAATGGTTTGAATAATTATTAAAAGAATGTTTTAATTATTTTTTGAAATTATAGAAAAGAAGTAGATAACATCGATATATACGGAAATACTTATAAAAAGTTACGCAAAAAACATGGTTTAACCTTAAGCCAAGCTTCGAGCAGAATCGTTGATGCAGCCACCTTATCACGTTGGGAAAATGGCAAAGGTGACATGTATTTTGGTAATGTAATTGAGCTTTTGAAGAAAATAAATATGTATCCTGACGAATTCATTATAATTGCTAAAAAAAGTAATAATGAAAAGGATGCAATATTTGAGAAATTAAAGAAACTATATTTAGAAAAAGATAGTGTAGGGCTGTATGAATTAGCTCAAACTCAGCTAAAAAATTATAATAATACTACAGAAGAACTTGATTTGTTTTTAGTAGCAACGATTTGTTGCATGTATAAAGATTTGACTAATAAAAGCATTCTTTCTAATAAGTTGAAAGCAGAATTATATTCGATTTTTGATAATGTTCAAAGTTGGAATGAATACTATAGCAGAGCATTTGGAAATGTAGTAGAAGTTATAGATAATGAGAGAATTTTTCAATATATGAAAAGTATAGTTATTGCTATAGATGAAATTTCAAATGTGGATATAAAAAGAAAAAATTGCATGATTATAGCTTTACTTAATGCTTATACAAAACTTATTAAGAAAAATATAGTTTTAGCTAAAAAAGCAAAAATACTATTAGAGAATTTAGAGATTCCGCGATACTTAATGTATGCAAAAGTGAAATTGTCTTTCCTAAATGATCTACTTAATTATCAATTAGGGGATAATTTTGCAATTCAAGAAATGGAAAAAGTTACTTCGCTGCTGGGCGAAGTAGGATATTCTGAATATGCAAATGAGCTAGCACTATTATTTAAAGATGTAGCACAAAAGAAAAGAAGCCCGAAATAATTCGCGCTTCTTTTTGTTAATGGATAAACGTTGAAATTAGGTGGGTTACAACATTTAGGTTCAAAACATCATATGCTGAAGTTAGTGCAATTGTTGTAAAAACTGCAAAGACCTTCTTTTTCATTTAGATAGTCCTTTCGAGTAATAAGCAATAATTCCAATGAGTACAAAATTAATTATTGCAAAAGTAGAAACTATCGAATTCCATGCAATTATTGCAGAGATGATTCCAATAATTAATAAACTTAAACTTGTGCGTAGTTTGGTTTTGCAGAAGTTTAATATTGGCAAAGCTAGTAATAATATTGCTACTAGTCCTAAAAACACATAACGGATTAAGTCAACATTACTATGTATTCCAGAACCTAATGAAAATAATACATTAACTGAAATAATTCCAAATACAACAATATCTAACATTAAAACTATAAATTTCAAGATTTTGATTGACATATTTTTTTCTCAATAATTTTTAAAATTAAAATTAACCCCAGTACAATAAAGTTATAATTCAATAATCCTGGCCCCCAGCCAATTGGTAAACCTAATCCTACTGCAGTTAAAACAACTAATGTAAGAAGTATAACAATTACCTTATTAAATTTTTGCTTTTTAAAAGTAAAAATTAACTCAAAAATTAGTACTAATATAGCAATTACATGACCTATTATGGGAATGATAAAATCTTTAATTCCCATGATATTTGCGGAATTAATATAGTCAGATAGATTTATCGCTGTAATTGAAGTAATGAAGATTAATAAAAATATAGTGATTGTTTGAAATAGATATTTAATTATTTTCATTTTGGGTATTATTTTTCAAATAATAAATGCAAATTAAAGACGATAGTACATTGTATGCAAGAAAATAAGTATAAATTACTGCTATAGAAGGAAATTGAAGCCAAAAAGTTATTGTAATAAGCATAATTAAAATATTTATTATCAAGCAGCCTAGTGATAACTTTCTAAATAGAATTAAAATAGCAGAAATAAATAAACAGAAAATATATAATCCAAATAAATAATCATTTTTGGAAAAATTTGCGGTATTACTTTGAATAAAAATAGACAAAGTAATAAATGATAGAATTAATCCGATTATAGCTAGGATAGTTCTGAATAATTTTTGCATGATTAATATCTCGTTATTTTATGAATATATGATACTTTGTAAGCAGGCATAAATTGGTTCATAAGATTATGCGGTCTTAATAAAATAGGTGTTGGTGGCATGAATACCGTAGAAGGATCTTCTTGATAATATGCATAATATACATATTTTGAACAATAACTTGGTGATTTAGTATATAAGTCTTGTGCTTGTGCAACCAAAGAATAAGTAGGATTACCAGTTTTATACATATATCTGTACGCATAAGTAGAAGCATGGTCAGAAATTATAGGATGATCCTTCATTCTGTAAACACTAACATATTTTCCAGATCCATTTGCATAAGTAGTAAAGAAATCTTTTTTAGATATATGGCGAGCATTATTCTTGGCAGATCTACGTCCATTTAGAGTTCCAGGCATTTCTAAAATATAATTTGCAGATGTTGCAATAGCTGCATGCCCAACATATTTACCCATTGAGTCTGATCCGTAACAAATTAAAATATCTCCTGCTTTCATACTATATCCGCTATGAGCTGCAATAAGACTTGGAAATAATGCAGAATATTTTCCATTATCTGATTCATCATTGGCTCTTACGGTAGTTGGATGATCTCCTGGTTGAAGTCTTGGAACTTCGTAATTATCATCAGCAATATATTGAGCAAATGATACAGTAGGATTATCTTTAGAATATTCAAGATAAGCTGGAAATACTGATTTTTTACAAAGTTCAATAAAGTTGGATTTACTCATATTTTCATCATTTAAGATTCCTTTTGAGCGTCCTGCTTCATAAGCTTTAATAAATTCATCTGTTTCATTATCCGATTTTTGACTAATTGTATCATTGTTGACTGAAGCAGCGGATACTTGACTGGAAAAACTTAATGCCAAAGTTATGCTGGCAACTAAAGTAATAAGTGTATTTGTAGTTTTCACAAAATTCTCCTCACAATTATTAAAGTGAATCCACTAATATTCCCCTAGGTTAATTGCATCATATTCCAAAAAATAATTCACTTCAAACTAAATTAAAGAAATCTTGCACCTCTGCAAAAAAGTCAAAACAAAAAACCAATTCGCAATGAATTGGTTAATTGGTATCATTCTTAGTTTCTCCCATTAGTATCAGTGTGGTAGCTAATCCTACAAAGACGCAACAGAAACCAAAGAAATATTCAGCGAAAGAATCTATGTTAAATTGATAATAAATCATTGAAATCATCAATAATCCAATAAAAACTGTTAATAAACTTGAAATATATAGACCACGAATTTCTTTTTTTCTTTTGACAACATCATTCTTAATCAATTTAAAAAATGGTCTGTTTCTATTACTAGTGTAGAGCCATCTACTTCCCATAATAATAAAGACAACTATTAATGCCCATAACATAGCACCAAAGATTGGATTCATAGTGATGCGCCTCTTTTCATCCATATTCTCAATTACTTATTCACTCTCACTATGGACCCAAATGTCTTTAATATCAAACAAAATGAACCAAAAACTGCTTCCTTTTTTGGAAGCAGTTATTTTTATTCTTTAGTTTCTTTTTGTGCGGCCATATGGTTAATTGGTCCCCATTTAGAACCGACTTCAATCGGATGAGAAATTGCATCATAAGTGAAGTCTTTAGCAATTTTTACACTATTTAAAATAGAATTACCTTTAGCAAGTTCAGCCGCAATTACTGCTGAAAGAGTATCGCCAGTTCCGTTTACGCGGTCAGTTTTAAAGTAAGGTTTAGTAAAAGTATGGAACTTTCCATCTTCAGTTAATAATAAATCCGTTACTTCTGTTTGATTATCTAAGTCATGTCGTCCTTTCATTAAGACATTTTTAGCACCCATATCTTGTAGTAGACGGGCACCCTTTTTTATTTCATCAATAGTATTTAACTCAAGGCCAGTAAGTTTTCTTTGTTCATAGAAGTTAGGTGTAATTACATCTGCTAATGGAACAAGTCGTTTAATGAAAGTATTATAAGAGTCATCATCCATCAAAGTATTACCGTGCTTAGTTGAAATTACTGGATCAATGACAATTTTACCGAAGTCATATTTTTCTAAGTTGTCAGCAACGCAATTCATAATTTTAGAATCAGCAACCATTCCAGTTTTAGCGGCATTAATATTAAAATCTTCTGCTAAAACATCAAATTGCTTTTGAATAAAGTTAACTGGCATTACTTCTTGAGCGTAAATTCCAGTGGTGTTCCCTGCAACAGCTGCAGTAAGTAATCCCATTCCATAAACATTTCTTGCATAAAAAGAGTGAAGATCGGCTGGCATCCCTGCACTACCATCACTATCATTCCCTGCAATTGTTACTGCAATTGGTTCTTGCTCCATAATTACCCTCCGTTTTTAATTTCTACTATCTATATAAGAGTAGTATAACTAATAATAGTAGAAAAAACAGTGAAAAGACTTTTTTTATATGATAAATTCTATTAAACTTAATTAGAAAACGTTTTCTTGGAGGGATTATTTTGTCAGAAAAATACATAATGGCTATTGATGAAGGAACCACTTCAACCAGAGCTATGATTATTGATCATAAAGGAAAGAAAGTTACATCGGCTCAAAAAGAATTTCCGCAATACTTTCCTCAACCTGGTTGGGTTGAACATAAAGCAGAAGAAATATGGACAGCAGTTCAAACAACTATTGCGACTTGTTTTATTGAGTCGGGAATTCGTCCAGATCAAATAGAAGCTATTGGTATTACGAATCAACGAGAAACAACAGTAATTTGGGATAAAAAAACAGGAAAGCCAATTTATGATGCGGTAGTTTGGCAATCTCGACAAACTACTGATTTAGCAGAAAAATTAAAACGTGATGGTTATAGTGAAATAATTCGTAAAAAAACTGGTTTAATTATTGATCCATATTTTAGTGCAACAAAAATTCGTTGGATATTAGATCATGTTGAAGGAGCACAAGAGCGTGCTGAAAAAGGTGAGTTAGTTTTTGGTACGATTGATACTTGGCTTCTTTGGAAATTAACTGATGGTCAAGTTCATGTGACTGATTATAGTAATGCATCTAGAACGATGTTATTCAATATTCATAGTCTTGATTGGGATGAAGATATTTTAAAGATTTTTAATATTCCTCGCTCACTTTTACCAGAAGTAAAGTCTAACTCTGAAATTTATGGTTACACTAAGCCTTATACTTTTTTTGGTGGAGAAGTACCAATTGCTGCAATGGCAGGTGATCAGCAGGCTGCACTTTTTGGTCAACTTGCATTAAAGCCAGGTATGGTTAAGAATACTTACGGAACTGGTTCATTTATTGTTATGAATACAGGAGAAAAACCAACAGAATCAAATAATAATTTATTAACTACAATTGCTTATGGGATTAATGGCAAGATTACTTACGCATTAGAAGGATCAGTTTTTGTCGCAGGAAGTGCAATCCAATGGTTGCGTGATTCAATGAAAATGATTAAGTCAGCTCCGGATTCTGAAAAAGCAGCTTTAAAATCAAAATCTAAAAATGAAGTTTATGTTGTTCCTGCTTTTACTGGACTGGGAGCCCCATATTGGGATTCAGAAGCAAGAGGAGCTATCTTTGGTGTTACACGTGGAACAACTAATAATGATTTAATTAAAGCTACTTTGCAATCTCTTGCTTATCAAACTCGAGATGTAGTTGATACTATGCAAAATGATTCAGGTATTACAATTCCTACTTTGCGTGTTGATGGTGGTGCTTCAAACAATAATTATTTGATGCAATTTCAGTCAGATATTTTAAATACAAAGATTGAACGTGCAAAAGTATTAGAAACAACTGGCATGGGAGTAGCTTTTTTAGCAGGACTTGCAGTTAAGTACTGGAAAGATATTGATGAATTAAAGAGTATTTTTATCGTAGGACAGACTTTTAATCCTGAGATGGATATTCAAACAAGAAAAGATCTTTATAGTGGTTGGAAAAAAGCAGTAAAAGCAACTAGAGTTTTTGCACATAGTGAATAGTATATAAATCCGGATTTTAAGATATATTTATTAATAGTTAAAATGGTATAATATCTGTGTATGTTAACGGTTTCAAAAAGAAGGTGGAAAATAAGATGGCACATGATAGAATTGTTGCTTTAGATGGTCCGTTAAATTTTCGTGATTTAGGTGGGTATAAGAATAAAAATGGTCAAACTGTAAAATGGAACAAAATTTATCGCTCGGATTCTCTTAGTTCACTATCATTTGATGATAAAATCAAACTCACAAGAATGAAAGTGACAGTTGATTGTGATTTGAGATCAAAATATGAGCAAATTTCTGCACCAGATGTTCTTTGGCCCAATGTTAAATATATTGATGCCCATATTTATTCAGAAGATCCGCGAGAAAATAAGGGTGACAGTAAGTTGTTCCGTTTCATTCATCATATTCCGAATGTAGATAATTACATTGGACAAATTTATCAAAGAGTTTTACTGAATTCTCATAGTCAAGAAGAATTTAGTAAAATTTTTGCATATTTATTAGAATTACCAGAAGATGAGGCACTTGTTTTTCACTGTAGTGCCGGTAAAGATAGAACAGGAATGACAGCAGCACTTATTTTAACTTTATTTGGTGTAGATGATGAAACTATTGCTCGTGATTATTTATTAACAAATCAATTATATGATTTTGCAGTTTCTAAACAATTACCTTCAAATGATGAAATTTCAAAAATGGTTGCCAAAATGAATATTACCAAAGGTGAAGGAACAGCGATTATTGGTATTACTGAAACAATTCGTCGTGGATGGGGAAGCCCCGATAACTTTTTTAAAAAAGAGCTTGGCTTTACCCAAAGTGATATTGATAAATTGCGAGAAATGTATTTAGTTTAAGAGGTAAATATATGGTAACTTTATCTGATGTTGCTAAAGAGGCTAACGTTTCTAAAATGACTGTTTCAAGGGTCATTAATCATCCGGAACAAGTTACAGAAGAATTGCGAGCATTAGTAGAGGCTGCAATGACTAAACTTGATTATCATCCAAATACCATTGCACAAGCATTGGTTAATCATCGCAGTAATGTAGTAAAGTTTGTTACCTTAGAAGACATTGATACTACAGAACCTTATTATATGAATTTACTGTTTGGATTTGCTAGAGGCTTGACTAAAAAGCACTATGCTTTTCAATTAGTAACAAATTGCGATGAAATTGAAATAGGGCGTGCAGATGGTTACTTAATTACTGGGGCCAGAACAAAGGATTATGAATTGTTTGATCAATTGAAGAAACCATTTGTCTTATTCGGTGAAAATCACCGTGGTTTTGATTTTGTTGATACGGATAATCAAGCAGGAACGCGCATGGCTACAGAATATGCTCTTTCTCGACTTTATAAATATATTATTTTTATTGGGATTGATGTTAAAGAGGCTTTTGAATATTCACGTGAAGCTGGTTATATTAATACATTGCAAAAAAATAAATTAATACCGAAAATTTATCGAATTTCAAATCATAGCCATTCAGCTCAAAGTTTAATTAAGGAGCATTTTTCTGAATTAAAAAAAGATACTTGTTTTGTTTGTGCATCTGATAGAATTGCAACTGGAGTAGTTCGGCAACTGCAAGATATGAATGCACGAGTTCCGGAAGATTTTGGTGTAATTGGATATGATGGGGTATTTTTGGATCAAGTATCTAATCCTAAATTAACTACAATTCGTCAATCAATTTTTAAAATGGGTGAATTGTTAGCAGATATGCTTCTTCAAAAAATTGACCAATCAGGTTCGCCTCAAGGAGAAATTTTAATAGATCCTACGTTAATTAGAAGAGGATCAACACGATAGAGACAATACTTTAAAAGTTTTGTCTCTTTTTTGATAACGGTAACATAAATAAAAATCTTGAAAACGGTTTCTGAATTCGGGTAGACTGAATTTGGAGGAAAAAATTATGAAGCATTGGTATGATCACGCAATTATTTATCAAATTTACCCTAAATCATTTCAAGATTCTAATAATGATGGAATTGGTGACTTAAATGGAATTAGGCAAAGAATCCCATATTTAAAAAAATTAGGTATTAATGCAGTATGGCTTAACCCAGTTTTCGTTTCTCCACAAGTTGATAACGGATATGATGTTTCAAATTATTTTGCAATTGATTCTCATATGGGAACTATGCAAGACATGGAGAACTTGATTCATGATCTTCATCAGGCTGGAATACATGTGATTATGGATTTTGTACTTAACCATACTTCTGATCAGCATCCATGGTTTCAAGATGCAATTAAAGATCCTAATAGTATTTATCGTGATTATTATATTTTTGCCGGACATAATAACCAACGACCAAATAATTGGGGGAGTTTTTTTGGTGGAAGTGTATGGGAAGCTGATCCAGCAAAAACTGGTCAATTTTACTTTCACTTGTTTGATAAACGTATGCCAGATTTAAATTGGCAAAATCCAGAAGTACGCCATGCAATGCTAGAAGTTGCGGAATATTGGCTAAAAAAAGGGATTGATGGTTTAAGGCTGGATGCATTTATCCATATTGCCAAAGCAGACTTAAGACAAAGTTATCCAACTAAAAATAATAGTTCAGAACCAGTAGTTGCAGAACCATTTTTTGCTAATTTGCCTCAAGTACAAGAATGGCTTAGACCATTTTGTGAAAAAATTAAACAAGATTATCCAAATTGTTTATTACTAGGTGAAGCAGCTAGTGCAAGTGTAAACTTAGCAGTAGATTATACCACTAAGCGAAATCACTTGATGGATAGTGTAATTACATTTAGATATTTTACTGAAAAAGATGATGGCATTAATAAAGATTTTCCAGCAAATTATCAACCTAAACAGCTAGACATGACTGCATTTAAGCAGAATCAAGCCGTTTGGCAGCAGACTTTAGCTGAAATTTCAAACCCAGTATTATATTGGGGAAATCATGATATGGCGCGCTTGAGAACAAGAGTTGCTAAAAATAATGTTGAAGCAGAAAGTTTAGCGTTATTGATGTATTTGCAACGCGGGATTCCAATTATTTATTATGGTGAAGAGTTGGGATTGCAGAATTTAAAATTTAACAAGGTTGAGCAGTTTAAGGATGAAACTGTAAAAGACTTTGTTCAAGCGGCTGAAGATGCTGGTTTAACTTATAAGCAAGCTATTGATATGGTAAGCAAAACACATAAATTACCTGCTCGTGGTCCAATGCCTTGGAATAATGAAACTAATTATGGCTTTAGTAGCGTAACTCCATGGCTTAATGGTGAGAAGCATGATAAAGCATGTGTAGCTGAAGAAGAAAATAATTTAGATAGTGTGTTGAATTTTTATAAGAAATTGATTGCTCTAAAAAAGGAAGCTCTCTTTCAAGATGGTAACTATTATATGCTGGCTACAGATGAAAATAGTTATGTTTATAAGCGTAAACTAGCTAATGAAGAAGCTATTGTAGCTGTTTCCTTAAGTTCAGAAAAAGTACAAATAACTCTACCAAGTAATTTTAATAAAGAGCTGTTAAAGGCTGGTCAATATCATTTAAATGATGGAAAGCTAACACTAATGCCTTATGCAGGAGTTGTATTGAAAAAATAAAGATAAGGAGAAATCTATGCAATTAGCAGCATTAAAACATAGAACTGAAAGTGAAGATTGTTTTGCTTTAGATAATAAACATGTTCGTGTTCGTGTGCATACTGGTAAAGATGATGTAGGACAGGTTTTTGCATATTATACTGATAATTATATGCCTACTGAATCAGTTAAAAAAATTGAACTTAAAAAAATTGGCAGTGGACAAGTTAGTGACTATTGGGCAGCAACTTTAAAAGCACCATATCACCGCTTAAAATATACTTTTGAAATTGTTGGTAAAGACGGCACAAAAGTTATTTTAGGAGATCGTGGGATTAGCGAATTTTCAAAGAAAAATCTTAACGAAGATGGATCATACTTTAAGAGACCATATTTGCATGAAATTGATATGACTAAAACACCAGATTGGGTCAAGCAGACTGTTTGGTATCAGATTTTTCCAGAGAGATTTGCTAATGGAGATAAAAGTAATGACCCTAAAAATGTAAAACCATGGAATCCTCAAGATCACCCAGGTCGAGATGATTTTTATGGTGGAGACTTACAAGGGATAATTGATCACTTGGATTATTTACAAGAATTGGGCGTAACCGGCTTATATATGTGTCCGATTTTTAAAGCGCCATCCAATCATAAATATGATACTATTGATTATTTTGATATTGATCCTGATTTTGGAGATAAAGAGTTATTTAATAAATTAGTAAATGAAGCTCATAAACGTGGAATGAAAATTATGCTGGATGCAGTTTTCAATCATTTAGGTGACAAGTCAATGCAATGGCAAGATGTTGTCAAAAATGGTGAGAAGTCACGTTTCAAAGATTGGTTTCATATTAATTATTTTCCTGTTGAGCCTTATAAGAATCCATCAAAAGGAGAAGGTGAGGCTCCATATGATACATTTGCTTTTGAAAAGCATATGCCAAAATTAAATACTGCAAATCCCGAAGTTCAAGAATACTTGCTAGAAATCGCGACTTACTGGGTTAAATATTTTGACATTGATGCTTGGCGTTTAGATGTAGCGAATGAAGTAGATCATCATTTTTGGAGAAAGTTTCATGATGAACTTGTAAAGATTAAGCCTGATTTTTATATTGTTGGTGAAATTTGGCATTCTGCACGTCCATGGCTTAATGGGGATGAATTTTCCGGTATTATGAATTATGCTTACACTTTACAAATTGAAGATCATTTCTTTAAAAAGAAAACAAGTGCTAATAACTTAGTAGAGCATTTAACAGATCAATTGATGATGTATCGTGATATGACAAACCAAGTAATGATGAATATGCTTGACAGTCACGATACTGCCAGAATTTTGACAGTTGCTAAAGATGACCAAGAATTAGCTCTGCAAGCTTTAACTTTTATGTTTTTGCAACTGGGTAGTCCATGTATTTATTATGGAACAGAAATGGGAATGAACGGTGGAAATGATCCAGATTGCCGTAAGCCAATGGATTGGAGCAAAAAAGATAAAGATACTTGGAAGAGAGTTCATAATCTTATTAAGTATCGTTTAGATAATAGTGAAACTTTAAGTAAGGGTCAGATTTTATTGTCTGTAACAAAAGATGGACTTATTAAAGTTAAACGTACTGGTAATCAAGAAATTGTTGCATATTTTAATACAACTAATAAAGATATAAAGATAACAGTCAATGATAATATTAGCCAAGGATATAAAAATGGCATCCTTAGTCCTAAAGGCTTTGTAGTTTATAACAGTGAAATTTAGAATAAATAACAAAGAGCAGAGTATGTCTAGTCTAAAATGCTTAACTAAATGGCGTTAGATGTACTGTGCTCTTTTACTATTTTGTTAATTCTGATACCGGTAACAATGAAAAAGCTATTGTAAAGCGTTTTCAAAACATTCATAATGAAAGCGTAAACAAAAAGTGAAAGTCTTGATTTATCCAGAAACTAAATAAGTTTTTGAAAATAGATAAAGATAGAAAGTAGGGGGGAGAATATGGTTGAAGTTGATTTAAACCATATCTATAAAAAATATCCGGGAAATGATTACTATTCTGTAAATGACTTTGATTTACATATTAAAGATAAGGAATTTATCGTTTTCGTTGGACCATCTGGTTGTGGTAAGTCAACTACCTTAAGAATGGTAGCCGGACTTGAGGATATTAGCAAGGGTACATTAGAAATCGACCACAAAGTAATGAACGATGTAGCTCCAAAAGACCGTCACATTGCGATGGTATTCCAAAACTATGCCTTGTATCCTCATATGTCAATTTATGACAATATGGCATTTAGCTTGAAGTTGCGTCACTATTCAAAAGATGAAATTGAAAAGCGTGTCCAACATGCTGCCGATATTTTGGGATTGAAACAATACCTTGATAAAAAACCAGGAGAATTATCTGGTGGTCAACGTCAGCGTGTAGCCTTAGGACGTGCAATTGTCCGTGATGCTCCGATATTTTTAATGGATGAACCACTTTCGAACCTTGATGCAAAATTACGTGTATCAATGCGTGCTAATATTGCTAAGCTTCACCAACGCCTTGGCACAACTACTATTTATGTAACTCACGATCAAACAGAAGCTATGACTTTGGCTGATAGAGTTGTAGTTATGTCAGTTGGAAAAGTAGAGCAGATTGGCACTCCTCTTGAGGTTTACAACCATCCAGTAAATCAATTTGTAGCTGGATTTATTGGCTCTCCTCAAATGAACTTCTTCAATGTTCATTATAAAAATCAGCGTATTACTGATGGTAAGGGACTTGATATTGAAATCCCTGAAGGAAAAGCTAAGCTTCTTGAAGAAAAAGGCTATGCAGATAAAGATATTGTCTTTGGAATTCGTCCAGAAGATATTCACGCTGAAGAAGCCTTTTTGGAAACTTGGCCAAATGCTGTAGTTGAATCAGAAGTTGTTGTTTCAGAACTTTTAGGTGCAACTATTCAGTTATATCAAAAAGTCGATGGTACCGAATTTGTCGCTATTGTTAATGCTCGTGATTATCATGAACCAGGCGACAAAGTAAGAATGGGCTTTGATGTTAATAAGGCACACTTCTTTGATAAAGATACTACTAAGGCAATTGTTAACTAACTTGTGCTGAAAACGCAGTATAAGAATTTTAAATTGATAGCAATCCGCAGCTAATTCTGCAGTTGTTAAAAAATGTTTTTAATTTTAGACGGAGGAAACGTTATGAAATTTTGGAAAAAGATGGCTTTAGGAAGTGCAGCAGTACTTGCTAGTGTAAGCTTAGCTGCTTGTTCTAATTCAAATAATTCATCATCTTCAAATGATGATAGCAATAAAAAAGCTAATTTGACTTTATGGGTAGATACTCAACAAGTTCCATATTACAAGCAAATTACCAAGGACTTTACTAAGAAGAATAAAAATATTAAAGTTCGTGTTGTTCAAAGTCCAAATGGTTCAGCTAATGCAAAAACTGATGTTGGTAAAGATCCAACCAAAGCTGCGGATGTATTTGAAGTTCCAAATGATCAATTAGGTCAAATGGCAGAAGCTGGTTATATTAATCCACTTTCACCATCTGCAACCAAAGATATCAAAGCTAATTATGTAAGTGTAGCTTCAAAGGGTGTAACGTGGAAGAATAAAATTTATGCATATCCATATGCCCAACAAGCTCAAACAATCTACTACAATAAGAGTAAACTTTCCGCAAATGATGTTAAATCATGGAAGACTATGACTTCAAAAGGTGTAGTAGCTACTGATTTTACAAATGCTTATGTAATGTGGCCAGTAATGTTTTCAGCTGGAACCAAGTTATTTGGTGATAATGGACAAGATCTTAAGGGTTCAACTTTCAATTCACAAGATGGTGTTAATGGTTTGAAGTGGTATGCAGCTCAAAAGAATAACAAAGGTGTAATGCAAACTTCAAATGCTTTAAACCAATTAAAGAAGGGAAATGCTCAAGCTATCTTAGATGGTCCATGGAATGCAGCTAACATTAAGAAGATCTTGGGTAATAACTTTGCTGTAGCGAAATATCCAACTATTGAAGTTGGCGGTAAAACTAAGCAAATGGAAGCATTTCTTGGTATTGAAGGTTTTGCTGTAAACTCACACACTAAGAATGCTAAAGCTGCTTCAGATTTAGCTGCTTACATTACTAATAAGAAAGCACAATTAATTGCTCATGATAAAGCTGGTCAAATTCCAGTATTAAAGGCTGCTGTAAATTCAAGTGCTGTTAAGCAAGATCCAGTTGCAGATGCTGTAATTGAAATGGCTAAACCTGGTAACTCTGTCCTTCAACCAATGCTTCCACAAATGGCTGCATTCTGGAATGGTTCAGCTCCACTTATCAGTGGTGCTTACGATGGCAAGATTAAGCCAAGTCAATATAAACCACAACTTGCAAAATTAGAAAAAGCAATTGAGAAGAAGTAATAATTTTTAAACATTTGGCTGGCTATTACAGTCAGCCTTTTGTTTAGAGGGGGAGAAATTATGTTTAGAAGGAAAAGGCATGTAGCTCCTGAAGCATCTTATAAGGAAGTTTGGTCTAAAGGAGACCTTGCTACAAAGCTTTCGTTTTTCATAATGGGATCAAATGCGTTAGCAAATAGGCAATGGGCAAAAGGTTTTTCATTGTTAATTTCAGAAATTGTTTTTCTTATTTGGTTCTTCTTTAGTGGAATTTCCGCTTTAAGTTTGCTTGCTACACTAGGTACTAATAAAACTAAGAAAGTTGTCTATGATGCTGCTCAAGGTGTTTATGTTACGCAACAACCATCAAACTCTGTTTTGATTTTGTTATTTGGTGTACTTGCAATTATTCTTTGTATTGCAATTATTTACTTATACGTTGTTAACTTACGTTCTACACGTCATAATTTTATTTTGAAACAAAATGGAGAACATATTCCAACTAATATCCAGGAAATCAAGAGTTTGTTTGATTCACGTCTTCATGCGACTTTAATGGTTATTCCACTTCTAGGAATCTTGTTCTTTACCGTTTTGCCAACTGTCTTTATGATTTCGATGGCATTTACTAATTATGATAGAGAACACCCAATTGCATTTTCATGGACTGGTTTTCAAGCTTTTGGAAATGTTTTAAGTGGTGACTTAGCCGGTACCTTCTTCCCAGTTCTTGGTTGGACTTTAATTTGGGCAGTGGCTGCAACTGCAACTACTTTCTTCTTCGGAGTTTTGCTTGCATTATTAATTGAGTCAAAAGGAATTAAGCATAAAGGATTTTGGAGAACAGTTTTTGTAATTGTTTGGGCTGTTCCACAATTCGTATCACTTTTAATGATGGCACAATTTTTAGATTATCAAGGTGCGCTTAACAATATCTTGATGAATATTGGAATGATTTCTCATCCTATTCACTTTATAGATAATCAAGCTTCACCATTAGTGGCACGAATTACAGTTATCGTTGTTAACATGTGGATTGGTATTCCTGTTTCAATGCTTGTTTCAACAGCTATTATTCAAAACTTACCCCAAGATCAAATTGAAGCTGCCAAAATTGATGGTGCAAACGCAGTACAAATTTTTCGTTCAATTACTTTCCCTCAAATTCTCTTTGTAATGGCCCCATCTCTTATTCAACAATTTATTGGAAATATCAATAACTTTAACGTTATCTTCCTTTTAACAGGAGGTGCTCCAATGAATAGTAAATATAACGGAGCTGGCTCAACTGACCTTTTGGTAACGTGGCTATATAATTTAACTTTTGGTCAAGAGCAACGTTATAATGCTTCAGCTGTATTGGGTATCTTAATCTTTATTATTAGTGCAGTAGTATCGCTAATTGCATATCGTCATACTAATGCTTATAAGGAGGGCTAATAATTATGAAGTCTTATAAAAACCAGAGACGGCTCTCATTAATTTTTCGTTATATTCTTTTAATTGTGTTAGCAATTATTTGGGTATTGCCAATTGTGTGGATTGTCTTGGCAAGTTTTTCATATAATGATACTGGATTTGTTTCAACTTTTTGGCCAGATAAGTTTACATTGCAGAATTATATTGGTATCTTTACTAATTCACAGTATCCATTTGTAAACTGGATTCTCAATACATTGCTTGTTTCAATCGCTTCAATGATTGTTTCGACATTTTTGACGATTTCAGTAGCTTATGTATTATCACGTCTGCGCTTTAAGTTTAGAAAACCATTCTTGCAAATTGCATTAGTTCTTGGAATGTTCCCAGGCTTTATGTCAATGATTGCTCTTTACTACATTTTAAAAGGACTTAACATGTTGAATCTTTTTGGATTGTTCCTTGTTTATGTTGGCGGTGCCGGACTTGGATTTTATGTTGCTAAAGGATTCTTTGATACAATTCCAAGAGCAATAGATGAAGCTGCAGAAATTGACGGTGCTACTAAATGGCAAGTATTTGTACATATTGGTTTACCACTTTCAAAACCAATGATTGTTTATACTGCTTTAACTGCCTTTATTGCTCCATGGACAGACTTCATTTTCTCAGGTATTATTCTCTCCACTTCAGGAAATGCTAAGAATTATACAATTGCTTATGGATTATACAACATGGTTCACACAGCAAAAGGTAACGCAACTGCCTACTTTGCACAATTTGTTGCAGGATGTGTTATTATTGCTATCCCAATTACAATCTTGTTTATCTTCATGCAAAAATTCTATGTAAATGGTATTACTGCAGGAGCTGACAAGGGTTAAATAAGTATAAATAAAATAAAAGAGTTTCTTATTTTTTTAAGAAACTCTTTTATTTGTAACTATTTTTTCTACTTAGTGTTATTATAAAAGTGAGGACTGGGAGAGTAGCAAAAGGAAGCAATGAATATGAGTAAATTTCAAATTGTACAAGGTGACATTACTAAAATGAAAGCTGACGCAATTGTCAATGCGGCTAATAATTCTCTTCTTGGTGGTGCTGGAGTGGATGGAGCAATTCACAAAGCCGCTGGTCCTAAACTTATTGAAGAATGTATGACTTTAAATGGTTGTCGTAGCGGGGATGCAAAAATTACTAAGGGCTATAGATTACCAGCAAAATATATTATTCATACAGTTGGTCCAGTTTATGCAGGTAGAGAAATTGATAGTAAAGTTTTAAAGTCTTGTTATATTAATTCGTTGAATTTAGCTAGAGAAAAAGATTTACATAGTATTATTTTTCCAGCAATTTCCACAGGAGCTTATGGCTATCCTGCTAAAGATGCTACTAAAATCGCCTTTGACACAGTGAACAGCTGGCTTAAAGATAATGGTGATTATGATATAGATGTAACAATGTGTGCTTATGATAATAAAATGTATAATTTATTTGAAGAAGTTGCATAAAAAACATTTTTGAGTAAAATATTATAGCAATGCGAAATGCATTGCTATTTTTATATACTTTTATAATACGAGAAGGATGAATATGAAAATTGGAGAAGCGTTAAAAGAAGAGAGAGAAGCACTAGGATTATCAAAATACAAATTTTCTGAAGGTATTATTGATAGAAAATTTTATGGAAAAGTTGAAGAAGAAAATAGAAATATTGGATCAGAAGCATTAATTAAATTATTAATTACTCATGAAATTGATATTGATAATTTTTTTAATAAAGTAAAAATTACGTATTCTTCTAGAAAAAGTGTAGAAAAAAGTAACTTAAATTTTGAAATTGAAGAAGCAATAAAAACTAAAAATATTTCTAACTTGTATAAATGTGCAGATAGGATCTGTGAACTAGAAGGTGAAACTTCATATTGGCTTAGAATACAAGTATTTATATTTTACTTAGAAAAAAAGCAAAAAAATCCTAGTAAGACATTACTTTTAAAAATAAAAAATGAGCTTGGGAAACATGATAATATTGTCGATAACAGTGAAGCGATTAAATTATTTAGTAATTCTTTGCCCATTATTCCTTTGGAACAAGTTGAATATTATATAAAAATCATTATAAATAAACTTAAAAAGAAAAACCTGAGTAGTTTTGAACAAGAAAGATTTGCACAAGTATTTAGCAATTATCTAAGAACATGTGTAGAAAGAAAGATAAACTCGGATAATATTGAGTTTGCATTTAATTATTTAAATAGTATTACTGATAAGCATTTATTAATTTATCGTTTATATGGATTATATGATTATAATCTACTCACAAAAAATTTTAAAAAAAGCGAAAGAATTCGTAAAATGCTTGATGAATGTGGATATAATAACTAGGCTTGTGGTCAATAGACCCCAGATTAACGTTATTCGATTGACTGTATGTTAACTTGTAAATGTAGAATTTTAGATTTAAAAGGAGTGATTAAGAATGCATTGGTGGCAATTACCAGTCATTTCTCAATTTATTAATTAATTATAATGTGTTTCGTGAGAAAACATTATGTCAAACAAGTTACATAATGGTAGGCTCTGTTCTTTTAGCAACTATAGGATTTATATGTAAATAAATCAGTGGCTAAGCAGAGACATTGGCTGATATACTAGCTAACTATAATTGTAAGCATAAGAAAAGTAAAATTTATTAATATATAAATTGGGCACTTCAAGATTCATTAGGTATTTAGCATGATTAGTATTTTCATATTTATAGCTGTTACAGCGATTGTTATTACACTAGCCATAAATGTGTATCAAATTATAAATAAAAAAGTGATTTTTAAAGTTTATAATCCATACAGAAAACTTGTAATAGTTACATTGCTGAGTTTACCATGGATATTTCTATTCTTCCCGTTTACGACAGATTGGAGTACGCATTGGTCACTTGTCATTATAAGAGTACCATTTACTGTTATTTGGTTTGGTTTAACAATAATTGGATTATATTTAGACATTCAAATACAAAAGAGATTGAAAAAATAAAACCATTTCCAAAAGATTATTTCCTAGGAAATGATTTTTCATTATCTATTTGAATAAGAAATGCTGTGGGTGAAAATTAAAATGAAGTTTATGAGTAAAGTAACAATAAAAATAAAAGGATAGAAAATTACAATTTTCTATCCTTTTAAATTGAACTAAGAGGAAAAGCTATGATTTCAGTAAAAGAGATGACCTTAAAGACTCGAGAAAAGATTTTAGATAATTTTAGCTATACTTTTGAAAAGAAGAAATTTTATCATATAGTTGCTGAAAATGGTGCAGGTAAGACAAGTTTTTTACGTGCATTAACCAGTTTAATCTCATATGATGGCCAAGTAACAATTGATGATGAATCTTTCGCAGAAAAGAAAAATAGAGTATTTTTCTTTGAGTCAAATGAGTGGCTAAATCCTAATTTAACAGCTAAAGATTATCTACAACTAATTAAATTTCAATGGAATTCATCGCTTTCTATTAAGAAGGAAGCCCATTTGTGGGGAATAGACAAATATTGGAATGTTCCAATAAAAAAATATTCTTTAGGAATGAAACAAAAACTTATTATTGCAATGTATTTTTTGAGTGATGCTGATTATTTTTTAATGGATGAAATAACCAATGGATTAGATCAATCAAGTCGGCAAAAATTTTACGATCAATTAAAACAAAAACTGCAATACAAATGTATTATTTATACTTCTCATTATGCTGATAAAATTGAAGTTACTCCACTAATTAGATTGAATTTAGAAAATCTAACAATGAAGGAACAAAAAATTGATGAATTATCTTAAATTTCAAATAAAAAAAGTAACAAAAAATAACTTAATAATTATTACTATAGGATTGTTAATCGTATTAAGTTTTGTAGTACTAATTTTAAATAAAAACGCTGCTACTCAAATGTCCTTAGAAAGTGAAGCCTATGGAAATCAAGCGTTACAACAGAAGAATATTAAAGAAAGTAAAGCTGATTTAAAAAATTTTCCTAAAAATAGTGAGCGTTATAAAGTTGCTCAAGAAGATTTAGCTAGCAATGAGACAGAGCTTGAAAAAACTAATACATTAATTAAAGAGTTAAAAAATAAAAATTGGGAAAAAGTTTATAGAATTAAATATAATAACTTATTAAAGGCAGATAAATATACTTTTCAGGATAAAAGTGCTACACAAACTGAAAAATTTTACTTGAATAAAAATTTGGCTTTATTTGCCTATTTAAAAAAACATCCTTTACAATATCAAACAGATCCGCCTAGTGAAGGCTATATGTTTTTAACTAATTTAAATCAGCTATATTTACCTATAATATTTAGTGTAATTGCAGTTTTTATGCTTACGCAATTATATACTTCAAGTTATAAAAATAAAGTTGATATTGAATCCTTAATTCCTTTAAAAAGTAATAAGAAAATTTTATATAATTCTTTGTCTGGGGCCATGATAGTAGGTTTTATCTATATATTAGTTAATTTATTAGTATTCATAGGTTCAAGTATATTATTTGGAACTGGTAGTATTGATTATCCTTTTTATATTTATACTAGTGAATCAGCGGGCTACTATACTCCAGTAAGGAATATATTTATCCCTTCAATAATATTAAGTTTTTTAAGTATTTGCTTTATAGTGGTAATAATGCAATTAATTTCTAAATTATTAAAAGATCAATTACCAACTTTATTCATAGGAATAGTATTACTAGTTGGTTTTAATATGGCTACTGCATTTATAGTACCTATAAAAAATATTGCTCCTTATTTACCAACTACTTACTTAAATAGTATAAAGACAGTATCTGGAGAATTAGCCTTTCAAATTGGTAATTTTAATGTAAATTACACGAATGGAGTAATCAGTCTTATTGCTGGAATAGCAATAGCTAGTGCTTTACTACAATTATTAAGTTTAAAAAATAAATAATATAAAACTACAAAAATCGTTAATAGTCTTGGTTCCATAAGCCTAGATATATTAACGATTTTATTTTTTGTTTTTATTTAAATTTAGTTGAAATAGTTTTTCTGCAGATTCTGTTGTTTATTTATTTGAATAAGAAATGCCGTGGGCGAAAATTAAAATTAATATGAAGTTAATGAGTAAAGTAAGTCCCGTAATCCAAAATACAGTTGCATAATTTGAAAAACCTGAAATAGCTGACCCCATCAGAGATCCCATAACAGACCCAACAGCTTGGAATGACTGATTATAAGAAAAAATACGTCCAAAACTTTCACTTGGTGTATTTAAAGTTAGCACAGTTTGTGCAGCTGGAAGCATCCCTGCACTGGCAATTCCAAGTAAAAATCTAAGTCCAGCCAACACCCATGGTGAATTAGTTATTGCCATTGGAACAAATAGAATAAATCCAACGACAAGCCCAATACGGAGAACTTTAAGTGGTCCTACTTCGTCCATTTTATGCCCAATCTTTGATGCTGCAATTAATGTTCCAAGACCAGGAGTAGCTGCAACAATACCAGCAACTAATGCAACATCTCTACTATTAGGCATCATGGACTTTACGTATAATGAAACAATTGGATCAATTGACATAGTAGAAGATTGAACAAGCATAGTAGTTATGAACATAATTATGATAAGTTTTACACTTGGTAAGCTTTTCATAATTTCGCCCATCGGTTTCATCTTTTCACGAGAAATAGGAGTAAAGTCTTCATGGACAAAAAATGTAGTTCCTAGAAATACTAAGAACATTAAGACACCTGTAATGAAAAATGGAATTCTGTAACCCCAAGCTCCACCAAACATATTACCAAAGAAACTTGAAAGGGCACCCCCAAGAAGCGGTCCAACTAAGTTGCCGGCAGTTCCAGCAGTCATCATTTGACTCATTACCCATCCACTGCGTTCGTGGGGAGTTTCACCAGCCATTAATGCTGTCGCATTATTAATATATCCGGAAAAAGACCCCTGAATAAAACGCATAACAACAATATATACTGCATTCGGTGCAAATCCAGTTAAGGTAATAGTTAAAGCCATTACACCACTTGCACGCATACACATAAGTTTTCGCCCTTTTCTGTCAGCTAAGCTTCCCCAATAAGGTGAAACGATAGCTTGAGCAATAAAAGTCATGGCAAAAGCCAATCCTGAATAAAGGTTGATTTGTAATTTAGAATAATTACCTAAATCAGAGATAAATAATGAAATGAAGGGCATTGTCATTGAGTATCCCATTCCAGTAATAAAGCAGCCTAGCCATAAAGTATAAAAAGCCGTATGCCATCCAGCTGGTAATTTTGACTTTGTTTGAGTCACAGTTTCATCTTCTTTTCTAAAATCTTGCTTTATTTATTGTATCACAACTAAAAATTACTAAATTTCACTTAATTGTTAACCTATTGCAAATAAACTATGCTAGCATATTTTCTTAGAAGGGAGTGCTAGCTTATGGCACATATGTCGCGTCGCGAATATAGAATGAAAAACGCAAAAAATTCGCAAGGAACAAATAGTTCCAAAGCTAATTTTGCTAAAAATAAAAGTGTTAATAGGGAAGAATTTAGAAATAGTCGTCAAAAAACTCAGATGAGCTCTGCTAATATTGCACAAAATATTACAAGTCGAGAAGATAAGCGTCATACTTTAAATTTTTGGGATATTTTTGCTGATCGCCCATATGTTGCGGTAGCAGTTTTAGTAGTGGCAATTATTTTGATTATGATAAAACTCTGGTGGGGACTTTTAATTCTAGCTGGAATAGTTATCATAGGAATCAGTGTGATAGGTAATAGCCATCATCCTAATCAAGTTTTGAGTTTAGAATTTAAAATAAGGGCTTCAAGAAAGTTAAGTATGCTTCGGGCAATTCAATTTGGAGGCTCAATCTTGATGTTTTTAGCAACTTATATGAAGCAGGTTGTATCAGTTGATTTTTCTTCAGCTGGTTCAACTGATAGCTTTCAAGTGATTACTGGACTTTTATCTAATCGTGGTGGGTCTTATGGTCAACAAGGGACGTACTTTTTAAATCTGCTCAATACTTTTACAGGAGGACAGCTCTGGAGTTCATATCGGTATGCAACTAATAGCGCGCAGATGATGAGTTCACCTTCTGGGCGTTGGATTATCATGTGGATTTTGCTTTTAATGATTGCACCAGCATTTTGTGTACTTTCGCAATTTTTTAAAGAGCCATATTCACGCAATTCTGCACTTATTGCTTCTATCATTTCTGCTATTTCTTTCGTCTTAACACCATTTTTAATGCGTCATTGGGTTATAGCTTATGCTATGGAAAATAATATGGGACAACAAGCTGCAAATAGTGCCGTTAAAATAGGTGGAATGGCTTATGTAGCAATTACATGTTCATTCGTTGTTTTAGCGATTTCTGCTTATCGTTTTGTTAAAAAAGATAATTTTGAATAAAAAAATACAGCCTGATCAACTTGATCAAGCTGTATTTTTTTATTACTGGGAATTAATCTAAATTGTATTAATACCAGTGGTGGCTAAGCCAAAATCTCTTAGCATTTACCCATGAACCATAACGACCATAAACGTAATTATCAGCAGCTCTTTCTTGGTTCTTCTTTGAGTAGTCACCGTGTAAGTAACCAATATTTAATTGGTAACGACCGTAACAAACACCATTTCTTGCAGTATAGCTACCGCCACTTTCACGCATTGCAATCCAATGCTTAGCTGCTTTTTCAGCTTTTGACATTTTCTTTTTCTTAGTAGCAGCTTGAACAGTAGTTGAATTATTAGCATTAATAGTTTGAACTGCTACAACTGCAGTAAAGACTAAAGCGATAGCTACGATTAATTTAACAAAATTAGATTTAAAATTTCTCATTATTTTATTTCATTCCCCGTAAATTAACTGTTTCTTAATGACTATGCTTATATATTACATGGTGAATATGACAATAATGTTACAAAACGACCACGAGAGGCTTACAATACTATGTATTTAGCGTTTTTAATGTAACATTGATATTTTTTTGCTAAAATTAAGAAAAATAGTTCCGTATATAGGAGGTTAAAAAATGGCAGTAAAACGTTTTTACGAAACTTTTCACCCAGAACATTATGATCTTTTCATTGATGTCAACCGGGGCAAAAAATTAATTAGCGGTACTTCAACAATTACTGGTGAAGCGCAAGATGATACAATTTTCATTAATCAAAAGTACATGACAATTTCTGCAGTTCGTGCTGATGGAGAAGATGTAACTTTTGAAGTTAGTGACAAAGATGAAGCAATTAAAATCAATTTAGGTAGAACTGGCAAGACTACAATTGCTATCGACTATACTGCTCCACTTACCGACACAATGATGGGAATTTATCCTTCATATTACGAACTTGATGGCGAAAAAAAGCAAATCATTGGTACGCAATTTGAAACTACATTTGCTAGACAAGCATTTCCTTCAGTTGATGAACCTGAAGCAAAGGCTACTTTCACTTTATCTCTTAAATGGGATGAAAAACCTGGCGAAATTGCACTTGCTAACATGCCAGAAACTGAAGTGGTTGATGGTGTTCACCATTTTGAAGAGACTGTTCGCATGTCAACTTATCTTGTAGCATTTGCTTTTGGTGAACTTCAATCAAAAATCACTGAAACTAAAAATGGTATTAAGGTTGGTGTATTTGCCACTAAAGCTCATAAACCAAAAGAACTTGATTTTGCTTTAGATATTGCAAAACGAGCAATTGATTTTTATGAAGAATTTTATGAAACTCCATATCCATTACCACACTCATGGCAATTGGCACTCCCTGACTTTTCAGCAGGAGCTATGGAAAACTGGGGTCTCATCACTTATCGTGAAGCATACCTTCTTTTAGATCCAGATAATACTACTCTTGAAAATAAAAAGTTGGTTGCAACAGTTATTACTCACGAATTAGCTCACCAATGGTTTGGTGATTTGGTAACTATGAAGTGGTGGGATAACTTATGGCTTAATGAAAGTTTTGCTAATATGATGGAATATCTTTCAGTAGATCATTTAGAGCCAAATTGGCATATTTGGGAAATGTTCCAAACAAGTGAAGCACCTCAAGCACTTCAAAGAGATGCTACAGATGGTGTTCAATCAGTTCATGTTGAAGTTAATGATCCAGCTGAAATTGATGCCCTATTTGATCCAGCAATCGTTTATGCTAAAGGTTCAAGACTTTTAGTCATGGTTCGTTCACTTTTAGGTGATGAAGCTCTTAGAAAAGGACTAAAATACTACTTTGACCACCATAAGTTTGATAACGCTACAGGAGATGACTTATGGAATGCTCTGTCTACTGCAACTGATTTGAATATTGGTGAAATTATGCATTCTTGGCTTGAACAGCCAGGCTATCCAGTTGTTACAGCTAAAATTGATGACAATGGCGATCTTATTTTAAGTCAAAAACAATTCTTCATCGGTCAAGGTGAAGACAAAGGTAGAATTTGGCAAATTCCATTGAATGCTAATTTTGAAGCACCAACAATTATGAAGGATAAAGAAATTAACTTGGGTAATTATAAGGACTTGCGTAATAAAGCAGGTCATCCTCTTCGCTTAAATGTTGGTAATAATTCTCATTTCATTGTTGAATATGATAAAACTTTGCTTGATGATATTTTGGCTGATACTGATGAACTTGATTCAATTGCCAAGCTTCAAATTTTACAAGATTTGAGACTTTTAGCACAAGGTGGACAAATTTCTTATGCAACGATTGTTCCACTTCTTGCTAAATTTGCAAATTCTAAGTCTAGCTTAGTAATTACTGCTCTTTATGCTACTGCTGCAAAATTACGTGAATTTGTAGAACCTGGTTCAGGTGATGAAAAGAACTTGAAGAAGTTCTATGATGACCTTTCAGTAGAACAAGTTGCGCGTCTTGGCTGGATTCCAAAGAAGGGTGAAAGTGATGAAGATGCACAAATTCGTCCACTTGAACTTAGTGCAAGTATTTATGCAGGAAATCCTGAGTCAATTAAAGAAGCTCATAAGATTTTTGTTGAAAATGAAGATAACTTAGAAGCGATTAATGCTGATATTCGTCCATATGTTTTGATTAGTGAAGTTAAAAACTTTGGTGGTCATAACTTAATGGCAATGCTAATTAAAGATTATCAAAAAACTTCTGATGCTTCATATAAAGCTGATATCCGTCTTGCAGCAACTAGTTCTGTAGATGTTGCTGAAATTAATAAGATTATTGGTTATTTTGAAGATGCTAATGTAATCAAGCCACAAGATTTACGTGGTTGGTATCGTGGTGTTCTTGCTAATTCACATGGTCAACAAGCTGCTTGGAACTGGCTTCGTGAAGATTGGGATTGGCTTGAAAAGACCGTTGGTGGCGATATGGAATTTGCTACATTTATTACTGTTACTGCTTATGTATTCCATACACCAGAGAGACTTGAAGAGTTTAAGAAGTTCTTTGAACCAAAAATTAATACTCCAGGTTTAACTCGCGAAATAAAAATGGATATTAAGGTAATTGAAACTAAGGTCAACTTGATTGAAAAAGAAAAAGATGCCGTTAATGGTGCAATTGAAGTTGAAATCAACTAAAAATAATTAATATTCTAAAAATAGGAACTTACGAAAAAGTAAGTTTCTATTTTTGTTTATAAAAAGCATACACATATAGCATATATTGACTAAACCCCTATCTATCCAATATAATTAACAATAATACTCACTTACCTAATTAAGGGGGAAATTTGTTAATGAGTAATAAAAAGAATATTGATACGGCTTTCTTTGGCCAACCAAGAGGTCTTTCTACACTCTTCTTCACAGAAATGTGGGAAAGATTTAGTTACTACGGCATGAGAGCCATTCTGCTCTTCTACATGTATTATGCAGTAAGTGCAGGCGGACTTGGAATGAGCCAGACAACGGCAGCTAGTGTAATGTCGATTTATGGTTCACTTGTTTATTTATCTAGTGTTGTAGGAGGCTGGCTTTCGGACCGTGTATGGGGACCAAGAAGGACTGTTTTCTTTGGTGGTGTCCTCATCATGTTTGGTCATATTGTTTTAGCCTTTCCATGGGGATTAGCAGCATTATATAGCTCAATTGCCTTAATTGTTGTAGGTACTGGCCTTTTAAAGCCAAACGTATCTGACATGGTGGGTAGTCTTTATTCAGAAAATGACCGTCGCCGTGATGCAGGGTTCAGTATGTTTGTTTTCGGTATTAATTTAGGATCTGCAATTGCTCCTATCTTAGTGCCATGGGCATCTAATGGCTTTGGTTTCCATGCTTTTGGTAATCACTATAACTTCCATGCTGGATTCTCACTTGCAGCAATTGGTATGTTTATTGGACTTGTTCAATACTACTTCGATGGTAAAAAATACTTACCAGAAGCAGGTATGTATCCAAACGATCCAATTGAGCGTAAAGATTTAAATAAGATTATTCAAAAAGTAGTTATTGGTGTTGTAGTTGTAATTGTTCTTTTAGTAGTAATGGCAGTAATGGGACAATTAAATATTGATAATATTATTAACTTGCTAACTATTTTGGCAATCGCAATTCCTGTTTACTACTTTGTAATTATGCTTCGCAGCCCAAAGGTGTCTAAAGTTGAACGATCACGTGTATGGGCTTATGTACCTTTGTTTATTGCTGCAGCAATTTTCTGGGGAATTGAAGAATCTGGTTCTGTTGTTTTAGCACTTTTTGCGGAACAACGTACAGTACTTCATATTGGAAACTGGCACTTTGCAGCTGCTAACTTCCAAACTTTAAACCCTGTCTTTATCATGATTTTGACACCATTCTTTGTATGGCTTTGGGAAAATTGGAAAAATCAACCAAGTGCGCCTACTAAGTTTGCGGCAGGTTTAGTATTTGCTGGACTTTCATATATGTGGATGGCAATTCCGGGTTGGTTGTTTGGTACTAGTGGTCGAGTTAGTCCATTCTGGCTTGTTGGTTCATGGTTTATTGTTGAAATTGCGGAAATGCTCATTTCACCAATTGGACTTTCTGTAACAACTAAGCTTGCACCAAAAGCATTTAAGTCACAGATGATGAGTATGTGGTTCTTGGCAGACGCTGCAGGACAAGCTGTTAACGCCCAAATTGTTAAATATTACTCAAGTGCTACAGAAGTACCTTACTTCTTGATTGTTGGTATTGTTAGTGTAATCTTTGGTATTGTAATGTTATTCTTTGCTAAAAAGATTCACTCACTTATGGCTGGAGTAAATTAAATAATAAAAATAATGGTCAAACTTGGCCATTATTTTTTTGCAAAAAAATCCCATATATGGGTATTTTGGAAACTTGTTTAACAAAATAGTGAGACAATGAAAAAATTACACAAAAATAAACCTCCCAAAGCGAAGTGCTTTGAGAGGTTTGTTTTTTATATTAGTAAATTATAACTGGTTCGTCCTTAATAATGTTGCTCCATACGCTGTGGATTTCGCTTGGACGAATATTTACACATCCATGTGATCCTCCAGCAAGGTAAGCTGACTTAGACCAGTTAGTTCTCCAGCTTGCATCATGGAAGCCACATCCACTAAGTGTGAATGGCATCCAGTATTGAACTGGGGATGAATATCTTGAGCCATCATCATTAAACCCGCGCAATGTACTTGGTGATTCTTTGTACATTACATACCAGACACCAACAGGTGTTTTATTATCGCCACTGTTGGTTCCAGTTACGACATCATTTAAATGAGCGGCAACTTTACCTTTTCTAACAACCCATAATTCTTGGTTCTTAATAGAGACAACGGCATAGTTTTCACCAAGACCATGGTTGCTCTTGCCATAGCCATGTTCATAAGTGCTAAAGCCATCTCCGTAAAGATATTTGCTACCATCTAAAGTCTTATCACCATCCATAAAGGCTTTTTCTACAGCTGCTTGGGCCTTTTTAACGTAAACTCCCCAGCCATAGCTTTCATTTTTAACAGTGATGGTCTTACCCTTTACACTATTGCCAGATGGAACTTGAACTTTATAACTCTTGTGAAGGGTAGAAACTTCTTTGTTAATATCGTTAAGTTTCTTAGTTAAGTTCTTCACATCAATGAATTGATACTTACCATTTTTATAGTTGGCTTCGGTAATTAAATCCTTAGCCTTTAAGTTGTATTCTTTACCGTCAATCTTATAAGTCACACTTGCGTTATGAATTTTAGTAAGCTTTTCTTTTGCTTCATCATATTCTTTGGAAGTGTAATTGTACTTTTTATTATTTGGTATATCGGTGTGTTGCTTGTTAAAGTACTTTTGAACTTGATCTTTACTAATTGTAGTAATTTCAGGATCGCGTTCTGCTACTACTTTATCATCTTTTAGATGAATGACATTAGTAGCTTTTTTATTAATTTTTTCGGTAGCTTTTGCAACAGTCAAGTTACCAACATCTATGCCATAAATTTTTACATTAGGATTGAAGTGTGTTGTCGCAAATGTGCGCGCTCTAGCTTCTCCCTTAACATGTTCACTATGAATCATGAATCCAGCGGCAATAGCAATGACTAATACTACTGCTCCAATAATCAAATAAAGATTATTACGCTTATTTTTTTGTCTTAAATTTTTCCTAGAATCCATTATGTTTAACACCCACTAATTGAGAATATGCGTTTGCTTAACAGTTTATCAGCTAATTGCTTTTTGGTAAAGGCATTAGCTTTATAAGAATATTTTAGTCTTTTTCTACTATAATAAAAAGTACAAAATGAAATTATAAGGGGGATGTTGAGAATGAATAATGATCCAATCGTATTTCAAATGGAGCAAGCTAAGGGGAAGCCGCAATCTTATCGTAAGACTAAGCAAAAAAAGACATGTCCATTTTGCGATATTGATAATTTAACTGATATTTATGAACAAGATGGTGAGATTATTTGGCTTAAAAATAAATTCCCCACTTTGCGTGATACTCTTCAGACAGTATTAATTGAATCAAGTGACCACCATGGCGATATTTCAACGTATTCAATTGAACATAATCGAAAAGTTATCAAGTTTGCACTTCATGTTTTTGAAAAGATGAATAATAGTCAAAAATTTAAATCAGTAGTCTGGTACAAGAATTATGGACCAAATTCTGGAGGTTCCTTAATTCATCCGCATATGCAGATTGTGGGGCTAGAGCATGAGGATGGTTATAAGTATATTCATCCGAATAATTTTGAAGGTGAAACTTTATTTGATAATGGGGATGTAGAAGTAAATATTGCTCAACATCCAGTTCAAGGCTACACTGAACTTAATATTAATACCTTGAATAAAAACAATCTTGATTTATGGGCGGATTGGATTAGAAGTGGTGCTAAATATATGCTTAATGTTATGTATGATGGCAGATGTGATTCTTATAATCTTTTCTTTTATCCACGTGAGCAAGGAGGTTATTGTGCAAAATTTATTACTCGCTTTAATGCTCCACCATATTTTGTGGGGTATAAATTATCACAAGTTAATGATGAGATAACATTAGATAAAGAAGCTCATCGTTTTAGAAAGTTTTTTGATGAAAGGTCAAAATTAAAAAATGAAAAATGATTGGAAGTCTAAAATAATTTTTGCAATTCAATTTGTGATTAACGAGCTTTTTGCTTTTGAGTTATGGCTAGAAGTTAGTGCTTATGTTAATGAAATTATTTCAATTATTGTACTAGTCACTTTGCTTGCTTTAGGATATGCTTTGACAGTTAAATTTGAGAATGAAAAATAAAAGCTGCTACATCTACTTTTTTAAGTGGTGTATCAGCTTTTGTTTTCTAATACCAAGTAATTTTATTAAGTGGCCAATAACGTAATTTTACTACACCAATCACGCCACTACGTTTAACATAACCAAACATTCGACTGTCATTAGATACGTTACGATGATCTCCCATTACAAAGTAAGAATTTTTTGGAACTTTATTTCCTAAACCACGTGATTTCAAACTAAAGTTGTTAGTATAAATCTGTCCCATTGAATAAAGTTTCTTTCCTGAGTCTAAGTATGGTTCATTTTGCTTTTTTCCATTTATGTATAATTGGTCATTCTTAAAACTAATCGTATCTCCTGGCATCCCAATTACACGTTTGATATATAAAGCATTAGGTTGATCTGGGGCTTTAATAACTACAATATCGCCACGATGTATGTCACTATGACGTACTGTAATAACTCGATCATTAGATTCAAAATTAGGTTGCATTGATGGCCCTGACACAGTATCGTTACTAAACACGAAATTAAATAATGAATAATAAATTCCCATAAATATAAGTACCAGAATTATTACTTCTAATATGTCTTTAAATATGCTTTTGTTTTTCATTATTTACCTCATTATCTATTTTAAAGTGAGTAGTTTTCAACTGTCTAAATCAGCTTATTTCATTAAAATTTAGTTTCTAAAATGTCATCTTCTGGACGGTGTGCTTGAATGCGAATTACTTCCCAGTCAAATTCATCATCAGGTTTTACAAGTTCAATTTCTAACTTTTCATCCCTATAATTGAATTTTAAATCTACACGATTTTCAATCCATTCAACTCGATTTGGTTCTTCATTTAATCCTTCAACTGTAATTTTTTCAGGAATAGGACTCTTTAAGAAGATATACTTTTGATAATTTGCATGACGATTTTCTAAAACAAAGCCATCTTTATCAACGCTTAATTCACTTGGAATTCCTTCATTAAACGCATGTCCAAACATATGCATCCAAGAATTGATTTTTTCAAGCATTTCTTCGTCAGAAGTAGAAATTTTTCCATCTTCTAAATTGATATTAATAACAGTTTTATCGCCATTTTTACGATTTTCTACAATTGTATTAATGACGTTGTCTGTAGTTAAATTTTCACCATTTTGTTCATCTATTAACTTAATGGTGTATTTGTCACAAGCTTCTTGAAAATCATTACTTGCACTAATAGCACGTACACCAATATCACGCGCCTTTTTTACAAGTGAGTCAAAGTCAACACTTTTAGCATTATTTAGGTTAAAATTTAAGACGATTGCAAAATCAGGATTCATATTTTTTCTCCTCTCAATTAATACTTATTAATTGTAACTTATTAGAAAGGCGATGCCAAAAAAATGCAGATTATTATTTCTCCAGCTAAGAAAATGCTTGTTGATAGAGATTCTTTTAAAGTTGAGACAATGCCGAAGTTTTTAGATAAAAGCCGAATTTTGGAAAAATATTTAAAGTCACGCTCTCAAGATGAATTACAAAAATTATGGAAATCTAGTGACCGTATTACTAAAGAGGGTTTAAAGCAGCTTGAGGTGATGGATTTAGATCATAATTTAACTCCGGCTTTAGTTGCTTATCATGGAATACAGTATCAATATATGGCAGCTGATATATTTTCTCAAAAAGGATTAGATTATGCAAAAGACCATCTTAAAATTTTGTCAGGATTCTATGGGATTTTGCGTCCTTTTGATGGAGTAACGCCATACCGATTAGAGATGAATGCAAAAATGACAGGTTTTCGTGATTATAGTTTGTATCATTATTGGGGCGATTTAATTGCAAAAGAATTATATAAAGATAATGATATAGTAATTAATTTAGCTTCTAAAGAATATTCTCGTGCAATACGTCCTTATACAGATTCACAGCGAAAAATGATTGATATTGATTTTTTGGAAGAACGCAATGGAAAATGGAAGACGATTGGAACCCATGCAAAAATGGCACGTGGTGAAATGGCGCGATATATTTGTGAAAACCAAATAAAAAATCCTACAGAATTGCAGGATTTTCATGATTTTGATTTCATTTTTGATAGAGAAAATAGTACGGAAACTAATTATATTTTTCGTACAGATTTTGATTTTAAGCGGCATTAAAATAGTGGCTTTAGAAAATCACTAGCTAATTTTGCAGCAATTCCTTTATATTCTCCACTAAAACGATGATCCGCATCTTCAATCATATGAAGTTCACTATTTGAATAAACATCATTATATTTTTTAGAATATTTTGGATCAACTACTTGATCATTTGTACCGTCAATTATTGATACGGGACCGTCGAAATGACTAGAAATTTCATAAATTGGAAGAACTTGAGCAGTTCTAACATAAAAGCCACCAAGTTTTAACCCCGCTTTTTCTCCCACTAGAGGAATTGTATTAGGTACATGATGAGGATCATAAATTGCACCTTGTGTGTTACCCTTTAAAGCATCATCTTTAAGAGAAGCGGCTGGAGCTAAGAGGACAACTTTTTTAATAATATCTGGATAAAGCCCAGCTAGCATTGAAGCAACAACACCACCTTGAGAATGTCCAATTAAAAAGATATTTCTAACATGGGGATCGGTTCTTACATAAGCTAAAATTGCTTTTGCATCTGCGATTTCATTTGGAACAGTCATATCTTCAAATTTGCCATCGCTTTCGCCATGACCATTAAAGTCAAAACGGACGCTTGCTACATTTTCATCACGCAAATTATTTGCAATTTGTCTTAATAACTCAGTATTTCTATTAGCAGTGAAACCGTGCATAATAATTGCCATATCATAAATTTCACCAAATGGTTCTTCGCGGTCTCCAACTAGTGTAAGACCGTCTCTTTGAATTGTTACACGAGACATAAATTTTCTCCTTAATACACTGTATATTTATATTTTAATCCTTTTCATGGTGAAACAAGTTAAGAAAATGGAAAGAATTTGTATAAAATAGTAAGATGTTTTTTAAAGTGAGGTTGATATTATGGAAATTGTATTTATTAGACATGGACAAACAAATGTAAATAAATCTGGGAAAATTCAAGGATCAAATATTGACGCTGAATTAAATGAAGTAGGAAGAAAATTGGCTGAGGATTCTGCTAAAAAGTTTGATGAAAGTCAATTTGATGTTGTATATGCTAGTCCAATGAAAAGAGCATTTGAAACTGCGAGAATTTTTACTAAAGGTAAAAAAGACATTATTTTAGATAAACGTTTGCTTGAATTTGATTATGGTGAATGGGATGGTGCTTTGTTAACAGATATGGCACAAAAGTATCCTGATGCCATTGACCCTTGGGGTAAAGCTAATGGCAATTATGTTAAGTATGCTCCTAATGGCGAAAGCATGAGTGAACTTGAAGCAAGATGTGCTAGTTTTTTGGATGAAATGATTAAAAAATATCCAGATAAAAAGATATTAGTAGTAGCCCATGGAACTTTAATTAGAATGATGGCTGCACATTTGATTGCAAATGGCAATATAGATGCCTTTCAAACTATGGAAAATTGCGGTTTGGCAGAATTTTCTATTAGACAAGGAATTAATCGTTTAATTTATTACAATCGAGTTTTAGCATAAGACGAAAAAATCGTCTTTTTTTAATACTTTTTTATTGACATTGTGTCAATTAGTTCCTATTATATAAGTGTATTAAATGACGTTATGTCACTAAAGGGAAAGAGGATAATTATGGTCAAGGCAACTTTTACACGTTTACCGGAAGTTAAGAAAAAACGCGTGACTGAGGCTCTTTTAAATGAATTTAGTCATCATGCACTTACAGATAGTCAAGTGGCTAGAATTGTTAAAGATGCAGGAATTGCGCGAGGAGCTTTTTATAAATACTTTGATGATTTGACAGATGCTTATATGTATCTTTATCGAATTGCAATTCAGGATATTCATGTCAACATGAGTCCTGGAGATAAATTTGATCCAGATTTTTTCTATGATAGAGTTTTAAAATTTATTGATGATACTCGTCATAGTAAGTATGAACCAATGATGAAATTGCATATGCTTCAAAATGAAGCAGCACTTCCTGATAGTATGAAGACTAACTCTGAGCAATTATTGCATATGTCTCCAGAAATGTGGAGTGCAATGGTATTAAGTCATGAAGTCATTAATTCTGTGTTTGCTGATCCTGATAATAAAGATCGAAACTTAAAACGCTATAAAGAAGCTCTTTACTTATTAGATAAGGGGGCTAAAGAGTAATGTTTTTAGCATTTAAAGAAATCCAACGTGAAAAACTACGTTATGGATTAATAATTTTAATGATATTTTTGATAAGTTACTTAATTTTTATGCTATCTTCATTAGCACTTGGATTAGGTGATGAAAATACCCAAGCAATTAATTCTTGGGATACAAAGCAAGTTGTTTTAAATAAAAATGCCAACATAAGCTTGTCTCAATCCATTTTAACTTCAGAGGATTTAAAAGGAGCAAAAATGGGTAAAAAAGAAGCTTATCTTGGCTTAACACCAGTGGTGGTTAAGGCTAAAGATGAAGCTTCAATTTCAGCACAATTTTTAGGAATTGAGAAGTCCCAATTTATTTATAAAGGACAAAGTTTACTTTCAGGAAGAAAAGCTAAAAATAGTAATGAAGTAACAGTAGATAAGGCTTTTCAAGATAAAGGGTACAAATTAGGCGATAAAATTAAACTAAATGATTCTGATAAAAAATTTAAGATTGTAGGTTTTGTAAAAAATGCCAAAATAAATATTGCTCCTATTGTTTATGGTAGTTTATCTACTTGGAAGTCACTTCGTCAGGGAATGAACAATGTAAAAGTTTCAGCGATTATTTCACAAAATCCAAATTATAAGTTTAACCATAAAAATGCAAAAACTTATAATGTTGCAACCGTAATTGATAAATTACCTGGCTACACTGCTCAAAATATGACTTTTGAATTAATGATTGGATTTTTGTTTGTTATTTCATTAATTATTATTGCAGTATTTTTGTATATTTTGACTATGCAAAAGATGCACAATTTTGCAGTAATGCGTGCTCAAGGAATCCCATCTAAGACTCTTGTGGGAGCTACAGTTAGTCAATCAATTATTTTAGTAGTGGTAGGAGTAGTAATTGCTCTTATTATGATGTGGATTACAGCATTATTCTTACCAGCAAGTGTTCCAATGAAATTTACTCCTGCAATTATGTTTGCTGGAAGTATTGGGATGCTTTTGATGGGAATTATTGGTAGTTTGATTCCAGTAAGATCAATTCTTAAAGTAGACCCTGCGAAAGCGATTGGTGAATAATTATGGCAGTCATTGAATTAAAAGATGTTAATAAATTTTATGGAAAAGGAATTGCACGCGTAGAAGCGTTAAAAGATGTCAACTTTCAAGCTAATAAAGGTGAAGTAGTCTTAATCATGGGACCAAGTGGAGCTGGAAAAAGTACATTCTTAACAATTGCTGGCTCACTTCAAAAACCTACTTCTGGAGCAGTTTTAATTGATGGTAAAGATATTACAAAGTTTTCTGCTAAGCAAAGTAATTATTTGCGATTGAATAAGATTGGTTTTGTCTTACAAGCTTATAACTTGGTACCATTTTTAAATGTTCATGAACAATTTGTTTTAGTTGATAAAGTTAAAAAACAAAACAACTTATCTAAAGAAGACTTAGATAAATTGTTTAAGGATTTAGGTATAGAAAAATTGGTTAAAAAATATCCTAATGAATTATCTGGTGGTCAGCAGCAACGTGTCGCAATTGCTAGAGCTTTGTATGCTAACCCTGATATTCTCTTGGCAGATGAACCAACTGCGTCTCTTGATACGAAGAACGTAGAAGAAGTTGGAAAATTATTTAAAAAGTTAGCCAAAGAACGTAATAAAGCAATTATCCTTGTTACTCATGACCCTCGTCTTGAAAAATATGCCGACCATATTTATGAAATGATGGATGGTAAAATGAGTAAGAAGAGATAATAGTATCATGTGTATGAAAATAACCTACTTCAATTGCGAAGTAGGTTATTTGTTTATTATAAATTAGGATCCATTTGGAAGCGAAGAGGTGAATCTGCTGTTTGTTTTGTAATTAATTTAGCATTTAATTCACGGAAAATATCTAGTGCAGTTTTTGCCATTTTATTATTTGCTTCATTAACTAAATTGATTCTTTGTTTATCATCAGTTTCTTTAGCTAATTTTTGATCGAATTCGTAACGGATTCTGTTAACTTTTTGATTAGCTTCACTTTGTGCATTGGCTAAGTCAGTTCCATATTTACTCCAGTCACGATCAACTAAAGTACTTGCAAGTTTGAATACCCAATAAGCTGAATTTTGACTATAGGTTTCTTTTCCATATTTATACATTGTAGGAACTTTTGTGCCTTGTGGATAAAATGGAATGTAGACACTTTGAGAAGCTACTCCCATTGCTAGCCAGTGAATCATTTTTTCACCATTTAATTCAAGTAAATGAGACTCTTGAGTAGTAGCTACTGAAATAGGTCTAAAGGTAGCATTATCTTTATTCTTTTGATTAGTTAAATCATATGGAGTATTTTGATAGTGATTGCTTAACACACTTTGCGCATCTTGAGCTGATAACGGGTGATCAGGTTTTCTTGTAAATGGCAAATCAAAACTTTGTGGATTTTGTACTACTGAAGGAGTAAGTAATTTTTGTCCAATCCAAACCCGAGGTGTATTATAGTGTAAATCACTATCATCGTGAGTACCAAAAATTTCACGGAAGTTAAATGGAATATTTTCAGGCCATAATTTGTTATTGTAAACAAAATCACGAATACCTTTAGAATACATAAAATTATCACTGTCGAAGTCAATTTCTTGGATTGCTAGTTGATTTGCAACTACAGCATATGAATCATCAGGAATACGCTCAGCTACCCAATGGTGACCAGAGCCGATTTCCATATACCAAGCTTCATTAGAATCAGCGAATAAAATTCCATCAGCTTCAGCAGCTCCATATTTTTCTACAATATCGCCTAAACGCGCCACACCTTCGCGAGCTGTTTTTATGTAAGGCAATACTACAGTTACCATGGCTTCTTCAAGAATTCCTTTTTCAGTGTCAAAGGGGTCAGCAGCTTGAACTCTGTCATTTGCATAGGCACTTTCAGTTGCACTCATTGCTACATGATGCTCGTTTATTCCATCTTCTTCAAATACGCCGTATTTATCAGTCCATTCAGGAGTTGAAGAATAAGCAAATTTTTCATTTGGAAGATTTATTTCAAACTTGTTATCTTTTGACTTAAAATGATTTTCTTGAATTATTTCATGTTTATTGAATGCCAAGTGTTTTGGCCATGCAGTTTTAGCGTCTTCATTACGTCCAATCATTACACTGCCAGAGAGAGAGGCTTTTTTACCTATTAAAATTGAAGTACATGATGAACGACCAACTTTTGTTTCCATAGATTTTCACACTTTCTGCTAATTTGAATTATAATTATTATAACTTGAAAAATATTTTTTGAAAAAATAGAGGTTTTATTATGAATGAAGAAATTGAAAATAAGTCAATTAAGCTCGAGACAGATTATAAGGATCAAGCAATTAATATGAAGTTTTCAGATAATCTTACTGATTCTCGTGAACGCGGTTACATACTGTCTGCAGCGCTCTTTGCTTATTGTGCATCTCAAGGATTAGATAAGCAAGAAGTTATTGAAATGGTTAACTCTAACTATGACCAATTTACTGGTGGTGCCAGCACATCACTGTTTTCAAGATTATAAAAATAAAAAAACATTTGTCATTTAACACTTGCATTTGTTATTTTATAGCGTTATTATAGTTGTGAAGAGAAAAATAACGACTGTAACTGAAAAGCACAGCTGAGTAATTCTGATTGAGGTGTTTAAAATGGCAAGAAAGAAAGAAATTAGTAGAGATAAAATTTTAGATGTTGCTTATAAGATGGCAGTTAAAGATGGTATTGAAGGTTTAACTGCTCGTAGCATCGCAAAGACTGGACACTTTTCAACCCAACCTTTGTATCTTGAATTTAGTAATATGAATGACTTGCGTGAACAAGTACTTGCAAGAATTTCAAATGACTTGAAAACTAAGACTTTACAACAAAAGTTTACAGGTGATGCTTTAATTGATTTAGACTTATCATACATTGATTTTGCAGAAAAGCATGTAAACTTATTCCGCGCAATGTTTGTAGACGGTAAGTTTGGTAGCAAAGTTATTTCTGATACTTTGATGGAACTTGGAACTGAAAAGTTCAAAGAACAATACAGCAATACTAATTACGATGATGAAAGAGTTCGTGATATTGTAATTGCTAACTGGATTTCTACTACTGGTATGGCTGCTTTAGTAGTTAACAAGATTGCTACTTTTAACCAAAATCAAATTGTTAATGTACTTAATGCACAAATTCACGATGCAATGCTTAACGATCGTCTCAGCGAAACTCAAGAAAACCCAATGTTTGCTTCTGGCGAAGATGCATCACTTAAGGATCAATTAGCCTAAGTCAATCTGAATCACTGTGCTTTCAGTCTAAGAAAAAGCACTTCCTAATTTAGGGAAGTGCTTTTTTGTGTTGTTAGAAATTACTTTACGTTTTGATAAACAATTCCATTAAAAAATTGCCTTAATGATACTTGCCCGTGATTTGAAGTTTTATTATGTAAATATTGAATTTCAGTATGTACATTGCTATAGCCAAAAATATTGTTTGCGTATTCTAAAACAATGTCATCTTCGGGATAATCAATACACATATAAGCAAGATTAGTCAAACTTTCCTTGATTTCTCGTCGAACTCTTTGCAAAATTATCTTTTTTTCTTGTTTATTACATCTAAAAAGGTCTTCTATACACAAAGATTCATATGGAATTTCACGTTCAATGAGAGCATTAATTATGGAAATAATATCCATGTATCCTATACCCCCCCGTTTATGCCTAGGAATCGCAGAATTGCGTAAGAGTTTTCTTTCTTTTTTGTCTTGTTACTTACAATAATAGTATTTGCATTTGTTTCTGCGCCACTTACTAAGTCCAAAACTTTTATAATTCGGTTTGACATTTTAATATTTTGAGCAGCCATTTTTACAATAGATTTTGCCTCTGCCTTATTTATTGGTTTACGAATTAAAAAGTCGATTCCATTCTCATATGCTTTTGTAATTTCTTCATCAGTAGGTTGAGAAGAAAGCAAAATGAAATGCGGATAATGATGGTTTTGTTGGATTTGTTGAATTAATTCAATTCCGTTTTTACGATTTAGATTAAGATCAATAAACATAATATCAACGCTCAATCGCATTACATCATAAAATGCTTCTTGAGGATCAGAAGTAGTTCCAACAATTGTATTATTAAAATCTCTTTCAATAATGTCACGTAAGTAATTTATTGTACTTTGTTGTTTACCAACAATATAAAAATTCATTTTATACCCCTTTTGAAGTTGCTTGAAAAAGTTTGAAGCTTTTTGAAGCAGCTTTTTTTATTTTTACGAAAAAATTCCAATTTATTAACATTGGATAATGCGCTTTCTTTGTTAGTATATCATTATTTTCACGATTAATTATTATGAATAAAATTTACCTCAATTTATATAAATATAAATTACTATATTATATTTTTTGAAATTTCTTGATGATAAGTGAGGAATAGTGAAGACAGTATCTATTATTAGTATTGCAGCGAAATGAAAGCGCTGTCTAAAGCTTTTGATATTTAGAACTTTATAAACAACATAAAAGTTGCAACAAAAAATATATTATTCAGGAGGAAAAAACTGATGGCTTTTAATTTACGTAATCGGAGTTTTTTAACTTTAGCAGATTTCAATACTAGAGAAGTTGAATACATGCTTAACTTAGCAGAAGACTTGAAGAAAGCTAAGTATGCAGGTACTGAGCGACAAAATCTTAAAGGTAAGAATATTGCTTTAATTTTTGAAAAGAGTTCAACTCGTACTCGTTGTTCATTTGAAGTAGGTGCAAAAGATGAAGGTGCCCATGTAACTTACTTAGGACCAAGTGGTTCTCATATTGGTAAGAAGGAATCTGTTAAGGATACAGCACGTGTACTTGGTGGAATGTTTGATGGTATTGAATACCGTGGATTTTCACAAAAAAATGTTGAAATTTTAGCTAAGTATTCAGGTGTTCCAGTTTGGAATGGTTTAACTGATGAAGATCACCCAACACAAGTTCTTGCAGACTTCTTAACAGCACATGAAGTGTTAAAGAAACCATACCAAGAAATTAAATTTGCTTTTGTTGGTGATGGACGTGATAACGTTTCAAACGCTTTAATGCTAGGTGCAGCAGTAATGGGTATGGAATACCATGTAGTAACTCCTAAAGAATTAGAGCCATCAAAAGAAACCTTGGATAAGGCTAATGCAATTGCAGCTAAAACTGGTGCAAAGATTGTAGTTACTAATGATATTGACGAAGGCGTTAAAGGCATGGATGTAATTTACGCTGACGTTTGGGTTTCAATGGGTGAACCTGATGAAATTTGGGAAAAGAGAATTAATCTCTTGAAACCATATCAAGTAACTATGGACGTTTTAAAAGCTACCGGAAATCCAAATGTTATTTTTGAACACTGCTTACCAGCATTCCATAACTTAGACACAGAAGTTGGCAAACAAATTTATGAAAAATTTGGAATTAAGGAAATGGAAGTAACTGATGAAGTATTTGAAAGTAATCATTCTGTAGTGTTCCGTGAAGCTGAAAATCGTATGCACACAATTAAGGCAGTTATGGTTGCAACACTTGGTGAACAAGGCTAGGAGGATTTCCAATGGAAAGGATTGTTGTTGCCTTAGGTGGCAATGCTTTAGGTAAATCTCCTCAAGAGCAATTGAAGTTAGTTAAAAATACAGCATCTTCTTTAATTGGTTTAATTGCTCAAGGTAATCAAGTTGTTGTAAGTCACGGAAATGGGCCACAAGTTGGTGAAATCAACTTAGGTATGAATTATGCAGCTGAACACGGCAAGACAGCTGAATTTCCATTTCCAGAATGTGGAGCTATGAGTCAGGGCTACATTGGTTATCATTTACAACAAAGTCTTGAAAATGAACTTCACAAGCAATGGATTAACAAAAATGTTGCAACTATTATTACTCAAATTGCTGTAGATCCAAAGGATCAAGCTTTTGAAAAACCTTCAAAACCAGTAGGCAGATTCTATTCAAAAGAAGAGGCTGAAAAGATTGCTAAAGATAAAGGATATACTTTTGTCGAAGATGCTGGTAGAGGTTATCGACAGGTAGTTCCATCTCCAATGCCTAAAAAAATTATGGAGTTAGAAAGTATTAAAACTTTAGTAAATGCTGGAAACTTAGTAATTGCAGGTGGAGGTGGAGGAGTTCCTGTTGTAATGACCGATGAAGGTTTACAAGGAGTTCCTGCTGTAATTGATAAGGATCAAGCTAGTGCGTTATTAGCAGATAAATTAAATGCTGATAAGTTAATCATTTTAACAGCTGTTGATCATGTATTTATTAACTATGGTAAGCCTGATCAAAAAGCCATAAAGACATTGAATATTCAAGAAGCTGAAAAGTTGATTGAAGAAGGTCAATTTGCTGCAGGTAGTATGTTACCTAAAGTTAAAGCTTGCTTAACATTTGTCAAAAATCATCCAGGTCATGAAGCATTAATCACTTCTCTTGATGGATTAGATGATGCTTTGGCAGGTAAAGTTGGCACGGTAATTTCTAACTAGATAAATTATTAAAAATTATAAAAAGGAGGTATGTTTTATGACTGATCCAATTCATGTAACATCTGAAATCGGAAAATTAAAAGTAGTTATGTTGCATAGACCAGGTAGAGAAATTGAAAATGTCTATCCTGAAATTTTGCACAGAATGTTAGTTGACGATATTCCATATTTGCCAATTGCTCAAAAAGAACATGATGAATTTGCTCAAACTCTTAAAAAGAATGGAGCAGAAGTTTTATATCTTGAAGATTTATTAGCAGATGCTTTAAGAGATGACAATATCAAGAGCGAATTTCTTGATAAGATTATCGCAGAATCTGGCTATGCTGATGGACCAATTCGTGATGGGCTAAAAGAATATCTACTTAGCTTCAATACTAAGGAAATGGTCAATGAAATTATTGCTGGTGTTCGTAAAGATAAGATTAAGACTAAATTTAAGACTTTAGCAGAATTAGCTGAAGATCAAGACTATCCATTCTACATGGATCCAATGCCAAACGCTTACTTTACTCGTGACCAACAAGCATGTATTGGTAATGGTATTACTATTAACCGTATGACATTTAAAGCTCGTCAGCGTGAATCATTATTTACAGAATATATTATTAAGCATAATGAACGTTTTGCTGATAAGAGTGTTGAAGTATGGCGTAATCGTTACCCAGAAGGCCATATTGAAGGTGGCGACGAACTTGTCCTTAATGACCACGTATTAGCAATTGGTATTTCACAACGTACTACTGCAAAAGCAATTACCGAATTAGCTCACAGCTTATTTGAAAAATCAAATTATGATACTGTAATTGCAATTCATATTCCGCATAATCACGCTATGATGCACCTTGATACAGTATTTACAATGATTAATTATGATCAATTTACTGTTCACCCAGAAATCTTAAAGAATGATGGCAGTATCGATGCTTATATTTTACATCCTGCTGAAAATGGTGAAATTAGTATTGAACATGAGACCAACTTAGTAAATATTCTTAAGAAAGCTCTTAATAAATCTGAAATTGATCTTATTCCAACTGGTGGTGGAGACCCTGTCATTGCTGCACGTGAGCAATGGAATGATGGTTCGAATACTTTGGCTATTGCTCCAGGAGTCGTAGTTACATATGATCGTAACTATGTATCAAATGAAGTATTGCGTAAGCATGGAATTACGGTTAATGAAGTTTCTTCAAGTGAATTATCACGTGGTCGTGGCGGCCCTCGTTGTATGTCATGTCCAATAGTTCGTGAAGATATTTAATTTAGGAGATATATAAAATGGCAGCAAATTTATCCAAATAGATATTATCGGATAAATTTGCTCCTTTTTATTTAAAAGATTTATTCAATTTATGAAAGGATACAATCATGGATGAAACAGGACAAGCTGTATCTAACGAAGAACCCACTGTTAAAAATAAAAAGGGTATTGGTAAAGGTGAACTAATTGCTTTAATTGTAAGTTCATGTATCGGAACTGGAATCTTTGGTATTACCAAAGATGTAGCTCAAGCAGCCGCTCCAGGTCCAGCTATACTTTCTTGGATCTTTGTTGGATTAGGATTTTTATTTTTAGTATTATCACTTAATAATTTGTCAGAAAAAAGACCAGATTTAGAGTCAGGTATCTTTTCTTATGCTGGAGCTGGATTTGGTCATTTGGGTGAGTTTATTTCTGGATGGTCTTATTGGCTGTCAGCATGGCTAGGCAATATTGCATTTGCCACAATGTTAATGAGTGCTCTTGGAATGTTCATTCCAACTTTTAAGGGTGGTCAGAATTTACCATCAATTATAGTAGCAGCTATTTTTTGCTGGCTGTTGACGATTTTGGTAAATAATGGTGTAGAAAGTGCTTCTTTCATTAATATGATTGGGACAATTTGCAAAGTTTTACCATTATTGATATTTATTTGTATTATGTTTGTAAGTTTTAAAGCTGGTCTCTTTACTGCAGATTTTTGGGGTAGAGTAGCAAATAATGCTTCGAAAGGAACTGTAACTGGATCATTTGGAGAACAAATTAAGGGAACTTTGATGACTTTGATTTGGGTATTCATTGGTGTAGAAGGTGCTTCAGTTATGGCTAGCAGAGCAAAATCTCAAAGAGATGCACGCCAAGCATCTTTAATTGGATTTGCTATTTTAGTTATTATTTACGTGTTAATTTCAATATTACCATACGGTACTTTAACTCGAGCACAATTAGCAAGCATGGGTCAACCAGCTATTGGACAAGTTCTTCAGGCAACTGTAGGAACTTGGGGAGCTGTCTTAATTAATGTTGGATTGATTATCTCAACATTAGTTTCATGGCTTTCTTGGACAATGCTTCCAGCAGAAACTACTATGTTGATTGCTAATGATAAGTCAATGCCAAAGCTATGGGGAAAACTAAATTCAAAGAAGGCACCTACTGCTTCCTTGATGATTACTGCCGTTTTGCAAACTATTTTTCTTTTCTCACTTTTGTTTACTCAAGAAGCATATGAATTTGCTTATAGCCTATGTAGTGCAGCCATTCTATTTTCTTACTTATTTGTTGGTTTATATCAAATGAAATATAGTGCTCGCTCTAAAGAATGGTGGCAATTTACTATAGGGTTACTTTCTGCAGGCTTCATGTTGGCATGTATGGTATTAGCTGGTTGGCAAGAAGTACTATTAGTATCAATTAGTTTTATTCCAGGCTTTTACATTTATTACTTAGCTTGCAAAGAAAACAATAGGAAATTATCAGCAGGCGAAAAATGGACTATTGTTTTAATTTTACTTTTAAGTGTAGTGGCAATTAGTTTGTTGATTAGCGGAGTTATTGTAATTAATTAATCTGCAAAAAACAATTTGAAGTTGAAAAGAGAGTGGAAAATAGTGAAGGAGAAGAAACTAAATATATTCCTCTTAATTGCTCTAATTGTAGGTACGATAATTGGTGGTGGCATATTTAATAGTCCGACTGATTTAATTATGAAGGCTAATCCACTAGCCTCACTAATTGCTTGGGTAATTGGTGGATTTGGAATTTTAATGTTAGTACTAGTTTTTTATAAATTATCAGTTCTTAAACCAGAGCTAACAGGAGGAATATATACTTATTCCAAAGCTGGTTTTGGGAATTATATGGGTTTTAACTCATTTTGGGGTTATTGGTTGGGTTCCATTTTTGGAAATATCGCCTTCATTACTTTATTTTTCAAAGCTTTAAATAGTATGCTTGGTCCCCATGCATTATCATCTTTATGGTGTTTTATCGGAGGCTCAGCAATTTTATGGATATATACACTAATAGCATGGCTTGGTACTCAAGAAGCAAGTATTTTAAATGCTGTAGTGACTATTTTGAAAATAATTCCTTTATTTTTAGTAATTATAATCGGAATATTCACTTTTGATTTTAATAAACTTAATGTGCCAAACTGGACAAGTGTATTAATAGTAAATCATCATTTTTCTTCTCTAGGAACTCAAATTAATGATGCTATGAGTACAATTGTTTGGTGCTTTGTAGGAATTGAAGCAGCTGTGACAATGTCTCGCAGGGCAAAAAAACCTAATGATGTAGGGATTGCTACAGTTGTAAGTTTCTTAATAGTTTTAATCTTATATATGCTTGTATCTATTTTTCCTATGGGAATTGCAACACCTAAAGAATTATCACACTCTCTTGTGCCTTTAGTAACTGTGTTTAAACAAAATCGGTTTGCATATTTAGGTAGCTTAATTATAAAAATAGGTTTGTTAATTTCTTTATTAGGGGCCTTATTAAGTTGGTTTATAATTGGACCAGAAATAGCTTATGTTACAAGTATCGACAATAATTTGCCTAAAAAATTCAAAAAACTAAATAAACATAAAGTACCAAGTTATGCTTTACTCGTTTACACTTTGATTATGCAATTCTTTTTATTGCTTTTATTACTCCCCCAACTTCAAAGTGCTTATACAGTTGCCTATACTTTAGCAGCTTCAATGACATTAGTATCATATTTATTATCTGCAATGTATGGAGCAAAAGTTGCCTATCATCAAAAGAAAGATTATTGGTTTAAATTGTTTGCGAGTTTAGCTGTAATATATACAATTTATATGCTAATTGCTGCAGGGATTGAGTATGTATTTGCAAGTACAATACTATTTGGCTTAGGTATTCCATTATATTTAGCATCTCCTGGAAAATTAACAAATAAAGAAAAATTTGTAGCCAGTGGTATTGTAGCAATTGGAAGTATTGCAATGATTTTTATTGTTCAGGGATATATTCATTTATGAAGTATAATCTTCTCTAGAAATCAATCTTTCTGAGCAATTTGAATCATTATGCTTTCAATTTAATAAAAAGCGCTTCCTATTTAAGGAGTGCTTTTTTGTTTAGTTAAGTTATAATAAAGATTAGGAATTAGTTTTCGAAAGGTGGTTTTTTTAGTGAAAATCCTCGCATTATCAGGTTCAAATGCTGAAGGCTCATATAATGAAGCACTTCTTAAGTATATTATTAAGCATTTTGCTGGCAGATATGAATTTGAATTAGCTACTGTAAAGGGCTTGCCAATGTATAAAGAAGGTGTAGATGCACCTGATGAAGTATTATCTCTTGGAAAGCAAGTTGAAGATGCAGATCTTATTTTAGTAGCATCTCCAGAACAACAACACTCAGTGACAAGTAGTTTGAAGAGTGCACTTGAATGGTTATCTAGCTCAATTCATCCATTCCATGATAAACCAGTAGTAATTGTTTCAACTTCACCAATGCCTCAAGGTGGTAGTCGTTCACAAACTCGTTTGAAGAATATTTTAGCAGCTCCTGGCTTCAGTGCTCATGTATTCAATGGCGATGAATTTATGATGGGCAATGCGCCTAAGCAATTCGATGAAGAAGGTAACTTAGTAGATGAAGGTACTATTAAGTTCTTGGGTCATTTCTTTGATGAAGTTGATGCTTGGTATACCCAGCTTACTAAGTAGAAAGGGATAGAATATGAAATTATTAGCTATTGTTGGTACAAATGCACCATTTTCATATAATCGCTTTTTGGCAAAATATATTGCTAAGCGTTATGGCGATAAAGCAGAAATCATTGTTAGAGAAATTGATGATATAAAGCCATTTTGCCGTACTGATGAACCCGATGAAGCTACTAAGGCATGGATTGAAGATATTAAAATGGCAGATGGTATTATCTTAACTACTCCAGAATATGATCATGCTATTCCAGCTTCACTTAAGAGTGCTTTAGAGTGGCTTGGTTCACATGCTGGTCCTAATGTTATGAAAATGAAGCCAGCAGCTGTTGTTGGTACTTCTTATGGTATTCAAGGTGCAAGTCGTGCACAAGAAGATGCTCGTGAAATTTTACTTTCACCAGATATGAGTGCTAATGTTTTGCCAGGCAATGAAATTTTAATTGGTGGCGCCGCAAATAACTTTGATAAAGAAACTGGCGATTTAGTAAATCCAAACTATATTGAACAATTAGATGGAGTAATGAGTAACTTCTTTAAGTTTGTTGAACAAGCCAATAAATAAAAATTTTGCTACATTTTTGGCAAAGGTTGTAAAATAAAGTCTGAGAATTATGTCTCAGACTTTTTCATTTTTTGAAAGTTTTAAAGAAGGGAAGTGAAGTGGATGGAAGTTAATATTTTACCGCTTAAAACCGTTAGAAATCCACGTGATTTAGGAGGATATGTGGGGAATAACGGAAGAAAAATAAAAATGCACAAACTTTTGAGAACTGGTAAGGTAAATAATTTATCTGAACATGATAAAAAGTTTTTACAAGAATATGGCTTAAAGAAGATAATTGACTTGCGTTCTAAACAAGAACGAGAAAACTGCCCCGATGATAAAATTGAAGGTGTAGAACATTTATCTATTCCTTTGTCTGAAATTGATAACACTAAGGGTGGCAAAGGAAATATTGAAAAAACTTTTGCAAAATATCGTCAAGATCAATATGCTGGCTTTAAGATGATGTGTGAAAGATACCATGGTCACATTTATAAAGAACATGCTCAAAATGCGATGAAGAAAATTTTAGAAACTTTGGCAAATACTCCTAATGGAGCTGTGCTTTATCATTGTTCTGAAGGAAAAGATAGGACAGGTCTTGTAACTGTTATGATTCTTTATCTTTTAGGAGTTGATATGGAAGTCATTCGGCAAGATTATTTGTATTCAAATGTAATGCTTAATAATTATCGAGCTAAAAGGGATGCAAAATTTAAAGAAAACGGTGAAAATTTAACTTTCCGTTCTAATATGCGAACTTTGGGATCAGTGAGTGATGCATTTTTAGATACTTCGCTTATTACTATCGAAAAAGAATTTGGTGGAATGGACAAGTTTATGAAAAATCAACTAGGTGTAACTCCTGAATTAAAAGAAGCACTATGTGATATTTATTTAGAAAAGCAATAAAAAATGGAAGAAAAATTTATTAAAGATTTAGCCTTAGAGCAAACTATCGGGCATCATCATGCATTAGGTACTTCAATTACTTTACAAACTTTTGGCACAACTGATGATTATGCAATTCAAAAGTCCTTTGAATTAATTGATCACTATGAAGATGTTTTAACAGTTAATCGTGATCAATCAGAAATTATGGATATTAATCATGCTGCAGGAGACCATGCAGTGCAAATCTCCAAAGGTGCTTATGATTTGGTTAAATTAGCAATTGAAAAAAGTCGAGAACGCTTTGGTTTTAATGCACTCATCGGACCAGTAGTGAAGTTATGGCATATTGGCTTTAAAGGGGCGCATGTTCCTGCTAAGAGCGAAATTGAACAAAAAATGCTTTTGACAGATCCATACAATGTAAAACTTGATGATGTAAATCAAAGCGTATTTTTGCTTCAAAAAGGGATGGAATTAGATCTTGGCGGAATTGCTAAAGGTTGGATTGCAGACCGCGTAAAAGACCTCTGGCATGCTTACGGAATTAATTCTGGAATCATTAATTTAGGTGGCAATATTTTGCTTGTAGGAGACAGTCCTAAACGTGTAGGTGGTCAATGGGCAATTGGTATTCAAGATCCCAAAGAACCACGTGGCGACAATATTACTTCTGTGATGGTTCCAGAGTGTTCTGCAGTAACTAGTGGTACTTATGAGAGATATTTAGTTGTTGATGGTAAAAAATATCACCACTTGATTGATCCAAGAACTGGCTATCCTGTTCAGACTGACTTAGCAGGAGTTACTACTTTTACAAAAACTTCAGTAGAAGCAGAAATTGAATGTAAACGTCTGTTTTTTGCAGGCAAGCCTATCAAAGGCTGGAGTGATGATCCAGATAGAATTGGCGCAATTTTTGTCTATAATGATGAAAGAGTTGTGTATGATAATTTTGGTAAGTAAAAAATAGTGTGTAGTAAAAAAACTATACACTATTTTTATTTATTTCATATATTAATTGAAACTTTATCTTATATTTGGTAATACATATGTGTAAGTTGTAAGGTTTATAGTTTAATGATTTAAGGGAAGCAAAATGAAGTTTAAGAAATTATTACTCATAACAGTTTTAACGGCTGGTTCAGTAGCTTTTTTGTCAACAACTCCTAAACAAGCTGAAGCAACAACTATAAAAGACTCAACAGTTGAAAAAATCACATCAAATAAAAATCTTACCAAACAAGGCTATGTTTTAAATGTGAAAGATCCATCTGGCAAGATTTATGTTGGTAAAGCAAATTATAAGCATGGATTAAAGACATCTGAACCATTTAAGGCCAAGACAATTAACTGGAAAAAGATAAAAAATATTAAATTCAGAATTGAAAAGATGGCTACAGCTAAAAAGGCAGCGATTTTTGGTGCACCTCAGTATTTTGTAGCTTCTAAAGATAAAAAATATAGTGGCTGGACTACTCGCAGTGGTTTAAGTTATTATTTTGCTAATACTAAAGCCATGAAAAATGTAATGAAGCCACTTAAAAGAATTATTGATAGAGATTCCAGTAGTTTAAAGAATGCTAAAAATAAAAAGGATTTCAATTTAGCTCTTAAAGCTGCTAAGAAATTACCAGCTAATCAAAGAAAACTAGTAATGCTATCTCTTAATCAAATTAAAAAAGATGGTAATTTAGAAAATCGTTCAAAAAATATTTTACTTTTTGAATTTTAATGAAGATTGAAATAATAAAAAAAGATTGGTTCAAAAAAAGCCAATCTTTTTTTATCCCACAGTCTTACCAATACTAAAGATACTATTAAACATTCCATTGGAAAGACCGGGAGTATTATAAATGATAAATTTTAAAATCGGTGAATCAACTGTTTGTTGCATGAACCATGGATTTTGAATTGCATTAAGCATCGAAAGCAAAACATAGATAAAGAAATAAGTTGCAATAAATGAAGCAAAAGCCCCAAGTACACTATCTAAGACACTTCCTACATTTGTAGCATTTGGATTTTTGCTAGGAATCCATGATTTAAAAATTTGTACAACTTGTCTTCCAAGGAACAAGATAATAAAAAATGCCGCAAATCTAAAAAGCATTAAATTAGTTTCTAAAGTTAGATTTGTTTGAATTTGATGTCCTGTAAATTGTGAGTACATCCAGTTTCCTAGTGGATTTTGGAAGAAAATTGCAATCATAAATACAAGTGCCGCAAATATTAGGTTGATGATGTAACGAGTAAAGCCTGTCTTATACCCATTGTAGGTTTCCCAGGCAAGATATAGCAAAACAATAAGTGTAACAATCATAGATTTTTTCTCCTTTTGAAAGATTATACCTCATTTTAATTTTGACGAGTGAATAAAAATAATAGATAATAAATGTTGAGTTTGGCTTTACAGAAAGCCAATAATAGCGTTAAATTTAAGGAGTGTGAAACACCGTTTCACAGGTGAAAAATGGATCCTCAACAATTTGTACAAGAATTATCAAAACATAATTTAAAAATAACTAAAGAGCAAGAAGAACAATTTAAGATATATTTTAAAGAATTAATTGAAACTAATAAGGTTGTCAATCTAACTAGAATTACAGAAGAACATGAAGTATATCTTAAACATTTCTTTGATAGTGTAACGCCACTTTTTACTTTTGGTGAAGTTTTCAAAGATGGACTAACTCTTTGCGATGTTGGTGCAGGGGCTGGCTTTCCTTCAATTCCACTTAAGATATTGATGCCAAGCCTTAAGGTCACCATTGTCGATTCACTTGCTAAGAGATTGAAGTTTTTAGAAAGTTTAATCCAAAAGCTGAATTTAACAAATGTGGAGTTAGTTCATGGTCGAGCAGAAGATGTTGGACAAAATCCAAAATACCGCGAAGCATTTGATTTAGTAACAGCACGTGCAGTTGCTAATATGACTGTTTTAAGTGAATATTGTATACCTCTTGTAAAAAAGGGCGGCTATTTCATAGCTCTTAAAGGACCTAAGGCAACAGGTGAACTTGAAGATAGTCAAAAAGCTTTGAATGTTTTAGGTGGAAAGCTTATTAAAGATGTAGAGTTTACTTTACCTGAAAGTGAAGAAGAGCGTACTTTAGTTTTAGTTGAAAAGATCAAAGCTACACCTAAAAAGTATCCAAGACAAGCAGGGACCCCCCGCCGTAAACCAATAGTATAAACTAGGAGGAGTTATAAATGGCATTATTTTCATTTGGACATCGTGATGAAGTTCCAAAGAACAAGCAAATTAAAGATTTAGAATTAGATAAAATTACCCCTAATCGTTATCAGCCTCGTCACACTTTCAGTGATGAGTCTATTCAAGAATTAGCTCAAACTATTAATGAAGAAGGATTACTTCAACCAATCATTGTACGTGAAGATGGTGATGGTTATGAAATTATTGCTGGAGAGCGTCGTTTTCGTGCTGTTAAGAGTTTAGGTTGGGATAAAATTCCTGCAATTGTTAATAATATGGATGATGACAAGGCAGCTTCTCTTGCAGTAATTGAAAACTTACAAAGAGAAAACTTGAATCCAATTGATGAAGCTGAAGCATATAAGAGTTTAATGGAACTTAATGACTTAACTCAAACTTCCCTTGCAAAAGATATGGGTAAATCACAATCTTATGTTGCTAATAAATTGCGTCTTTTAAAATTAAGTCAAAAAGTTAAAGATGCTTTAGTTGCTGGTAAGATTTCTGCTCGTCATGGTCGTGCTTTAGTAAGTCTTGATGAAAAAGATCAAGCAAGAGTTTTAGATGAGATAATCAATAAAAAGTTGAATGTTACCGAAACAGAAGCTATTACTGCTGATGTAGAAGGATATTTCAATCCAAAGCCAGAAGTTAAGAAAGCTAAAGTTAAAGATGAAAAAGCTAAAAAGACTACTGCTTCTAAGACAAAGGCTGCTCCAACTAAAAAAGAATCTAACACTCGTGCAATGACTAAGATGCCTAAGGATCTTAAAGTTCAAATCAATACGATTAAACGTGCTGTTAAGCTTGCTGAAGAATCAGGAATTGATGTTAAAGTTACTGAAAATAACGACCCTAATAATTACAAGATAACTATTGAACTGAAGAGAAAATAGGAGGGCAGCATGAAAAATATGGTAAATGTAATTTCGGTTGCCAATCAAAAAGGTGGCGTTGGTAAAACCACAACCACTATTGATTTAGCAGCCTCAATTGCCGACCGTGGTTATCGTGTTTTAATTGTGGATATTGATCCACAAGGAAATGCGACTTCTGGTTTAGGAATTGAAAAATCAGAAATTGACCAGGACATTTACAACGTTTTAATTGATGAAATCCCTTTACAAGATACTATTCATCATACTTCTACACCAAAGCTGGATATAGTTCCTGCTACTATTAACTTATCAGGTGCTGAAACTGAACTTATTAGCATGATGGCTCGTGAAACTCGTTTAAAATCAGCTCTTGATGCAGTAAGTCATGATTATGATTTTATTTTTATTGATTGTCCGCCCTCACTTGGCCAATTATCAATAAATGCTTTCACAGCATCAAATTCAATCTTGATTCCAGTTCAAAGTGAGTACTATGCTTTGGAAGGATTAAGCCAGCTTCTTAATACGATTAGACTTGTGCAAAAACACTTCAATAAAGATTTAGGTGTTGAAGGAGTTTTACTTACAATGTTGGATGCTAGAACTAACTTAGGAGCTGAAGTAGTAAAAGAAGTTCAAGGATATTTTAATAAAAAAGTTTATAAAACAATTATTCCTCGAATTACTAAACTTGCGGAAGCTCCAAGTTATGGGCAGCCAATTACTGAATATGCACCAAAATCTCGTGGTGCTAAGGTTTATGATGATTTAGCAAAAGAGGTGTTAAAAGCACATGGCAAGAGACTCAAAAAGTAGTGAACCAAGAAAAAAAGGTGGTTTAGGACGAGGTATTGAAGCTTTATTTGAAGATACATCTCCTAAGCCGGAAGCAGAGGAAGTTCATGAAATTTTATTGGATGAAATTCGCCCTAATCCTTATCAACCAAGAAAGACTTTTGATGATAAGTCTTTAGAAGAACTATCTGCTTCAATTAAAGAAAATGGTGTCTTTCAGCCAATTATTATTCGAAAATCAATTAATGGTTATGAAATCATTGCAGGTGAGCGTCGTTTTCGTGCATCAAAGTTAGCTGGTCAGAAAACTGTTCCAGCTATTATTAGAAAATTTGATGAAAGCGAAATGATGGAAGTAGCAGTTTTAGAAAACTTGCAACGAGAAGATTTAACTCCACTTGAAGAAGCGCAAGCTTATGAAATGCTTCAAAAGAATCTTGGTCTTACTCAAGAAGAAGTTTCAAAACGAATGGGCAAATCTCGCCCCTATATTGCAAACTATTTAAGATTGCTTACTTTGCCTAATAAAACTAAGCGTCTGCTTCAACATGGAGAACTTTCTATGGGACAGGCTAGAACTTTATTAGGGCTCAAAAATAAAGACAAGATTGATTCTTTAGCAAAGCGTGTAGTCAAAGAAGGAATGCCTGTTAGAAAAGTTGAGGCACTTGTTGCTTCTTTGAATGCTAAAAAAACACGCAAAAAAGCAACTCAAAAATCTGCCTTTATTCGTGCAAGTGAAAGTCGTTTAAGTGAAAAATTTGGTTCAAGTGTAAATATTTCTGAATCTAAAAAAGGTAAAGGACATTTATCTATTGATTTTGCTTCAGAAGAAGAACTTAACAGAATTCTTGATATTTTAGGCGTTGATTTAGATGATTAAACAAGACTATAATTTGGCTGATACGGTATTAATGAAAAAGCCGCATGCTTGTAAAACTAATGATTGGGAAATCATGCGCATGGGAGCAGATATTAAAATCAAGTGTATGGGATGCGGAAGAATGATAATGATGCCGAGGGCAGAATTTTCTAAAAAGTTAAAGAAAGTTTTAACTAAAGCATCAGATCCTGTAAACTTGAAAAAGAAATATTATGTTCCAAAAGATCGTATTGCTAAACCAAACTTATTACAGTAAAAATTATTAAAGAAAAAGAGGAAAAATATGTCACTAACTGCCGGAATCGTCGGCTTACCAAACGTTGGTAAGTCAACTTTATTTAATGCAATTACTAAAGCTGGTGCTGAAATGGCCAATTATCCATTTGCAACCATTGAACCAAATGTTGGTATGGTTGAAGTCCCAGATAGTCGTTTAGCAAGAATCCAAGAATTAATTCCTGCTAAAAAGATTGTTCATACTACTTTTGAATTTACTGATATTGCTGGTCTTGTAAAAGGTGCTTCTAAAGGTGAAGGTCTTGGTAACAAGTTCCTTGAAAATATTCGTCAAACTGATGCAATTGTTCACGTAGTTCGTGCTTTTGATGATGACAATATTACTTCAGTTACTGGTAAAGTAGATCCAGAAGAAGATATTAATACTATTAACCTGGAATTAGCAATTGCTGACCTTGATGCAGTTAACCGCCGTATCAATAAAGTTAAGAAAATTGCTCAACAAGGCGATAAGGATGCTAAAGCTGAAATGGCTGTTCTTGAAAAGTTGCAACCAGTTTTAGAAGAAGGAAATGCAGCTCGTTCAATTGACTTTAATGAAGATGAACAAAAAATCGTAAAAGGCTTATTCCTTTTAACTTCTAAGCCAGTTATTTATGTAGCTAATATTGCTGAAAGCTCAATGGCTGATCCTGAAAGTGATAAGTACTTCCAAATCGTTAAAAAACATGCTGAAAGTGAAAATGCGGAAGCATTAGGAATCAGTGCAGCAACAGAAGAAGAAATTGCCGCAATGGATGAAGAAGAAAGAAAAGAATTCCTTGAAATGGAAGGTGTTGAAGAATCAGGACTTGATCGTTTGATTAAAGCAGCTTACCACATTTTAGGACTTAGAACATTCTTTACTGCAGGTGGTCCAGAAACTCGTGCTTGGACTTTCCATGAAGGAATGAAAGCACCACAAGTAGCTGGTGTTATTCACTCAGACTTTGAACGTGGATTTATTCGTGCTGAAGTTGTTTCATATGATGATTTGAATAAATATGAAACCATGCAAAAAGTTAAAGAAGCTGGTCGTCTTCGTCTCGAAGGTAAGGATTATGTGGTTGAAGATGGCGATATTATCGAATTTAGATTCAATGTCTAGGAGAAAAAATGGCAGAAGAAAAACAAGATAAGACTGCAAATATTGATCAAAACAAACAAGAAAAATTAAAAGCAAAAACTGAAGCAGAGGAAAAAGATAGCGAAATTAAAACTGAATCTCCAGAAAAATTGCGTTCCATGCTTTCAAATAAGAATTCTGATTATGTTTTTCGTCTTCAAAAAGAATTAATTATCCAAGGCAAAATTAGTTCTGATAAAGCAGCCGAAGAAGTCAATAAGTTATTACCAGAAATCGTGGTTGCTCAACGTCATGGTCAACCAGCAAATGGTTTATATATGGCTTCACCTAAAATTAAGGCGCAAGAAATGCTTCATCCAAAACAAGAAGCAGAAATTGATCATCCATTTTGGCAACGTGCAGTTGATGGGGCACTTTTATACATGGTCTTCTTCATTGGTATCTTTGGTGTGATTGCATTATTTACTCCAAATACTAAAGACAATGGTCAAATGGGAATTGTTACTTTAGCTTCAACTGGTGCATTGATGGGAATATTCATGACTAAATACAATGATTGGATTATGCCAGTTGCAGGAAAACGTAAAAAATTACCATTTGGAAGAATGATTTTAGGAATTATTGGCTTACTTGCGATATTGATGGTGTGGATTTGGCTATTTAATTTACCAGGACTTCGCACGATAAATGTAGTATTGCCAGGCGGAATTGATTTAGTAATTGCAGCAGTAATCTTTGGTATTCGTTACTTATTTAGAAAGCAATACAATATTACTGGCTCAATTTTTGCGCCAACACCTCGTAGAAAATAACTTGCTAATTTTTTAAAAGAGGTATACTCTTAAATATAAGTCTTTGAAAGGGATGAATAGACTTTAATAGTCTATTTGTCTCTTTTTTATGCAATATTTAATTAAATAATAGAAAGGGGCATCTATTTGATAAAAACATTGAGTAAATCAATTCGTCAGTATAAAAAATTATCAATTCTTTCTCCATTATTTGTTATTGGAGAAGTAATTATTGAAATGCTGATACCTTATTTGGTAGGTATTTTAATTGATAAAGGAATTATGAAGGGGAATATGCCTTATATTCAAAAAATGGGGCTAATTTTATTTATATTGACAATTATTTCATTATTTTTAGGTGCAAGTGCAAGTTACGTTTCAGCACATGCTGGAGCTGGTTTTGCTGCAAACTTACGTAAAAATATGTTCGATCATATGCAAGATTATGCATTTGAAAATATTGATAAATTTTCTAGTTCAAGTTTGGTTACACGTCTTACCACTGATGTAACTAATGTTCAAAATGCTTATCAAATGTTGATTAGAATTGCGGTAAGAGCACCAATGATGCTGATTGTGGGTATTGTAATGTCAGTTATCATTAGTCCGCGTTTATCACTTATCTTTTTAGTAATTGCACCAATTTTTGTAATTCTTTTGGGAATTATTATTAAATCAGTTTATCCATATTTCCCTAAAATTTTTAAGGGATATGACAAGATGAACCAAGTTGTTCGTGAAAATGTTCGTGGTATTCGCGAAGTTAAAACTTACGTTCAAGAAAAACCACAAATTGAAAAATTTGAAAAATCATCAGGATTTATTTATAAACTTTTTTCAACTGCTCAAAAAATCTTATCTCTTAATGCCTTAGTTGTAGCTGCAGTTTTAAATATTGCAACTTTGGCTATTTGCTGGTTTGGTGCTAAAGAAATTGTGGGTGGCACTCTTCAAACTGGTCAATTAATTTCAATGTTTTCATATTCAAATTCAATTTTATTTAGTTTAAATATTTTAGCAATGATTGCAACTCAGCTTATTATGGCTAGTGCTAGTGGTCGTCGTATTGCGGATGTGATCAATGAAAAGCCTGCCATTGAAAATCCACGCAAGCCTTTAAAGAATATTACTAATGGAGAAATTGTTTTTGATCATGTAGGTTTTAAATATGAAGCAGGCGATAAGACTGCTGCTTTAACTGATATTGATTTACATATTAAACCTGGTGAAACAATTGGGATTATTGGTGAAACAGGATCTTCTAAATCAACACTTGTTTCAATGATTCCACGTTTATATGACGTTACAACTGGAGCTGTGCGCGTAGCGGGACACAATGTTAAATCTTATGATTTAAAAACGCTTCGTGATAATGTAGCTATGGTATTACAAAAAAATATTTTATTTTCTGGAACAATTAAAGAGAATCTTAAATGGGGAAATGAAAATGCAACCGATGAAGAAGTAGTTGCTGCTGCAAAAATTGCCCATGCTGATAGTTTTGTTCGAGAAATGCCTGATGGCTATGACACAATGGTTGAGCAAGGAGGTTCTAACGTTTCTGGAGGACAAAAGCAACGTTTAACAATTGCTCGAGCACTTCTTAAAAAACCAAAAATTTTAATTTTAGATGATTCAACTTCTGCAGTTGATACAAGTACTGAAAGACAAATTCGTGAATCTCTTGCTAACGATATGCCAGAAACAACTAAGATTATTATTTCTCAACGAATTGTTTCAATTAAAGATGCTGATCGAATCATTGTGATGGATCACGGTCATATTCAAGACATTGGTACACATGAAGAACTTATGAAGACTAATGAACTATATAGTTCAATTGCTAAGTTCCAAGAAGAAAATTCAAAGTAAGGGGGGATTTTTTGGATAATACTAATCAAATTAAAGGACATCGTTCTCAAACCCTTAAGCGTCTTTTAAAGCTCGTTCTTACGACTAGTCCATGGATGTTTATTATTTCGATTATTTCAATTATTTTGGCAGCTGGCTCCAATGTTATTGGAACTCTGTTTATTGAAAAATTGATTAATAACTATATTACTCCTCTAGTTAAGCAAGTTCAGCACCATCAAACACCAAACTACGGGCCACTTGCATATGCGATTGCAGTAATGTTTGGTATTTATGCAATTGGTTTTATTGCAAACTACTTGTTTAATATGCTAATGGGAGTATTGGCACAAAAAGTTCAATATCGTGTTCGTAACAATATGTTTACGCATATGGAAAGTCTGCCAATTGCTTATTTTGACCAAAATGACTATGGCGATATCATGTCACGTTATACTAACGATATTGATACTTTAATGCAGATGATTTCACAATCAATTCCGCAATTTACAAATTCACTTTTAAGTTTAGTTTTTGTAATTAGTGCTATGTTTATTTTAAGTTGGCAGTTGACGATCTTTTCATTTATTGTCTTTGCTTTATCATTTGGAATTGTGCGTTACTTAACCAAAAAATCTAGCTATTATTTCAGTGTTCAACAGAAAAAACTAGGTGAAATTAATGGTTACAACGAAGAAATGCTTAATGGATTGAAAGTTATTAAAGTCTTTTCTCATGAACCAGAAAGTAAAGCCGGTTTTGAAAAATATAATGAACAGTTGAGGATTGCTTCAGGTAATGCTAATACATTTGCAACTATTCTTTTCCCAATTATGGGAAATTTAGGGAACTTACTATATGTTTTGATTGCTTTTGTTGGTGGAGCAGTTGCAATTAATAATTGGGCTCCTTTAACACTTGGAGCAATTGCATCATTCTTGCAACTTTCTAAGCAATTCAGTATGCCAATTGCGCAAATTTCTCAGCAATTGAATTCAATTGTTATGGCGCTAGCTGGTGCACGTAGAATCTTCCAATTAGAAGATGAAGCTTCCGAAGCTGATACAGGCGATGTTACTATTTCTAAGAATAAACAAGTAGAAGGAGCATGGAATTGGAATGTTCCTCAAAAAGATGGTTCTATTAAAGAAGTTCCTGTACGAGGACATATTATTTTTGACCATGTTAACTTTTCATATGTACCTGATCATCAAATTTTGTATGATATTTCAATTAATGCAAAACCTGGCATGAAAGTTGCCTTAGTTGGTGAAACTGGAGCCGGTAAAACAACAATTTCTAATATGCTTAATCGTTTTTATGAAATTGATTCAGGGACTATTACTTATGATGGCATTGAAATTGATAATATTAAAAAAGATGATTTAAGACAATCACTTTCTATTGTTTTGCAAGAAACTCACTTGTTTACAGGAACTATTATGGATAATATTCGCTTTGGTAATCCTGAAGCTAGTGATGATGAAGTTTATCAAGCAGCTCGCTTATCACATGCTGATGAGTTTATTCATGAACTTGAAGATGGATATGAAACTGTTATTGATGGAGATGGTGGGGACCTTTCTCAAGGACAGATGCAACTACTCAGTATTGCAAGAGCTATGATTGCAGACGAACCAGTTATGATTTTAGATGAAGCTACTTCAAGCATTGATACTCGTACTGAAAAAATGGTTCAAGCTGGTATGGATAATCTTCTTGCTGGTAGAACTAGTTTTGTCATTGCTCACAGACTTTCTACTATTGTTAATTCAGATCTTATTTTAGTTTTGGATCATGGTCACATTATTGAATCAGGAAATCACGATGAATTACTTGCTAAAAAAGGCTATTATTATGAGCTTTATACAGGTAAAAAGGAAATTCAATAATTTAAGTGCAACTATTAGGACTTAATGTGTGAATAGTGTTACGATGGTCATAAGAAAGAAGGCCGTACTATGAAAAAAGGGAGCTTATGGCTTGTATCCGTATTATTAGTTCTTCTTGGCTTAATGGTTTATTGGGATCATGGATTTAAAGATTTTGGTAAGCCAGCAATGATTGTAACTACAATTTTAATTATAGTAACTATTTTGATTGCAATATTTGGCACATTCAGCAGTACTTTCAATTCTTGGATAGGTGCCTGGTGGGTCGTTCCAGATGGTATTTTATTCGGGTTTGCTAGTATGCTTGATTATGCTTCAGCAGCCAAGATTTGTTGTTTTGCACTTCTTATGATTGTTTGCATTTATGTAGAAACGAAGCTTTATGATGATAAAAGAATTGGAAGATAGTTAGCTTCGAGAAAAGGTTGAGATTTTTCTCAGCTTTTTTATTTTTGTTAAAAATTTGAGCAGAATTTTGTGCCTTTATCTAAAAATAGTTAAAATAGTAAGCATAGACTCTGGTAAACTATACTATGATGAATTAATATTTTTAAGTAAAGAAGGAGGACAATTCCTCGTGAAAATCTTAGTTGTTGATGACGATAAAGAAATCGTTGAATTATTAAGCATTTATTTAAAAAATGAAGGCTATGAGCCAATAACTGCCTATAGTGGTAAAGAAGCTATTACAAAATTATCTACAACTCCTGATATTGCATTAATGATTTTGGATGTAATGATGCCGAATATGACAGGAATTGATGTAATTAAAGAAGTAAGAAAAGATTCAGATATTCCTATTATCATTGTTTCCGCAAAAACAGGTGATATGGATAAAATTCAAGGACTAATTACTGGAGCTGATGATTATGTTTCTAAGCCATTTAATCCGCTTGAAGTAATGGCTCGTGTTAGATCACTTCTTCGCCGCAGTCAAAAACAAGTCAAAGATGATGAACCAGATGTTTTAGAAGTTGGACCACTTGTAATTAATCGTGACTCTCATGAAGTAAAAACAATTGATGGCAAGACTATTCAATTAACTGCTTTAGAGTTTGGAATTTTGTATTTATTAGCAAGTCATCCTAATCGAGTATTTTCTGCAGATGAAATTTTTGAGAGAGTTTGGCAACAAGAATCAATTGTTTCCGCAAAAACTGTTATGGTTCATGTGTCTCACCTTCGAGATAAAATTCAAAAAGCTACTAGTGGTGAAGATGTGATTCAGACTGTTTGGGGCGTTGGTTACAAGATTGAGGCATAATTTGTGAAAAAAGAGCGTGTAAAATTAACTGGCGCTGAAAAAAGCGAATTATTTGCGGAAGCTGTAGTTACTATCGTTCTTTTGCTTTTGCTTAATTTATCAATTATTATTTTGATTCACTTGGCAATTTTGCAAGATGAAAATTTAGTAAACGGTATATTCTTTTTAAAAAGTACTATGACTTTTGTTGGAGGAACTCATCTGTGGTCTTGGCAGAATACCTTTATTTTAGTTATGGCACTTGGAGACGTAATTGTTTTGTATTGGCGTCTTATTCGAAGATATCATCAAATGCAACTTCGGCATGTCATTTCTGAGCTGCATTATATTGCAAATGGACATTTTGATCATCGAATCTCTTTTGTAGTTAGGACTGATTTACAAAGAGTTATTGATTCCATTAATTCATTAGTTGATAGTACAGTAAGTTCAATTAATGAAGAACGAGCAATTGAAAAAAGTAAAGATGAGCTAATTACTAACGTTTCTCATGATATTAGAACCCCTTTAACATCAATTATTGGATATCTTGGCTTGTTAAAGTCTGGAGCAGCAAGTCCTGAAGATCAGATGAAGTATATTAATATTGCTTATACCAAAGCAGAACAGATGAAGTCTTTGGCAAATGATTTATTAGAATATACAACCTTAAAATCAACTAATACAACTTTAAATTTAGCTCCGCTTCATATTTATTCAATGCTTGAACAAGTTGAAGCGGGATTTGAGCTTGAAGCTGAGAAAAAAGGAATTACTTTTGAAATAGAGGCTAGACCAAAAGATTTAACAATTAAAGCTGATCCTGAAAAGCTTGTTCGAGTTTATAATAATTTAATTACTAATGCCTTAAAATATGGTACCGGAGCAACAAAAATCAAATTAGTTGCTAACTTAGTGAATAATGAACAAGTTGAATTAAGAATTGAAAATAACGGTGAAAAGATTCCAAAAAAATCTCTTGATAAAATTTTTGAACGTTTCTATCGTGTAGAAACTTCTCGAAATACCAAGACTGGTGGTACAGGATTAGGACTTTCGATTTCTAAAGGAGTTGTTGATCTTCATCATGGAACTATTAGATGTGAATCAGATGACAATTGGACTAGTTTTATAATTCGATTGCCACTAGATCCAAGCAAATCAGCGTAGTCTAAATAGCTGTGCTATAATTTACTTATTCATTCAGCAATAACAAATTTGAGGAGATAAGGCTTATGAGTATTTCTCTAAATACCTGTATTTTAATTTTAAAAGAACACCACTTGCTTAAGTCAAGTGCAGTTCAAGATACTGTCGCAACTAAGATGGAATATGTATCATATGATTCTCGCGACATTGAAACTAACACTTTATTTTTCTGTAAAGGTGCTGGTTTTAGACCAACTTATTTATCAATGGCTAAAGATAATGGAGCAATTTGCTACGTTGCAGAACAGCCATATCCAGAAGGTAAAGGAATGCACGCTTTAATTGTGCGTGATGTTTCTAAGGCAATGTCCCTTCTTTCAGCGGCATTTTTTGGCTTTCCACAAGATGACTTGTTTGTTGTAGCTTTTACTGGAACTAAGGGTAAGACTACTTCAGCATACTTTTTAAAAGGAATGCTAGACAAGATGAATGGAGGACGAACTGCCCTTATTTCTTCAGTAAATGATGTGGTAGGACCAAAGCCTGAAGATACATTTAAGTCAAGTTTGACTACTCCAGAAAGTTTAGACTTATTCCGTGATATGCGTACTGCAGTTGATAATGGAATGACTCACTTAGTAATGGAAGTTTCAAGTCAAGCTTATAAGAAAAACCGTGTCTTTGGATTAACTTATGATTTAGGCTTTTTCTTAAATATTACCCCAGATCATATTGGTCCTAATGAACACCCTAACTTTGCTGATTACTTGCATTGTAAATTGCAATTACTTGTAAACTCTCGTAAATGTATTATTAATGCAGAAACTGATCACTTTGATGAAGTCTATGCTGCAGCAACCACTACTACAAATCCAGATAGCATTTACTTATTTGCAAGTGAAGATTTTGAAAATCCTAACTTAAAAGCTCCAATTGATTTCAGATATGCTTCACAAGAAACTGATATGCGTGAAACTAAGTTTAAGCTTTTCTGTGCAACAGATAAGGCAAAGGAATTACCAATTAATGGTGACTACACTCTCCAAATGATTGGTGATTTTAATGAATCAAATGGTACTGCCGCAATTATTGGAGCAGGTCTTGCTGGAATGAGTCATGATGAATGTGCTGCTGGAATTCGTCACGTGACAATTCCGGGTAGAATGCAAAATGAAATGACTAAAGATCATGGTATGGTTGTAGTAGATTACGCTCACAATAAAGCTTCAATGATGGCTTTGATGCGTTTCATGCAAAAAGAATTTGATAATCCAAAAATTATTGTTGTTGTAGGAGCTCCTGGAGATAAGGGAGTATCTCGTCGTCCTGGCTTTAGTGAAAGTCTTAGTGCCTATGCTGATAAGGCATTTCTTACAACTGATGATCCTGGATTTGAAGATCCACAATCAATTGCAGAAGAAATTGATTCAGGAATTGATCATTCTAAATGTGATGTAACAATTGAATTAGATCGTGAAAAAGCTATCCATGATGCAATTAGTATGGCTGGCAAAGATGATGTAGTTCTTATCTGTGGTAAGGGTGCAGACGCTTTCCAAAAGATTCGCGGGGTGGACAATCCATATCCATCAGATATTGTAGTTGCTCAACGAGTAATTAATGAACTTGAAGGCAAGCAAGAACATTTTAATTAGAGTGTGATAATATGAAGCATTTTTTTAGTATTATCGGTGGAATGGGAACAATAGCTACTGAAAGTTATGTTCGTCTCATTAACCACCGTGTAAAAATTAATCGCGATCAAGATTATCTTAACTATTATTTAGTTAATGATGCTCAAGTCCCTGATAGAACTGCTTATATTAAGGATCATTCAAAGCCAAATTTCTTTTACGATTTAAAAGATGATGTCGAAAATCAGGCGAAAATTGGAACTGATTTTTATGTTATGCCATGTAACACTGCACATTATTTTTATGATGATTTAAATAAGTTAAATGATATTCCATTCTTACATATGATGAGAATTGCTGTTCATAACTTTGTTGAGAATTATCCAAATGAAGAAAAAATTGGCTTGATAGCAACTGAAGGATCAATTTATGATCATTTGTATGCTGATGAAATCAAGAAAGTTGGACGTAAGGTCGAGCTTGGTGGCCCAGAAATCCAACCAATGGTAAATGAATTAATATACTCTGACATTAAAGAAAAGGGAATCGTTGATCACGATTTGTATCATAAAATCTTGAAGACTATGCATGACAAATATGGGTGCAATGTTATTTTGCTTGGATGCACCGAATTGTCATTAGCTCAAGAAAAAGCACCAGACCATCCATATAACGTAATTGATCCGCAATCAATTATTGCAGATGTGTCAATCGAAGTGGCATTGAAGATTCGTAATGGCATGGATCCAAAAGAGGCTTGCGCCAAATATATGTATAATTAATAAAACCCTCCAGTTTGAAGCTGGAGGGTTTTTGTATAATTAAATTTGATTGCGAATAAATAAAATTAATCCTAAAAATCCTGTAAAAAGCATAATTATATAAGTTAACCAAAGATGTGGCCAACAAATTGCCAAAATAATTGAAAAAATCATGATGCCAATACTGGAATTGCGAACCATTCTTTTATAGCCCATCAGCAAGCCTGTTAAAAGCCCAAAAAGAAATATTTGATTTGCCATATTGCAGTATAGAGCGAAGCTATCAAAAAGATCAAAGTTGTTAGTAGGAGAAGCTAAATCTTGAAAAATAATTACAAAGCTTGTGATGAAATATGTTGCAGAGGATAAAACTACGATTAATCCTAAAAAACGGTAAAAGCTTTTCTTAAAAGTATAATGCGGAAGAACATTCGCAAATCTATCAGCTAAAGAATCGCGCTTTCTATAATGTTGAGAAACATATTGACCGGAAACTTTAAGGTGAAGAACATAAATCCACCCAGCTAAAAAGTAGGCAATGATAAGGAAGAACTGACCTACGATAAGATGAGCAAAAAGAGAGAAGTTAAAGGTTAAAGAATAAGCTAGAATAATTACATAAATTAATTCGATGAGAAGAGCAATCAATTCTAGTTTTCTAGATAATGTATGCTTATTAGAATTCATAATTTTTCACCTCTATATATTAAAATTAAATTAATAATATCATTAAATAATAAGTAATCAAGATAATAATTAATTTTGGTTAATTAACTTAGTTGGTAGTAGAATTGAGTTAGATATTAGGAGGTAGAATTATGAGAAAACCTGATGAGGGTGTGGGGATGCACCAAGACCTCACTCCAGAAAACAATGAATTTATAACTAAATTAAGATGGATGGTTAACCGTGATCCAGACTTATTAGGAAATAAAGATATAATGAAGTTTGTTGAGCTTGCTATTTTCAAAGCAAGTAAAAATGAACCTAGAGATGAAATTGCTAAAGAACTTGATGAAGAGTTGTCAGACTATTTAGTTAAGACTGATTTTAAGGCGCCAGCAGGAGTTAAGAAATTGCAGGCAGAGCTTAAGAAATATACTGAAGTTTTATAGTGAAAGAAGTGCTGTAGCAGGCACTTTTTTTGTTGTAAAGGTAATTGAGTAATAATATTATAAAAATCGTGTTGCAAATGTTATAATATGTATATACAAATTTATAAGGAGAAAATATAATGAGTCAATTTTCAATGAGAATGGATCCAAATTTTAAGAAAGAAACTCAAGATAATTTTAAAAAAATGGGATTAAGCATGTCAGCTGCAACTAAGATGTTTTATACGTTTGTGAATAAACATGGTTATTTACCCTTTACTCCCACTACTGGTAAAACAGAGCTAGAGCAAGCAATTGAAGATGCTGAAAATGGTATTTATGGTCATACATATAATTCAGTAGAAGATTTTAAAAAACATTTATCTAAGTAGCATGGAAGTAAAAACTACTAGGCAATATGATAGATCAGAAAAGAAATATCGTAAGAAGCATTATCCAATAGAAAAAATTGGGGATTGTGTTGAAGCAATTATTAATAATGATGTAGAGTTTTTGAAGAAACATAAAGATCATAAAATTGGAAAAGTTCGAGAATTACATATTGATAGACAATATAATGATGACTGGTTACTAATATACCAAATAATAAATAATAAAATGATTTTGTTATTGGTTAATACAGGAGATCATGATAACTTGAATAGAATAATCAATGAATAGAAGTGTTGTAGCAGGCGCTTTTTTTGTTGTAAGGATTTTTTTCTATCGTTATAATTATTGCAAAACTGATTGGAGAAAATAATGAGAGATTTCATCTTAGCTGTTATTGGCTTTGTAATTATAATCTTAATGCTTGCAGCAATCCTTGCATTTCCTAAAACATTAAAAGCAAAACAGGGGTCTAATTATACTTATGTCTATTATAAAGTGAAAAATGGTAAACGCAAAAAGTACGAAATGAAATTTGAATCATTTTGGCAAGTTTATTGGAGATGTTGGGTGAAAGTTTTAGCTGGATTTGTTAATATGACAATTCCTTTATGAAAATAATGGACCGATTTGGTACTTAAAAGCAAAATCAGTCCAAAAATAAGCAAGATTAATCCATTTTTATAAAAAGAATAGTTTATTTGTTAGCATTAACAGTAGTAGAAACGAAAAGGATAAAAATGTATAAAAAAATCATGTCTGTAATTGCTCCACTGATAACTTTAACTTTTGGATTGAATGACTTAATTTATCTATTAAGTGGACACTCATTTATAAATAATTTTGCTAAGTTTATTGGATTTTCAAATGGATTATCTTCGGTCCCTTATGCAATTAAATTGTGCGTTAGTATAATATTAATATTTATAATGCTAAAATATGATTATATTTTTATTAGGGATAAAAACAACAAATGAATTGTAGATAGTGAAAGAGAAAAGTGACTTTTAAGATGTTGAAAATTATTTTTGAATTAATATTAGCTTTTGTAGCAATATACTTAATTTCCGGTGGTTGGATTGAAAGTTTTGTTGAATGGCTTAAAAGAAATTCTATAAGTATAAAAAGCTTTTGGAATTCACATAAAAGTAAGAGATAAGTGTTAGCTTACCTCTTTTTTATCTTTTAATGCAAAATCAGTCCAAAAATGAGCAAAATCAGTCCACTTTCACAAAAATAGAACAAAACATGATATTATTTTTGTTGAAAAATGTTAAGGATTTCAGAAAGGAAATTATTATGAAAAAGAAAACTGTGAAAAAGCAAGTTGTTAAGTTAACTGAAAAAGAACTTACTAAAGTTGTAGGTGGTAGAGGAATTCTAAAAGCAAATTGGCGTTATACTAATAGGAGAAAAATGACATGGAAAGATTTTTTTAAATAAATCGTATGAAATTGTTGTTTTTGATTTCTACAGTATGTTCAGTTATATTAAATTATATTTATTTCTTTAAAATTACTAAAATAAATTTAAAAAAGAAAACAGAATATTTCTTTTTGGGATTAGTATTACTAATTAGCATTTACCTAAATGGTATTATGAACGGTTATTTCTCTATTATAATATCTAATATTTTTACTTTAGCAGTATTCTATATAATGTTTTATAAATACATGAATATTAAAATGCTATTAGGATCTTTGATAATTATATATAACATAAATTTAATATCTGATATAACTTCTTCAATTATATTTGGATTATTTTCAGAATTATCTTTCGATAAGCAATTACAAGTAGATATTTTATTACTAGTTATTACATATTTTATAGAGTTTTTTTTAATAAATAAATATAATATTTTTTTTAGAAAACAACTTCAAAATCAGAGCTCTAATATTTTCATTTGGTTAATGACATATTTGTACTTTACAGGTGTAGGAATAGGAATAATTTACAGTACTAACCAAAATTATTTACCCGTATCTGTATTTTTATCAATTATGTTAATAATTCAAACTATATTTGGAATAGGTTTTTTTTATTTATTAATAAGGTTACAAAAAAATATTCTAAACAAACAGCAACAAGAAAAATTACAAGAGGAACTACTTCAACAAAAGGAATATGCTGAAGCTTTAGAAAAAGAAGAAGATAGTTTGCGTAGATTTCGACATGATTACAAAAATATGCTAACAGCTGTGAATTACAGTGTTAAGATGGGCAATTACGATGAAGCAATTGCTGAATTAGATAGATATTCAGAAAAAAATCTAGATGAGAATGCCTTGTTAAAATATAAAGATGTTAATCATGTAAAAGATGAATATGTTAAGAGTCTTTTAATTGCAAAAATATCTAAAATGGCAAACGATGGTATTAAATATAATTTCGAATGTCGAAAAGATATTCCATCTTTATCAGAAGATATTGAAAGACTAGACTTAATTCGTATATTAGGAATAGCGATTGACAATGCAATTGAAGAAAACGAGAAGATTTTAGTTACTTCTAATAAAAATGATACGGATATTCAGATAATGATGAATACATCAGAAGATGTTAAGTTAGAATTTGAAATTAGAAATAAAATTTTAACTGATGATGTAAGTTTAGCCCAAATGAAGAAGCGCGGATATACAACTAAGAAAGATCATGAAGGTGTGGGCTTAGCCAATATTGAACAGATAAAACAAAAATATCCTGCAATGGATATTTCATACAGTATTGAAGATGGGTATTTTGATTTTTATATGGTAATAGAAGAGGATGAGAATTATGACGAAGATAATTATTTGTGATGATAATGAACACTTAGCTAATCAATTAGCAGACCAAGTAAATATCACTCTTCAAAATATTAAAGATGATAATCAAAAATATGAACAACTAGATACTGAAATTGAAGTCTTTACTGATTCTTTGAGGCTTATTGGTTATACCGAAGTTGTGGATGTATCTCGTGCTATTTTTTTCTTAGATATTGAACTTAATCAAAATCAAAATGGTGTAGATATTGCTGAAAAAATTCGCAAAAATAATCCCGATGCACAAATTATATTCGTAACTGCATATGATAAGTATGCTCCATTAACTTATCGTAAGCGAATTGGGGCAATTGATTATATTAATAAAGCAGATTCTGAGAATGTCTTACCTCGTTTAAATGAAACCATTATTAATGCACTTAAAAATTTAGAAATAGCTAAAAAGAATGAGGGTAAATATTTTATTTATCAAATTAGACGCAGAACCCAACGACTTCCTCAATCAGAGGTTATCTATGTTATGAATAGTGGAATTCAGCACAAAGTTGTAATGGTTCATAAACATGGTGAAGCTGAATTTCGTGGAAATGTTAGCAAAATTGAAGCTGAAAATCCATTCTTAGTTAAAGTATCTCAATCTTGTTTAATTAATCCTGAAAACATCAAAGAAATAAATACTCTTAAAAGAACAATCATAGTTTCAGATGAAGAAACGATTAATTACACTAGAACATATTCTAAGGTTGTTAAGAGTTTGAAGAAGAAGTTAGAAAAATAGGAAATATTTATGCTGTTCAAATATAAATCAATCTATATCCCTCAAGTAGATGAAGCTGATTGTGGAGTAGCGTGCTTAGCAATGATTCTTAAGCAGTATCATTCTCGGATGTCTCTTGCACATCTGCGATATTTTGCTCAGACCAATTTAGATGGAACAACTGCTCTTGGACTTGTGAAGACTGCAGAGCACTTTAATCTTAAAACGGATGCTATTAAGGCAGATATGTCGCTGTTTGACCTTGATAATATTCACTATCCTTTTATTGCTCATGTGTTAAAGCAAGGTGAGTTGCTGCACTATTACGTAGTTCTTAAAAGCGATAAGAATTATATTACAATTGCTGATCCAGATCCTGATAGAAGAGTAGTAAAAATGACACGAGCTACTTTTGAGCAAGAATGGACTGGCATTGCACTATTAATGCAACCTAATGAAGATTTTAAGCCGATTAAAGAAAAGAAAAATAATCTACTGTCCTTATTTCCTTATATGTTCAAACAAAAGCGACTAATGATGAATATCATCTTAGCCGCTATTTTAATGACCATTATTAGTATTTCTAGTTCATATTTTTTACAGGGAATAATCGATACTTATATTCCTAGTGGAACTTATCAAACTCTATCTATTTTGGCGATTGGTTTATTAATTGCATATATTTTTAATTCGATTTTCTCTTATGGACAAGATTTGCTTTTAAATATTTTAGGTCAAAGATTAAGTATTGATCTTAACTTGCGTTATATTCAACATATTTTTGAATTGCCAATGGAATTTTTTGTAACGCGTAAGACTGGTGAAATTACTTCTAGATTTTCTGATGCAAGTAGAATTATTGATGCATTGGCTAGCACCGTTATTTCTTTGTTTCTTGATCTTTCAATTGTGATTGTAATGGGAATAGTGCTTGCAATTCAAAACGTTACTTTATTTGTTATTACACTTATTGCATTACCTTTTTATGCAATTGTAATTTTAGGTTTCACTAAGAAATTCGATAAATTAAATAATGAGCAGATGGAGAGTAACAGTGTAGTTAGTTCATCTGTAATTGAAGATATCCAAGGTATTGAGACTATTAAGGCGCTTAATAGCGAAGAAGTCCGTTATCGCAGGATTGATAGTCAATTTGTTGATTATTTAAAAAAATCGTTTAAATATAGTAAAACTGAAAGCTTACAGACAGCTCTTAAAACATTTATTCAACTTTCTCTTAATGTAGTAATTCTTTGGCTTGGTGCAAAGATTGTAATGAATGATCAGTTAAGTATCGGACAACTAATGACTTTTAATGCATTACTAGCTTACTTTATTGATCCCTTACAAAATATTATTAACTTACAGCCTAAGCTTCAATCAGCGAATGTTGCCCAAAATCGTCTTAATGAAGTTTATTTAGTTGAGAGTGAGTTTAAAAAGTCAGGTATTACTGATATTAAGAAGTTAGATGGCTTAATTAAATATAACCATGTTAATTATTGTTATGGATATGGACAAAACATCCTTACTAATATCAACTTAACCATTAAATCAAATGATAAATTAGCAATTGTTGGTATGAGTGGTTCTGGAAAATCTACAATGGTTAAGTTATTAGTAGATTTCTTTTCTCCGACTGCTGGAGAAGTGACATTAAATAATATCAAGACTACAGATATTGATAAGCACACTTTGCGTTCATATGTGAATTATGTACCGCAAAGTCCATACATTTTTTCTGGAACTATTAAAGAGAATTTATTATTAGGTAGCAGAGAAAATATTACAGATGAAGATATATTTAGAGCTTGTCAATTAGCAGAAATTGAACAAGAAATTATGAATCTACCGCTTAATTTTGATACTAAGATGGATGAAAATGCCAAGATTCTTTCAGGTGGTCAAAAGCAGCGACTAACGATTGCTCGTGCATTGTTGTCTCCAGCACAAGTATTAATCTTTGATGAAGTAACTAGTGGATTAGACACAATTACTGAGAAAAAAGTAGTTGATAATTTAATGAAACTTGATAAGACAATAATTTTTATTGCTCATAGATTAGCAATTGCAGAAAAGACTAATAATATTATTGTAATTAATCATGGTGAAATTGTTGAAAAAGGAACCCATGATGAGTTGATAGAAAAACATGGCTTTTATTATGAGTTGGTTAAGAACTAGGAGTAAAAATGAAAAGACAAGAGTATGAAAGTAATAAATTTTATTCTACTAAGTTCAAAAGTTTATCAACGATTATTATTTTGCCAGTGGCTATTTTGGTTTTCATCGTATTCATTGGGTCTTTTTTTGCAATTAAGCAAAATACTGTAACAGCTATAGGCTCGATTGAACCTAGAAAGGTAATAAAAACTAAATCTCAATATTATGAAGGACAAATTGTTAAAAAGAATAGTAAAGTTAAGTTAACTTCTGGCAATATAATTAAACTTCAAGAAGATAATATTGCACATTTAGATAGTAATGGAAGGTATTTAATTCCAAAAATTAAGGTAAACAAAAATTTGCAAGTTGTTATGTATTTTCCAGAAAGTACTGTTCCTTTAATTAAAAAAGGACAGGATGTACAAGTAAATATTGCAGCACAAGGTGGCACTACAAGATTAAGTGGAAAGATTGAAACGGTGGCTGTTTATCCTACTGTAGTGAAGAAGCATAATATGTATAAAGTTGTAGGTAGTGTAAGAACTAAAAATGTAGAAAATTTGCGATATGGGATGCAGGGTGAAGCAACTATTATTACAAGTAAAGTAACTTATTTTGAATATTTAAAAGATAAATTAATAAATAAAAGATGAACTTTAAGCTAATACAGTCATTTTTGATTGTATTAGTTTTTTTGTAAATATACTGATTCTGCACTTCAATGTAAAATCAGTACAAAAATGAGCAACTTTGGTCCACTTTTACTATTAAGGTAAGTAAGTTGGTATTATTAATCTTGTAAATAAGAGATGTAAAAATAGGAGGATTCAAATTATGAATAAGTTTGAAACAGTTGATGTTGCAGAATTATCAGAAAATGACTTAAAAAGAGTCACTGGTGGTTTTATTCCTGTGGCTGTTTGGGCAATTTGGGGCGGAGCTGCAGCAGCTGGATTTTCAGGTGGAATAGCTGTAGGTTTGAATAAAGTGAATCGTATAAATGACAGTAAAAAGAAAGGAAAGTAAAATGGATTCATTTTATAAATATAGGTACTGGATCTTGTTTACAGTATTATTTATTATAGGCTTTCTTAGTGGAATAGCTGTAGGATTAAATTATGTCAATCATTAAATAAGGAGATTAATATGGAAACAGTTAATACAACTAAATTTGTAAAATTATCGGAAAACGAATTATTAGGTATACACGGTGGAATTGCTCCCATACTGATTGGAGTAGGAATAGTTGGTGGTTTAGGTGGTGGCTTTGCGGCTGGCTATGGTTTAGCAAGAGCTTTTGGATAAAAATATTATGTTGAGTAAAAAATATGTAGAGTAGATATTTTTTATATTACTTACATATTTTTTATTTATTATAAAAGGAAGTTTTAGGGTTATGCTTAATAATGAAAAAAAGATTACTAAAATAGTTGGAACATTGGTTGCAGTATATGGAATAATTTTAATCCCATTAATTGGTATGGATAACATCTCACAGTTTCGGTTAGGTGCTATTGCTTTATTAAGTGTAGGAATGATAATTTCTGTAATTATTGAAATCAAAAAAATAAATAAGGAATTTGATTAGAGAAAAATGCTCAAAAGAAAGGTTTAAACAAAATGACTTCAACAAAACGAAATATCATAAAATGGTTATGGATAGATAGTATTTCAATTTTGATATGGACGCTTTCTTGCATTTCGTTAGATGGATTACAAAAACTAAATAGTGAGATTGGTATATACTTGATAATTCTTACAGTTGTACCATTTATCTTAGTTGCCTTAGGGATGAGCAATTTAAAATTAAGAAATAAATTAGCTAAATATATGACTAATTGGTCTATATTAGTATATTTCGCTTATGTAATTTATATTTCATTTGATTATGGTCAAAAGTTTGATATTAAAAATATTATTGTAACAATAATATTTTTAATAGTAGAAATTGGATTATTTATGTTTAATTTCAAAAGAAAGTAAAATATTGTTATAATATTAGAAAAATAAATTTTTGGATAATTTATATTTAGGTCATTCCTCTTTAATAGTGACTTTTAATTAAGGACCTCAAAACTAATTAATTTGGTTTTGAGGTCTTTGTTAAATATTCTGTTAGGTATAAAAATGAAGCTTAAACAACAAGAAATTAAAGAATATTCTTGGATAAATAGTTTAGGAATATTAATTTGGATAATTGTATATTGCACAAGTCAAAGATTACAAAAATTAAATAGTGCGATTGGAATATATTTATTAATTCTAATGGTATTGCCAATTTCTTTATCAATAATGATAACAATCAATTCAAAAATAAGAAAATATGTAGCTAATAATACATCTAAAGAAATGTGGACTTTATATTGGTTTTATGTTGTAATTATTTGCTTAAATTATAGGCATGATTTTAGATTAATTAACATAGTTATTACAGTAATTGCTGTGATTTTAGAAATACTGTTGTTCCATTCTTTAAAAGATGCAAAATCAGTCCAAAAGTAAGCAAAATCAGTCCACTTTGATAATTCTGATCAAATATTTAGTATAATAATTGTGAAAAACTAAATAAGTTCCTATATTTTTTGAATGAAATAAACGAGGTATTCATCATGGAACATATTATTTATTTAATTATTGGTATTATTATTGCAGTTGGAGGAGTTTATGCTTTTAAGCGAACTCAAAGTTATTTGAAGTTAAATACTACTCGAGGCAAGACAACTGATAATCAGTTCTGGGGTTTTGCTTTATGGGCAGGCTACATTAGTGGAGGAATAATGATTCTAGCAGGCATTATTCTTGTGTGTGTAGGAATCTTTTAGATTAATGATCTTGAGGTGAGATTGCCCCAAGATTTTTTTGTAATAGCGAGCTTAAAGGGAAAAATATGGAAAATAAAAAGTTTAGTATCAAGATTTATCTAATTACAATGGTAATTTCTATAGTTGTGTTGAGTTTGTTTTTATGGCTAGTTGGTGGTGCAGAACTGGCGTATTTTTCAGATACTAAGAAAGTATTAATTAATCTGGGAATGTCGTTTGGATTTAGTTTGTTCTTCGTACCATTGATAGTATTTAGTATTTCTAATTGGAAGAAAAGCGACAATTTTTCAATCAAAGGTAAATTCATAGAATTTTTAGTTGCATTTTTAGTAATATTAATGCTGAATTTCTTATGGTCGCGTTTTTTAGGTGGAGAACCTATAACTTGGAGAAGTATAGTTATAGCTATTTTAGGATCGTTAGGAATGACATTAGTTTTTTAAGGATAAATTATGGCAAAGCAAAAGAAATTGTATTTAGCAATCAGTGCTATTGCAACTTTCTTAGCAATAGTCTGCTTAATTAATGCGGCAATTTTAGAATACAGAAAAAGTCGTGAATAATTATTTCCTAGGAAATATGCAAAATCAGTCCAAAAGTAAGCAACTTCAGTCCACTTTTACTTTTTTGGCCATTTTTTAAGTAAAATAATGAAAAAAGGAGAGGATAAAATGTTAAATTGCGTACTAAGTGGATTCATGATGCTTAGAAGAGGATTTGAAAAAGTTGATTTCGATTTTTCATCTTGGAAAATCACAGATCAAGATATAAAAAACATAATTATAGTTTTTGGACTACAATTAATTTTTATATTGGGACTATTTTGGATTGGAAGGAAAATGTAACAATGGATGAATGGATTGGTATTATTTTGCAAGTAGTGATTGAGTGTGGCGCAGAAGTTTTAGGCGCAATTTGGGATAAACTTACCAAATAAGAAGCAAAAATGGCAAAATATGAGCGTTTTGACTGTAAGTAGAAATTGTTTGTTACAATGAAAAACAGTTGACAAAATACTAGCTCTATATTACTGTATTATATAGATAATACAGCTGATAGAGTAAAAAAACATAACAGGTCATGGAGGAGTAAAAATGCTTTATATTTTATACATTATCATTGGTGTTTTGATTGTTCTTGGTGTAAATATTGCAGTTACTGCTTTTTGGGCTATTCATGATACTTATAAATACAGAAATGTTGATCATTTAGCTTTTAGCGACGGCTTTAAGAAATACTTTGCAAAGAATAATAACTTACCTACAAAGATGTCAGATTTATTTAATTTTTAAGGCTAAATATTTGTTCTTCTTTACTAAACGCGTGATACTTAATGTAGAGTCGTGAGTAGAAAGAAGGATTGTTATGTCTGAAGTTAAAGACTACATTGAAAAAAGAAGAGATAGAAGTAATGAAAAGCGGCAAGAATTTATTACTAAAATGAAAGAACTTGAAAAGCTTAATCTTAAAAGGGACGAATTAGTTGCTAAGATGAAGAAAGAATTTGGTGATAAGTTCACTGATGCCGAAATGGAAGAATTATTAAGAAAATAATTCTGTAAATATGTTTTAAAAATTCGCTTGAGTAGTTTTGCTCTAGCGAATTTTTTTGCGCTTTTTTGAAGTAAAGTGAATTATTTTGAACAAAAATGAAGATATTTGAAGAAAAATGATTGATTTTAAAAGTGAAACCGTCTACAATGATAGTCGAGGTGAAAAATATGCTGACCGAAGAACGTCAAGCCCGTATTGAAGATTACATTAATCAAAACGGTCTGTGTAAAGTTTCGGAGCTTTGCAAATTAACTGATACATCTGAATCAACCATTAGACGTGACTTGATTCAAATGGAAAAGCAAGGCATGCTCAAGCGAGTTCATGGCGGTGCTCGATCAGTTAAGTCATTCTCTCGTGATGTGTCACAACATGTACGCTTTAGTTTGAATCATGAAGATAAGCTAAAAGTAGCACGATTTGCGGCAAAGCACTTTGTTCATAGTGGTGATGACATCTTTATTGATGCCGGTACAACTACTTATGAAATGGTACCATTCTTAGCAGATGTAGCTGATTTAACAATTGTAACTAACGGCGTTGAGACAGCCTTGTGTAGTTTAAATCATGGTATTAATACAATTTTAGTTGGCGGTAAGATTAAGGATGATACGCATGCCAGTGTGGGACATAGCGCTCAAGACCAGATCAAGAGTATGAATTTTACGGCGAGCTTTATTGGAACCAATGGAATAGATGCAGATGGCAAATTATCTACACCAGATCCGGAAGAGGCAGCAGTAAAGCGCAGTGAAATTGCTCAAGCTGAACACGCCTATGTTTTGGCAGATAAGTCAAAGATAGGTGAACAGAACTTTGCTGTTTTTGGCAATGTAAAAGATGCGGTGCTCATTACGAATAAACTTAATCAAAGTGAAAAAGCGGCGTTACCAGCCGATATAAAAATAGAGGAGGCATAAGATGATTTATACTGTCACTGTTAATCCGGCACTTGACTATGTTATGCAACTTGAAAAAGTTAATGCTGGGGAAGTTAACAGAACTAATAATTATTCATTTTTAGCAGGAGGTAAGGGAATCAACGTTTCTCAAATCCTTAATCAATTAGATATTGATAATACTGCATGGGGATTTGTTGGTGGCTTTACTGGAAAAGAATTGATTCGTCAATTAAACCAAAAGAGAATTGTTAGCGATTTTGTTACTATTTCAGATGTAACTCGCGTTAATGTAAAGATTCATGCTCAAAAAGAAACTGAAATTAACGCAGCTGGTCCACAAATTACTGATCAAGAAATTACTGCATTTAAGTCACGTTTAAGTGATCTTAAAAAAGGTGATATTGTTGTAATGAGTGGTTCTCTTACTCCTGGTTTGCCAACAGATTTTTATCAACAACTTTTGCCTACTATTAAAGAAGCAGGTGCAGAATTTGTTGTTGATACTACTGGTCAAGCTTTACTTGATACTTTGGAATACAAGCCATTAGTAATTAAGCCAAATCACCATGAATTAGCTGATTTGTTCAATACTACATTTGATTCAAGTGATGTAATGCTTGAATATGCACAAAAGCTTCTCAAGATGGGTGCTCAAAACGTTATGATTTCTATGGCTGGTGACGGTGGTTACTTGTTAACTCAAGATCATGTATATCATGCAAAAGCTGCTGTAGGAACTGCAATTAACTCAGTTGGTGCAGGAGATTCAATGATTGCTGGTTTTGTTGGTACTTACTTTAAGACACAAAACCCAGAAGAAAGTTTCAGAATGGGTATGGCTTGTGGTGCAGCAACTGCATTTACTAAAGATATTGCTGTTAAGAGCCAAATTGAAGCAGTTCTTCCACAAATTAAAGTAGAACAAATTTCCTAGGAAATAATCAATATAAAAGAGAAGAAAGGTTTAGATAAATGAGAATCAAGGACATACTAAGCACCGATTCCATGATTATGGACCTCAAGGCTACTAATAAAGAAGATGCTATTAAAGAAATGGCTGACCTTGAAGTTGCTACCGATGTAGTTAATAACGAAGAAGAATTTATCAAGTCTATTTGGGCTCGTGAAAATGAATCAACTACGGGTATCGGTGGCGGAATCGCTATGCCTCACGCACGTAACAAATATATCAACAAAGCACGTGTATTATTTGCAAAAAGTAAAGAAGGAATTGACTATGACTCCTTAGATGGTCAACCAGTTCATTTGTTCTTTATGATTACTGCTCCAGATGGGGCTGATAACACTCACTTACAAGCTTTAGCTAAGCTTTCAGGACTTTTAGTTCATCCAGAACTTGTTGAAGCATTAAAGAAAGCTCAAACTCCAGAAGAAGTTATTAAACTTTTTGAAGATGCTGAAGCTAAAAAGGATGCTGAAGATAAAGCAGCTGCTGAAAAGAAAAAGGCCGAAGAAGCTAAGAAGGCTGCTAACTCTTCAAAAGAAGATGAAAAGCCTTTAATTGTTGGTGTTACTGCATGTATCAACGGTATTGCCCACACTTATATGGCTCAAGAAGCTTTAATTAAAGCTGGTGAAAAGCGCGGAATTGATGTTCGCATTGAAACTAATGGTTCCGAAGGTGTTAAGGATAAACTTACCCCTGAAGAAATCAAACGTGCTAAAGGTGTTATTATTGCTTCTGATAAAAAGGTCGATATGCCACGTTTTGATGGTAAGGAATTAACTAACCACCCAGTTGTTGATGGTATTAATAAACCTGATGAATTAATTGATATAATTATGGATGATAAAGCTCCAATTTATCATGCTGAAGGTGGTTCAAATTCAGACTCATCAACTAGCACTGAAGCTAAGCCTGGTGTATGGGCAAGTATTTATAAGAATTTAATGAGCGGTATTAGCCACATGCTTCCATTCGTTATTGGTGGTGGTATTTTGATGGCTATCTCCTTCATCGTAGAAAACTACGCTGGGGGTGCCAAATCTCCTGCCTTTATCTTCTTGAACAATGCCGGTAATATGGCTTTTGCCTTCATGGTACCTGTTCTTTCAGCATATATCGCAGAATCAATTGGTGATTTGCCAGCCTTGATGCCAGGTTTTGTTGGTGGATTTATGGCTACTGTTTATACTGGTGCTTATGGTGGTGCATATACTGCTAATGTAATGGCAAATGCGAAATCTCCAGCAGGATTTTTAGGTGGTCTTGCTTCAGGTTTCATTGCTGGTTACTTGATGGTAGGTCTTAAGAAGCTCTTTAGTAAACTTCCAAAGAACTTAGAAGGTATGAAGCCAATGCTTCTTTACCCAATTTTAGGATTGCTTATTATTGCAGCAATCATGTATTACATCATTAACCCAATCTTTAGTGGTATTAACTTAGCAATTACTAACTTCTTAAACCACATGGGTACAGGTAATCTTGTAATCTTGACAATGATTTTAGCTGGAATGATGGCAATTGATATGGGTGGTCCTTTCAACAAAGCTGCTTATGTCTTTGCTTCTGGTGCTTTTGCTAATGATCCTCATTCAGCAACTGCTGCTGTTATGATGGCTGCTGTTATGGTTGGTGGTATGGTTCCTCCATTTGCTACTGCTATTGGTACTACTTTCTTTAAGAATCGTTACACTAAAGAAGAAAGACGTGCTGGTGTATCAAACTGGATTTTAGGATTCTCATTTATTACTGAAGGTGCAATTCCATTTGCTGCTGCTGACCCTGGTCGTGTTATTCCATCATGTGTAATTGGTTCAGCTGTTGGTGGACTTTTAGTAGGTCTTTGGCACATTCAAGTTCCAGCTCCTCACGGCGGTCTTTGGGTATCACCACTTGCTAACCACATTTTACTTTACTTTGTAGCTACAATTGTGGGTTCAATCGTTGCTGGTCTTATTATGAGTTTCTGGAAGAAACCAGTTAGTGAAGATCCAAACGAATAGAATTTAAGAAAAGCTAAATAATAATAAAATAATGTACGTTATGCTTCAAATGACTATAATTTTAGAAGAAAACGTATTATAATATACATATCTTGATGATCTCTACTTAAATCAAGATACTCTGTTATGTTTTGCGTCACCTTAGGGTGACGTTTTTTTGTATTCATTTTTGAATGAATCTAAGTTAAAAAGAGAATTGCAAGTAATTTAGAAAATGAGTTGACAATTCTAAATTAGAACGATATTCTAAAGTTAATTTAGAAAAATAAAGGCTTTTTCTAAATTAAAACGATTCTAAATTGGAAAAGAAATATGGAGAATTAAAAATGAAATTTAAAAAATTATTGTCTTTTATAACTGTGGCTGGTTTTGCTACCATAGTACTTTCAGCTTGTGGTCAAAATCAGAAAGCAAATAATGGAAAAATTAATATCGTGACAACTACTAATGTTTATTCAGATATTGCAAAGAATGTTGTCGGAAAATATGGTACTGCACAAGCTATTATTACTAAGTCTAGTGTTGACCCTCATGACTTTGAACCAACTACAGCTGATGCAAAAAAAGTAGCCAATGCTAATATTATTGTAGAAAATGGCTTAGGTTATGACGATTGGATGAACAAACTTGCTAGTTCCGTATCTAAGAAGCCAGTTTCTGTTGGTGAAGATTTAATGAACTTGAAAAAGGGTGACAATCCACATATTTGGTATAATCTATCTATGCCAACTAAGTATGTAGATTATTTAGTTAAACGTTTATCAAAGTTAGATAAAAAACATGCTTCTTACTTTAAGAAAAATGGTGATAAGTATCTAGCAAAAATTAATCAAATTAAGAAAACCGCTAAATCAATTGATGGTAAAGATAGTAAGCCAGTCTTTGTAAGTGAGCCGGTTTTTGATTATGCTCTTAAGGAAGCTGGATATAGAATAGGAGATAAGTCATTTGAAGAAGCAGTTGAAAATGGTACTGATCCAAGTCCGAAGACTATTAACCAAATGACTAATGAAATTAATAATAAGAAAATTGCTTTCTTTGTAAATAATACTCAAGCAAGTAGTTCTACGGTTAATACTTTTGTAAAGCTTGCGAAGAAAAATGATATTCCTGTATTAAACGTTCGAGAAACTATTCCAGATAATACTACTTATCTTGATTGGATGAGACAAAATTATAATAATTTAGCGAATATTTCTAAAAAATGATATGTAAAGAAAAAAGGGTGATTTGAAGTGAAAAATGTCTTAGAGGTTAAAGACCTCACGATGAGATTCGATACTAAGACTATTTTTAAAGATTTAAGTTTTAACTTAAAAGAAGGGTCAATGACAGCTCTTCTGGGTCCTAATGGAACAGGGAAGACTACTTTAATTAATATTTTGATGAAGTTGTTGGTTCCAACTAGCGGAAGTTTTAAATTTGAAAATGGAATTAAGCTGGGCTATGTACCGCAATTTAGAAATATTGATGCAGAATATCCATTGTCGATAAAGGCTTTTGTAGGTTTAAATGCACCTCTTTTTAAAACAAGAAAAATTAGAGCAAGAATTAATCAAGAATTAGAAGAAACTAACTTATTAAGTATTCAAAATACTCGAATGGGTGAAGCTTCTGGTGGTCAAAAACAACGCGCATACTTAGCACAAGCTTTGTTTGATGAACCTAATATGATTATCTTGGATGAAGCTACGGCTAGTTTGGATCCAGCTGCTAAAGAAGAGTTAATGAGCTTAATTCAACACCTGAATGAGGAACATAATATTACGGTATTATTTGTAACACATGATGTACCACTTGCACGAAAATATATGAAGGAATATCTTTATTTAAATCATGGTAGTATAAAACAAGGAAAAATGAGTCAGTTTGAGGGGGATTACGAATAATGTTTCAATTTGAATTTATGCGTTATGCCTTCTTGGCCAGCACCTTTATCGCTATCACATGTGGGGTAGTAGGAGTATATGTTGTTGCTAGAAACTTTAGTTTTTTAGCTCATACGTTATCTGAAATAGGATTTGCTGGGGCAGCTTTTGCGGTATTTTTAAATATGGCACCTTTATGGGGAATGCTATTTTTTACTTTACTTGGCTCAATTGGAGTAGGTGAACTTTCTATGCATAGTGATCAAAAAGAAAGTTCAATTAGTGCTATTTCAGCTTTATTTATTGGATTAGGGGTATTATTTTTAGCGATTTCTAATTCTAATAGTCGTTACGCCACTAGTATTTTATTTGGTAGTATTATTGGTGTAGATAAACATGGTGTAATTCAGTTGGTAATTTTATCAATTATTGTTTTATTATTGATATTTATTGTTCAAAATCAACTTAACTTTGATTCTTTTGACCATGTGGGTGCTTTAGCTCATGGAATTAAAACTGGTATTATTGGAGTAGTATTCTTAGTAGCACTTGCTATGTCAGTTTCAATTGGTTCTCAAATTGTTGGATCATTGTTAGTGTTTATTTTATTAACTTTACCATCTTCTACTGCACGCTATATTGGTAAAACTATCCCTGCAATGATTGCATGGTCAGTAGGAATTGCTTTGTTTGGTGTGTGGCTGGGGTTATATTTAGGCTTTATAACTAATTGGCCAGTAACATTCTTCATTTCATTGATTGAAGTAGTTATCTATCTCACTACTTACTTTGTTCATATTATTAGACATAAATTATAATTTTAACCAGGTCAATTGACCTGGTTTTTTCTATAAGTTTTTATATTAACAAATGTAAACGGTTACTAGTATAATAGAAGTGATACATAGGTTTATAAAAAATGGGAGGAACTTGTATGACACACTATTATGAAGGTTTTCCGCAAAGCGATAAAGATCAATACTTACATATGGTTAATTTGGATCAGTTAGAACAAGATGTTAAAAAAGTAATGCCAGAAGGAGCATATTATTATATTGCATCAGGTGCAGAAAATGAATGGACTTGGCGCAATAACACCACTGCATTTAATCATTATCAAATTGTTCCACGGGCATTAACTGATATGCAAGATCCTGTTTTAGATACGGAATTTATGGGGATGAAATTAAAGACCCCAGTTATGATTTCACCTATTGCTTGTCATGGAATTGCTCATATGGACGCAGAAGTTGCTACTCAAAAAGGTGCAGCTGCTGCAGGAGCACTTTTTTCATCAAGTACATATGCAAATAAGAGTGTAGCTGATATTGCAAAAGCAGCTCCAAATGCTCCTAGATTTTTCCAATTATATTTAAGTAAGGATTGGAAATTTAATGAAATGGTTTTTGATGAAATTAAAAAGGCTGGTTATAAGGGCATATTTTTAACAGTTGATGCATTAGTATCAGGTTATCGTGAAGCAAATATTAGAACTCATTTTACTTATCCAGTTCCATTAGCATTTTTCCAAGAATATATGGGAGCAAAAGGAAAAGGACAAAGTGTAGCTCAAATGTATGCTGCTAGTGCTCAAAAAATTGGCCCAGAAGATGTAAGAAGAATTAAGGAAGCAACTGGCTTACCAGTTATTGTAAAGGGTGTTGAATGTGCTGAAGATGCTTTTAAAGCAATTGGTGCAGGTGCAGATGGTATTTATGTAACAAATCATGGTGGTCGTGAAGTTGATGGTGCTCCTGCTACTATTGATGTTTTGCCAAGTATTGCTAAAGCAGTTGATCATCGAGTTCCAATTGTGTTTGACGGCGGAGTACGACGGGGTTCACATGTTTTTAAGGCTTTAGCACTTGGTGCCGATATGGTTGGCTTCGGTAGACCATATCTTTATGCATTAGCTTTAGGTGGTGCAAAAGGTGTTGAAAGTGCAATTGAGCAGCTTAATAAGGAACTCAAGATTGACATGCAATTAACCGGCTGTAAAACTATTGAAGATATAAAACATGCTAAAATTGATCATTTCCGTTATTCAGCTGATAATTTAGATTCAAATACTTCTTTTAATAGAATGAAGCCTTATCCAAAAACTAGTGAAAATCAAATCAAAACAGGTTCTCAAGCCGATGCAACTAGTGGTGCATCTGAACACTAATTTAGCTAAAAAATAAACCGTTCCTAACGCAGGAACGGTTTTTTGATGTGAGAAATTACTTTCCTTAATATGTTATATCTGTAGTTGGCTAAGTAGTCAAATAAAATTTGCATAATTTTCAAAAAAGTTTAAAAAATATGACTTAATGGATTTTATTTTTAAGTTTTCTTAGCAGATTGTTAGTTTTATTAACTTGATGTATCAAAATAATAAGATTTTTAGGATGATGAATATTATCTAAAAAATTATCATAATCGAGGATTTCATCATTAAAGTTATCCATAATCTCTAACATTTCGCTGCTTGAATTTTTAAGATAGTCGGGAATACCGTTTTGTTTAGTATGAGTAGTTATTTCAAAAGCAACTTTATGATATTCTTTTATCAAATATTGACATTTATCAAAATGCTGCTCAATTATTTCTGCCCATTGCTGTTGATTTTTTTCAATTTCTGCAATTATCTTTTCAAATTCAATGTGAAGATTATACCCTGTTCTTAACAAAGCTTTATTAATAGCTTCAGCCATTATAAAGATCCCCCCTTCTTTTAAGAATCTATCACCTTAACTGTAAACCTATTTAATTAATGAAGTATAAAAAATGCCTCGAGAAATATTTCCCGGGGCATAAATTTATATCTTTTCAACTAAATCTTCAAATTCATCAAGACGTTTTTCAAAAGTCTTAAATGCATCTTTTAAATAATCAGCTTTAGTCATATCCACGCCAGCTTTTTTCATGATTTCAACAGGATAGTCACTAGATCCAGCCTTTAGGAAGTTGATGTAGTTGTCGAGATCTTGTTGACTGCCATGCACAATTTTATTACTAAGAGCTGTTGCTGCCGCAAAGCCAGTTGCATATTGATAAACATAAAAGTTGTAATAAAAATGTGGAATTCGTGACCATTCTTTGGCAATATCGCCACCAGCAGTTACGCTGTCTCCATAATAACGCTGATTTAATTCTCCGTAGAACTTGTCAAGAATATCACTAGTTAAAGGTTCACCCTTTGCATCAGCTTCATGAATAAATTGTTCAAATTCCGCAAATTGTGTCTGTCTAAAAAGTGTTCCTTTAAATGAATCTAGATAATGATTTAATATAAAGGCTCTAGCTTGTGGTTCCTGAATATTATCTAAAAAATATTCAGTTAGAATGTTTTCATTGGTTGTTGAAGCAATTTCTGCTACAAAAATTGGATAATCACCATAAACATATGGCTGTGAATTTCGAGTGTACCAGGAGTGAACAGAGTGCCCAGTTTCATGAACTAGAGTGTAGAGTGAATCAAGAGTATTTTCCCAATTTAAAAGTTCATATGGGTCTGTATCATAAGATCCACCTGAATAAGCTCCAGTGACTTTATTTTGGCTTTCTACGCTATCTATTATTCGATTGTTAAATATATAGTCAACGTGACTGAGATAATCCTGTCCAAGAGGTGCTAAAGCCTCTTTAGCCATTTTTTTGGCATCTTCAAACTTAACTTCAAGTAGTGGCTGACCAGTTAAGGGAACATACATGTCCCACATTTGTAAGTCTTTAAGTCCTAATATCTTTTTACGTAAAGCAACATAGCGATGGAGAAGATTTAGGTTTTTATTCACTTCTTTTAATAAAGTGTCATATACAACACTAGGGACACCATTTTTACTAAGTGAAGCATCTCGTGCACTATCATAGTTATGAACTAAGGCATCATAATTATGTTTTTTTACAACTCCTGAAAGAGTTGATGCCAAAGAGTTTTCAAATTGTCCATAACTTGCATAAAGTACATCAAAAGCTATTTTCCGAACTTGTCTATTTTGAGATTGAATTAATAAAGAATAAAGTCCGTCAGAAAGCTTTACCATTTCCCCGTCTTCATCTTGAACATATCCATATTCCATATCAGAATTAGTAAGAACATTAAAAGTGTTTTCAGAAGAACTCATTGCATCGGCTGCATTTGAGACTAACTTTTCTTGTTCAGCAGGTAAAGTATGGGGACGATTTTTTAAGATTTGGTCAAAAAAATGATCAAATTCATGTAATTTAGGTTCAGTTTTGAAATATGAGGTAAGTTTTTCATCAGAAACTGCTAAAATTGCTGGATTAATAAATGAAGTAGTTGTTTCAAAGTTATTAGCTAAAGTTTGGGCACGGCTAACATAAGCTAAATAATGTGAATTAGCTGTGTCAACGTCACTAGACATCGTTGCATAAACATAAATTTTTTCAATATTTTGTTTAACTGTAAGAATTATTTTAATACCTTCATAAAGATTTTTAGCAGAATCTGTAAATTTACTTTTTAGGTTAGTTAACTTTTGAACGTCAGTTTTAGCAGATTGATAAGCTTTTTCCCAATCTGCGTCAGTTTTGAAAATGCGGCTTAAATCCCATTTGAGTTCTTCAGGGACTTCATTTCTAGTTGGTAATGCCATGATAATATGGTTCCTTTCTTTTTTGAATATCTATTATCTTAAATCTGTATAAGTCAAATAGCAAAAAATAAGTTATTATTAAATATTGACAATAATATTTTTTTGTCAATTAAAAAGTGATACAAATGAACTTAAACAACTTTTGAAGGGAAAAGATGTAAAGAATGGATCCTAATTCGAGCCAAAGAGAAAATTATCGCAAAAATCATTCATCGTTAAATTTGCACCGCAATCGAGCTTTTGCAGCTAAAGAAAGTTCTTACAAAAATGGAAATACATTTGCTCGCTTAGTTGGTGTAATTGCTTTATTTATGGTGTCTTGTGGGATTGCATGGGGCGCACATATGTATTTTACTGTGCATAATGCAATTGATAGCGCTAGTGGTAGCAATAGTGCTACTAGTGGAAAAATTGCTGCTAAGCAGCCTATTTCAGTATTGGTCCTTGGAGTTGATCAAGGACTTGAAGGACGCCACGAGCAAGGAAATTCAGATACCATGATTTTAGCAACTGCAAACCCTGCTAAAAATAAAGCGACAATGACTTCTATCCCACGTGATACTTTAGTAGATGTATTGGGAGAGCCAGGAAATAAATATTTTATGTTCCGAGTTAATTCAGCTTACGAAGTAGGTGGCAGTAAAGCTGCTATGAAGACTGTTTCAACGATGCTGAATGTTCCAATCAATTATTATTTAGAAGTTAATATGAAAGCTTTAAAGAGCTTAGTAAATGCTGTAGGTGGCGTGGACGTTCAAGTACCATTTTCATTTAGTTATGATTGGTGTGATTTTCATAAGGGTAAACAACACTTAAATGGACGCCATGCAGTTGCTTATGTCCGTATGAGAAAAGAAGACCCACGTGGTGATTACGGTAGACAATTGCGTCAAAGACAAGTAATTGAAGCTGTTGCACAAAAAGCTATGAGTGTTAATACAATTTCTAATTATCGCGAGCTTGTAACTATTTTCAATAAATATGTAAAAACTAATCTGACTTTTAATGATATGTTTGCCTTAGCAATGAATTATCGTAATTGTATGAAAAACTTAGATAGTGGATACATTCAGGGGCATGATGCATGGATCAATGGTTCTTCTATTCAAGTTGCGTCTACAAAAGAACTTCAGAAAACATCTGATAAAATTCGAACTAATTTAAACTTAGAAAAAGAAACTTTGAGTAACGAAGAAACTCGTCAAAATGAATTAAATGAAGAGCGTAATAAGATTGATTGGACTAATCCAAACGCCTTTACTAATTATCAGATTTTTAACGAAGATTCTGATACGCCTGAAACTGATAAGTCTACTACCTCATCTTCATCATTTACTGGTGAAAGACAATCATCGACTTCATCTTCATCAACTTCTTCATCATCAAATAATAAAAATTCAAAGTGGAATATATTTAAAGATTTTAAATAGTTAAAAAAGCATTCATTATAGAATGCTTTTTTGCTTTAATAAAATTACATAAAAAATAAATTCATAAAAAAATATTTTATTTTAACAAGAATGTTACAATAAAGGGTGTAAGTGATAACATAACTCAAAAATAACAGCTATGTAAGCGCATTACTGAATGCTTGAAAGATTTATTATATAGATATACACTTAAGATAAATAATAAATGTTATCTATGAAAGGAGCAATATCCTGTTAGTTTTGATGGAGGCGTGAACATGAATATTGTTAGTTTAGCGCGATTCCAGTTTGCGATGACAACTATTTTTCACTTCTTTTTTGTACCTTTTTCTATTGGTACAGTGTTTATAGTTGCTATCATGGAGTCGATGTATGTAAGTACAGGTAATAGCCTGTATAAAAAAATGACAAAGTTCTGGGGAAATATCTTTCTTCTTAGCTTTGCAGTGGGAGTTGTTACTGGACTTATTCAAGAATTTCAATTTGGGATGAATTGGTCAGACTATTCGAGATTTATGGGAGATATTTTTGGAGCTCCGCTTGCCTTTGAAGCTCTATTATCATTCTTTATTGAATCAACCTTTATTGGCCTTTGGGTCTTTACTTGGAATAAAGTTGGTAAAGGATTACACCTCTTCTTTATCTGGATGGTAGTATTTGGTACTATGACTTCAGCTCTCTGGATTTTAACTGCTAATTCATTTATGCAGCACCCGGTAGGTTTCACTATTAAGAATGGTCGTGCTGTAATGGTTAACTTTGGAGCGCTCCTTGCAAATAAGCAATTAATGTTTGAATATGGTCACGTAATTATGGGGGCTCTTTTAACAGGGGCAACTATTTTTAGTGGACTTGCAGCATTTCAATTACTTAAAAAACGTAAGTTGTCAGAAGTTAATAGAGCAATTTATAAAAAGACAATGCGACTTGGTCTGCTTTTAATGCTTATTTTCTCACTTGGTGCCATTACAATGGGTGATCTTCAAATGAGATATTTAGTTCATGAACAACCAATGAAGTTTGCAGCTACTGAAGCTGTAATGAAGACAACAGGAAAACGTGCCCCATGGAGCGTGATAGCGTTTGTTGATCCTAAGACTCATGAAGTTAAAGGCAATATTGATATTCCTGATATGTTGAGTATTCTTTCTTACCATAAGACTACTGGATCAGTTAAAGGAATGGAAGAACTTAACAAAGAAATGAAGAAACAATATGGTACTAAAGTTGATGGTCAAAAAATGGACTATTATGTTCCAGTGAATACATTATTTTGGTCATTTAGATTTATGGCTGGCTTCGGTACATTGCTTGCTTTAGTTTCAATTGTTGGGCTTATTATGACTAGAAAGGGCCATGAAAGTTTATATAAACATCGTTGGTGTTTATGGATTATTGCAATTTTGACTTTTGCACCATTTATTATGAATACCTGTGGATGGCTTATTACAGAACTAGGTCGTCAGCCATGGACTGTTTATGGAATTTTCACAACAGCACAAAGTGTATCACCAAATGTCTCTGTGGCATCCCTTCTTACATCAAACATTGTTTACTTCTGCTTATTCTTAAGTCTAGCAATTATCTTAATTGCGTTAATCGTACGCTACTTGCATAATGATCCAGAAGAATTATGGATGGCAGAAGATAGCAAGAATACTGATCCATTTGCAAAGGAGGCCTTTTAAGTGTCGTTTCTTCAAATTCTATGGTTTATTTTAATCGGCGTTTTATTCTCTGGTTTCTTTTTCTTAGATGGCTTTGATTATGGAGTAGGAATGGCAGTTGTTACACTTGCTCATAATGAAAAAGAACGTACTCAAATTATTGAGACAATTGGTCCTGTCTGGGACGGAAACGAAGTTTGGTTAATTACTGCAGGTGGAGCAATGTTTGCATCGTTTCCATTTTGGTATGCGACTTTATTTTCAGGATATTATTTAATTTTACTTTTAATTTTAGTAGGACTTATTATTCGTGGAGTTTCATTTGAATTTCGTAAACAAAGTCCAAACTATAAAAAACCATTTTGGGATAACATGCTTGCACTTGGTAGCTTTATGGCTCCGTTTTTCCTTGGTGTAATGTTTATTTCAATGATTAAGGGGATGCCAATTGATGCTGCAGGTAATATGTCAGCACAATTCTTTGACTACTTTAATTGGTTCTCAATTATTGGTGGAATTGCATTAACGTTATTAACATATCTTCATGGTCTTAATTACATTACTTTAAAGACTAAGGGTGTGATGAGTGCACGTGCTCAAAATTATGCTCATGCTTTATATTGGGCACTTTATGTTGGTGAAGTTATTTTTGCACTACTTTTAATTTTCCAAACTGATTTTTTGCAAGTTCATCCAATTCTTACTTGGATTTGCTTAGCGTTAATTGTTGGATTTTCAGTTGCAGCACATGTTTCAACTTTCAGAAATGCTCAAGGGGCTGCATTTACCTTTAGTGGATTAACTTTAGTATCATTAGTAGCACTTATCTTCTGTGGATTATTCCCAAGAGTAATGATTTCATCAATTAGCAGTAATTTTGACTTGATGATTCAAACAGCATCTTCATCTAACTATACATTAGTTGTAATGACGATTGCGACAGTAATATTAGTACCATGTATTTTGGCTTATACAATTTGGGCTTATTGGATTTTCCGTAAGCGTATTGAAATGCCAAGAATTGGCGAGGTTAGTAAATGATTGATCGACAGCTTTTTAAGCTTGCTGGTGCTAGTTCGATTGTAAAAAGACTTGCAGTGCTTGAAGTTCTGCAAGCCTTTTTCATAATAGGACAGGCGTATTCACTTAGTGCAGTTTTGACACTTCTTTGGGCTGGTAAAAGTTTAAACATAGTCTTATTAATAGCTTTTGCAGGCTGTTTTATAATGAGACAGTTAATTAATTGGTTAAGAGATAAGATCTTAGACCATTACTCTAGCGTAGTAGTAGAAAAGTTAAGAGAAAAACTTCTCAATAAAATTTTTCAAGAAGGACGCTTACTTGTGCAAAAACAAGGTACAGGTAGTCTTATTACTATGGCTTTAGATGGAATTGATGAAGTTAGACAATATATAAAACTTACTTTCAGTAAAGTTTTAACGATGATGATCGTGCCTGTTTTAACTTTTATTGCAATGTTGTTTTTAAATTGGCAGTCTGCGCTTATTTTACTTGTGATGTATCCCTTAATTGTTTTGTTTATGATCATTTTAGGATATGCAGCTCAAGAAAAAGCAATCAAGCAGTTTGGTAATTTTCAAGTTTTATCAAATAATTTTATTGATTCTTTGCGTGGAATAGATACTTTGAAATATCTCGGTTTAAGTAGACGATATTCTAAGAGTATCTTTACCTTAAGTGAAAACTTTCGTAAAAAAACCATGGCAGTTTTACGTGTTGCAATGCTTTCAACGTTTGCACTTGATTTTTTTACAACTCTTTCAATTGCAGTAGTTGCAGTTTATTTAGGGTTTGATCTTTTGAATGGAAAAGTAAGTTTATTTCCAGCTTTAGGAATTTTAATTTTGGCTCCAGAATACTTTTTACCAATTAGAAATTTTGCTGGAGACTTTCATGCTACTTTGAATGGTAAGAATGCTTATCATAAAATTTGTGAATTACTTGAAGAGAAGCCAGAGTTAGAAGAAAGAATAGAAATTCATGAATGGCAAGATAATGATAATTTAGAAGTAGATAACTTACTTTTTAATTATCCAAAAGGTTCAGAAATTGGCCCTATTTCTTTGAAAATACATGGTTATGAAAAAATTGGAATTGTTGGAATGAGTGGCTCAGGTAAGAGTACTTTAATAAATTTGCTCAGCGGATTTTTAACGCCAACTAGTGGAGAAGTCACAATTCAAGGACATTCATCAAAAACCATGAACATTCCTGATTGGCATAAACAATTGCTTTATATTCCGCAGAATCCATACGTTTTTACTCAAACACTACGTCAAAATATTGCCTTTTACACACCAAAGGCAACTGATGATGAAATTAAACAGGCAATTAAGGCTGTAGGACTTGAAAACTTACTTAAAGAATTGCCAGATGGCTTAGATACTGTTATTGGACAAGGAAAAAGAGTCCTTTCTGGTGGACAAGCGCAAAGAATTGCTTTAGCGCGTGCTTTCTTAGATCAAAAACGTAAAGTTTTGATTTTTGATGAACCAACTGCTCACTTAGATATTGAAACTGAAGTTGATTTAAAGAAGCAGATGCTGCCATTGATGGAAAATCGGTTAGTTTTGTTTGCTACACACCGCTTGCACTGGCTTAAGCAAATGGATTATATCCTTGTAATGAATCATGGCGAGTTAGTAGAACAGGGCAAGTTTGATGATTTAGTTAAAGAAAAAGGTTATTTTGCTCAATTAACCAAGGAAATGCGAGGCGATGAAGATGTTGAATAAACTTCCGATTTTTAGAGCTTTAAAACAAGATCGCTGGATTAAGCCATTTCTAAAACGTTATCGGGTAACACTGTTTTGGGCAATTTTATTAGGAATCGTAACTTATGTTTGTGGAGCAGGGCTAATGTTTTGTGCTGGCTTTTTAATAAGTAAAAGTGCTACGATGCCAGAAAATATTTTATTGGTATATGTTCCTATTGTTTTAACTAGGGCCTTTGGAATTGCCAGACCAACTGTAAGATATTTTGAACGTTTAGTTAGTCATAATTGGGTTTTTAAAATGACTTCAAAACTGCGGCAAAAACTCTATGATTCACTAGAACAAGATGCAGTTATTTTTAATAGTAAATATCAACTTGGTGATATTTTAGGTTTATTATCAGATGATATTAGTCATATTCAAAATCTTTATTTGCGATCAATTTTTCCAATGATGGTTGCATGGGGACTATATGCAATTATTGTAATTGCTTTAGGAATCTTGTCTCCCTTGATGGGGCTCTGGATGTTACTGGTATTTGGACTGATGATTTTTGCTATTCCAATTTGGACAGTTGTAGTAAATGGAGCCCGTCAAGCTTATGAAAAGAATCTGCAAGATAAGCTTTATACTGATTTAACTGATGATGTAATGGGAGTTACTGACTGGGTGCTTTCAGGACGTGGACAAGAATATTTAAGCTTACATAAAACTAATGCTCAGAAATTGCGTGAAGTTCGTCAAAAAATGAATAAATTTGGTCGTTTGCGTGATTTTTGCTTTCAAATTTTGTTTTTATTGATTGTTTTAAGTTTAATTCTTTGGGGCTGGCAAAAATTTGGCGGAGCAAAAACCCCAGCCACTAATTGGATTGCAGCGTTTGTTTTAGCAGTATTTCCAATGGTAGATGCTTTTGCTCAACTTCCTGTAGCTGCTCAAGAGACAAACATTTATAAAGATTCATTAGATAGATTAAATAATTTACCTATGCCTAAACATCAAAAAGCAGCAGAAATAAATATCTCAGCTCCATACGAAATCACTTTACAAAATGTTCACTATACTTATCCTAAAACTAGTCAATCTGTATTAAATGGAATTAGCTTAAAGATAAAGTATCAAGAAAAAATCGCAATTTTAGGTAGAAGTGGTGCTGGAAAGTCAACACTTGCATCACTTTTGCGGGGTGATTTTGTTCCTCAAGAAGGTTCAATTAAATTAAACGGAATTAAAGTTAATGAATTTGGTGATCAAATTTCAAATTACTTTAGTGTTATTAATCAAACCCCTTACCTTTTTAACACTACAATTGCTAATAATTTGCGTTTAGGAAATGAAGAAGCTACAGATACAGAACTTTGGCAAGTTTTGCGTCGAGTTGGACTAGATAAGATGGTTGATAACTTACCAGATGGACTTGATACAGAAGTAGATGAAGCAGGGCTGCGTTTTTCAGGGGGAGAACGGCATAGATTGGCCTTGGCAAGGATTTTACTTAAAGATAATCCAATTGTCCTACTAGATGAGCCAACTGTTGGACTTGATCCAATTACGGAACAAGAAGTTATCAATACCTTTATGAAAGAACTTAAAGGAAAAACTTTGATTTGGATAACGCACCATTTGCAAGGAATTGATAGGATGAATCAGGTGATTTTTCTAGAAGATGGAAAAATTGAAATGCAAGGCAGCCCTAAAGAATTATGGCAGACAAGTAGTCGATATCGTCAATTAAAAAAAGCCGATCAAGGTATTTGATCGACTACATATTACGATTGAGCAATTCTTTAGTTATTTTAGTTAATAACTTGGTAGCAGGATTTTTAGGTAATTGTTCTAATGAGTTTAAGGCATTTTGTGAATATTGCAAAGCTAACTGACGGCTTTGTTGAATTGCTGAAGAATTTAGAATTATTTCTTGAATTTGTTCGATGTCTTTTTTGGACATCTGATATTTCTTATTTAAAATTGGTGCAAGTTTTTGGTAACAATTTTCATTTTTTAAAGCAAGTAATAATGGTAGAGAGTATACCCCCGTAGTTAAATCTTCTAGCATTGGTTTGTTTAGCTTTTTACTGCCAGTGTAATCCAAAATGTCATCAATTATTTGAAAAGCAATTCCTAAATTTTCACCAAAGTCTGCCATAGTTTGAGCATATTGCGTTTGTCCACCAAAATATGCACCTTCTTTGGCAGCTAACCTAAAAAGGGCTGCGGTTTTGCCTTTAACATCTTCAATATAGTCATTTAAGCTTTGATGTATGTTAAAACGTTCTTTCATTTGCCCTAATTCACCATTTAAAACAGCACGCATGGTTTTGGCATTTTCGACTAGGTATTCATGTTCGTCGGTGGTTTGAAGCATTAAGTCAAAGAAATTAGTAAAAAGTAAGTCTCCTGCATAAACTGCGGTATCTTTACCAAACTTAGATTGAATACTAATTTCTCCACGTCGCTTATTTGAATCGTCAATAATATCATCATGAATTAAAGTTGCCATGTGCAAAACTTCAATTGCGGAAGCTAATTTGATAACTTTGTCAGTTACTTCTCCTTTTGTAGCTTTAGCAGATAAGATTAATAGACTAGGTCGTAGGTATTTACCGCCATTATTTGCCATTGTGATTAGAGCGCTTTGTAAAGCTGTATGTTTTGTTTGAATGGTTTTATCAATGCAATTATTAACTAAGTCAAGTTCTTTAGCAATTAAGGGATATTTACGGTGTTGTTTTGTATTATTCATTTAAAAAAATTTCCTTATGATACATAATTAAATTGAAAATAATTAATTTTAATTAATTTACTTTGGAAGGATGTGGAGTGATTGTCACTAAGTGTATTTTTAGAATTAGTTGAAATCAAAGCTAAAACTGCTAGTGTTGCACCTTTTTTATTAGGGATGTGTTTTAGCGCATATTATTTTAATCATTTAAACTGGACCATCTCTTTAGTATTTTTTGTTGCGATGTTTTTATTCAATATGGTTGTTGACATGCTTGATAACTATAACGATTACTACCATGCAGATAGTAAAGATTATCAAGAAAATACTAATATTATTGGTCGTGAAAATATTTCACCTAATCTTGTTTTATGGCTGATGATTGGATTCAGTGCTTTATCAGCCTTGATGGGATTATGGCTTGTTGTAAAAGCAGGATTGCCAGTATTATGGATGGGAATTTTCTGTTTTGCCATAGGTTTTTTATATTCATCAGGTCCTTATCCAATATCTAACTTGCCACTGGGAGAACTATTTTCAGGTTTTACAATGGGCTTTATGATTGTTTTGCTTAGTGTGTATCTAAATACATATCAAATTTTTATTTGGAATTTTGATACAATAGGCAAAATATTCTTGGTGGCATTAGCTGATGAATTATGGATTTCAAATTTGATGCTCGCTAATAACTTATGCGATGCCCAAGAAGATGAGGATAATCATCGAAAAACGATTATTCATTTCATTGGTAAAAAAGCTGGTTTAGTATTTTTTAGTCTTAAAAATATTCTAGCCTTTTTAATTATTATATTATTGCCATTTCTTGGACTAGCACCAAAGTTTGTGTGGTTAACAATTATTATTGTACCGTTCGTCTGGCGTCAGAACAAGATATTAATTGGTAAACAAGTAAAGACAGAGACCTTTATTACAGGAGTAAAAATACTTTTGATAGGTTCAATGACTTATTTACTAACGTATTTTATTGGTTTATTGATAAATCTAAAATGATGGGAGGATAATCATGAAAAAAATAGTAGTTTTAGGAGCTGGATATGCAGGCTTGAAGACAGTAATTGCTCTTCAAAAGAAAATTAAAGGTGAGGCTAAGATTATTTTAGTTAATGATGTGCCATATCACTATGAAGCTATGCGGCTTTATGAAGTAGCTTCAGGTAATGGTCCATATACAGGGATGTCTTATGAATTAAGTGATGTACTTGATCCAGCTGTTACTGAATTAGTAGTAGATGATGTAACTAAAATTGACATTAAAAATAAAAAAGTAGAATTGAAAAATTCTGCTCCAATTGACTATGATTACTGTGTTGTTGGATTGGGCTTTACTCAAGATAGTCTTGGAATTGAGGGAGCCAAAGAAAATGGGCTACCGATGTATAATGTTCCTACTGCTCAAGCAATTGATAAGCATATTGAAATGCAAATGAAACGTTATAAAGAAAAACAAGATCCAAAGGATTTAAACATTATTATTTGTGGAGCAGGTTTTCAAGCTGTTGAAGTTTCTGGAGCTATTTCTGAAGCTCGTCCACGCTACGCTAAACTTGCTGGTGTTGATCCAAGTCAAATCAAGATTCAGATGTTTGATGGATCTCCTCGTTTATTGCCAATGTTTAGTGATAAGTTAGTAAAATATGAACTAAATGTAATGAATAAGCGTAATATTAATGTTTTATATCCAGCTTATATTCAAAAAGTTACTACTGATACTGTTTACTATAAAATGGCTGATGACAAAAAAGAGGATGATCCAAAAGAATTTAAAGCAGGAACAATTATTTGGTTAATGGGCTTTGGTGGCAGTCCAGTTATTGAAGCTTCTGGTTTTAAAAATCGAAGAAATCGTGTAATGGTAGGAGAGCATTTAACGGCTCCTGAAAATGAAGATATTTATGTTTTAGGAGATTCTTCAAGCGTAATGGTTCCTGGTAAAAAGTGGCCATATCCAAATACAGGTCAGATGGCTCTTTCAATGGCTAATTACACAGCTAAAGATATTGCAGCTAGAGTTTTAGGTCATTCTCGTCCAACAGCTTATACTTATAAGTCTTTGGGTGAAGTAGCAACTGTTGGTGAAGATCAAGCAGTTGGAAAAGCACTTGGAATGTCTTATAAAGGATATTTGGCCAGTGCATTAAAGAAAATTATCATTGATAAATCCTTGATGGAAACAGGCGGCATTAAAGAAACTTTAGCTGTTGGAAGATTTGACTTTTATCGGTAAAATTTAACTTAAAAATATAAAAAATAGACAACAATTTTATTTTTTGATTATTGTTGTCTATTTTTGACTTTTATATTTTATAAATGCAAGTTAAGATGATAAGTAAGTGTTTTAGTTCCAGGAGGAAAATCATGAAAAAAGAACAAATCTTTCCAGTGATTTATGGCATAATTTCTGCAATTATTGCTTATATTGCAGTATTTTTTATTTGTATGCGAAGTTTTGATCTTAACTTGCAAATTTCTATTTTGTTGGCTGGAATTTTTGCATTAGTTTTCTTTATAATTTCTTGGTTTCGTGGACATGCAAGTATGGAAATCAAACGAATTGTTTATAAATATAAATTAAGTGATCAAGATTTAGCTAAAATTACAGGCTTAAGGGCGAGTGATTTTCCGATTTATCATGATAAACTGCAATTAATTTTACCGAAACGGTATTGGCCTAGGATTTTGAATGAGTTGCAAAATTATGAAAAAAAGCATGAGGAAGGTAATTAGGTAAGTAGAAAAATGAGTTTATTAACGGTTAAGGATTTAAGTCAGAGTTTTATTGATAAGACTTTATATGAAGATGCTAGTTTTGTTTTAAATAAAGAAGATCATATGGGTGTAACTGGTCAAAATGGAGTAGGTAAATCTACTCTTATTAAGATTTTGACTGGAGAAATTTTACCTGATGAAGGACAAGTAAAGTGGCAAAATAAAGTTAGTGTTGGATATTTGGATCAATATGCAAAACTTGCCCCAGGTGTAACGATTCGTGGCTTTTTAAGGACTGCATTTGATAAATTATATCAAAAGGAAAAGGAATTGAATCAGCTTTATACAGATTATGCTGAGCAAGGTGATGAACAATTATTAGAAAAAGCAGGCAAGGTTCAAACATATCTTGAAGAAAATAATTTCTATGATTTAGATACTGAAATTGAACGTGTTGCTTCAGGTCTTGGTTTAGCAGAATTAGGATTTGATCATGATGTTTCAAAGCTTTCAGGAGGTCAAAGATCAAAGATTATTTTAGCTAAACTTTTATTACAAAATCCAGATGTCTTAGTGTTAGATGAGCCTACTAATTATTTAGATGTAAGTCATATTGATTGGCTAGTGGAATATTTAAATAATTTTGAAGGAGCTTTTATCGTTGTAAGTCACGATTATGACTTCTTAGGTCAAATTACTAACTGTATTATTGATATTGATTTTGGAACCATTACTCGCTATACCGGAACATTAAAGCAAGCTATGCGTCAAAAAGCTGCTAATCGTGAAACTTATCTTAAAGCTTACGCTAATCAGCAGCGCAAAATAGCTAAAACTGAAGCATATATTCGTAAGAATAAAGCAGGTACTCGAGCAAAAAGTGCTAAATCTCGTCAAAAGCAATTAGATAGAATGGATGTTTTGACTCCACCTAAGAATAATCGTCGTGCTAAGTTTGACTTTCCATATGTAGCTACAGCATCTAATTTATTACTTCAAACACAAGACTTAGTTATTGGTTATGATAAGGCTTTAGTTAAGACTGCGTTTAATTTTTCAGTAGGTGGAAATGAAAAAGTTGCGATAACTGGTTTTAATGGGATTGGAAAAACTACCTTGCTTAAAACTTTGCTTGGTAAATTGAAGCCAATTTATGGTAATTATGAATTATCAGTTACTGCTAAGCTAGCTTATTTTAAGCAAGATCTTGCTTGGCCAAATGGAAACATGACGCCTTTGCAGTATTTACAAGAAGAATTTGAACGTAAAAAGCCAAAGGAATTAAGACAAGCTTTAGCTAAAATGGGTCTAACTGCTCAACAAGCAATGAGTCCATTAAAGGAATTATCTGGTGGAGAGCAAGAAAAGGTCAAACTTGCAAAAATGCAATTTGAACCAGCTAATCTTTTATTCTTGGATGAACCAACTAACCACTTGGATAATGACACAAAAGATGCTCTTAGAAAGGCAATTGTCAATTTCCCAGGTGGAGTAATTATTGTAAGTCACGAGCGTGATTTCTTCCGTGGGGATTGGATTGACAAGACAATTGATTTAGAAAAGTTGAATTAACACATAGGTAAAATAATGGCTGAAACAAAGAATGCAGAGTTTTATCAAGAAGTGCTTGATATTTGTCTAACAGCGGGTAGATTAATGATTGAAGGCGGCAGTGAAATGTATCGAGTTGAAGATACAATGCTGCGAATTGCTCATAATGCTGGAGTTACGGATCCAAGGGTATTTGCGACACCTACAGGTGTTTTTATGAGTTTAGATGGTGGAAAATTATCTCAAATGAAGCAAATTCGCGACCGCAACATAAATTTAGAGCTTGTAGACAGAGTAAATGAATTATCAAGAAAGTTTGCTGCAAAAAAAATTAGTTTAAAAAAATTAAAGGCCAGAGTTCTAGCTTTGCAAACCGACTTGCCAACTTTTCCCTTGTGGATGCAAGTTATTGGAGCAGCTGCACTTAGCGCAACTTTACTTGTATTATTTATGGATGATTATGACTGGATTGATTTTCCAGCAGCAGCTGCCGTTGGAGCGCTAGGCTATCTAGCATATGTATTTTTTAAGCGATTTACCAAAATACGTTTTTTATCAGAATTGGTTGCAGCGATGGTAATGAGTTTAATTGCAATTGGAATTGTGCACTTCTTCCCGAACATGGTTGTTGATAATATCTTAATTGGAGCGCTAATGACATTAGTGCCGGGGCTTGCTTTTACAAATGCTTTAAGAGATTTATTTATGGGTGATTTATTATCGGGAATGGTACGAATGCTTGAAGCGACATTAACAGCGCTCGCTCTTGGAGGCGGAGTTGGTATTGTTATTAAGTTTTTAGGAGTTTAAGTATGCAATTTTGGTTAGAAGTTTTTATAAATATTGCTTTTTCTTATATTGCTTCTGTTGGATTTGCTTTAACTATTAATGTGCCACATCGTGCTTTAAATTTATCAGGAATAAGCGGAATCGTAGGCTGGATGGTCTACTGGTTTATGGCACGGGCAGGAATGGGTAGAATGCTATCAAATTTAATGGGGGCATTTGTAATTGGTATTTTAGGATTAATGTTTGCCAGAATGAAAAAATGTCCAGTGACAGTTTTTAATATTCCAGCTTTAGTTCCCTTGGTACCTGGTGTTCCAGCCTATCAAGCAGTAAGGGCATTGGTAAATGGTGAAACTATGGAAGCAGAAACTGCAATTTTGCGTGTAGGAATTGTTACTTGTGCAATTGCACTTGGGATACTACTTTCATCAATGATTATTGAAATGTTTTATCGGAGTAAAATGTTTTACAGAAAACGTCGTAATAAGTTATAATATCTATGACGAGTCGAGAAAACAAACGCGAGATGCGTAAAATTTTTGAGATAGAGGACATCTACCTTAAATGGCAAGCACGGGAAGTGCTGATGTTGGATAAGCCTGATGTGAACAGACACTGTCCTCACATGTATATGTGCCTTGAGTTAAAAGCAAGTCCTTTGTGGACTTGCTTTTTTGCTTTTATGAAAATTATTTCCTGGGTAATATAAAAAAGCAGACTGTATAGCCTGCTTTTTTATATTACTTATTTTTCTTCATATTTGAAAAGTCTTTAGGTGCAACTCGCTTAATGTAGGAAGGATTTGGTCGTCCTAAAATAAGTGGTACACGCTCAACAACTGTATCTGCATACTCTAAACCAAACCATGAAGCAGGGTTAGAGGATAAGTTTTGAAGCCATACACGTGCTTCGACTAACCATTTTTCATAACCAACTAGTTGAGTTTGAGGACTAATTACATCGTTAACAATAACAAATGAGAAGTCTCCAACATCTCGTCCAGGAGTTGTTGTATATTCTTGTGGTTGTGGTTCAATTGTTCCATCAGCAATTAAGTCATGAACAATTTGACGAATATATACATTCACACTAGTTTGTTTCTTGAATCCTAGATAAAGCTGAATGTTAATTACGTTCTTAGTGCCATAAGTATTAACTGCATATTCTGCAGTGAAGGGTTCATTAGTAACATTTACAGTTACAAACCAGTATGCTTTAGCACGTTTTGGACGTTTATCTAAAATTGAATAAAGAATTTCTCGCTTGATAAATTTGTTGTACTTAACTTTAGCCATATATACCAAGTTGGTAGCATAGGTTGGATAATCTTCATCATGGCTTAAATTAGTTAACATACTTGTATATTCATCAAGGCGAACGTAGGCGTTACGGGATTCACGTTTATCACGAATCTTATTACCGTAAAACCAAACGTACATGATCATTAAGATGAATCCAGTAATGACTAATGATACATAACCACCGTGAGTGAACTTGCTTAAACTTGAAAGCATGAACATGATATTCAATGCTCCAAAGAATACTAAGAAAAGTAGATCCCAAAGCATAGGAATTTGTTCTTTTCTTAACCATTCATAAAGCATAATAGTTGTCATTAACATTGAAATGGTAATTGACAAACCATACGCTGCTTCCATGTGCGCAGAAGTTCTAAAGTAAAGAACTAAGGCAATAGTTGCTGCACAAAGCATTTTGTTAACAGACGGAATATAAATTTGTCCTTTTTCATTTGATGGATAAAGAATATTCATTCTAGGCAAGAACTTAAGTCCACTGGCTTCGGCAACAAGTGTAAATGAACCAGTGATTAAAGCTTGTGAAGCAATAACTGCAGCAATAGTTGCTAACACGATTGCTGCTAATCTTATGTCTGATGGGATAGTTTCATAAAATGGATTAAAGTCACCAGTAGTATGATAACCAGGATTTTGTAAAATCCATACCCCTTGACCAAAGTAGTTAAGAGCTAAACAAACAAATACGTAAGGCCAAGATCCAACAATATTGTTCTTACCAACGTGTCCTACATCAGAATAGAGTGCCTCAGCACCAGTAGTAGCCAAGAAGATAGAACCTAAAATAAAGATTCCAGCCTTATTATATGGACTGAATAATAATTTGATTGCATAGTAAGGGTTAATAGCCTGAATAATTGACCAGTCATGGCTCATATTCATCAACCCAATGATTCCTAAAAATGTAAACCAAACGAACATAATAGGACCAAAAGCTTTACCAATGATACTGGTACCCATACGTTGAATTCCAAATAGGAATAAGAGAATAATTACGGTAATAATGATTACCATTTCCTGAGTGTTGACAGGAATGTTTCCGTGACCAAACTCCATCCCTTTAAGTCCTTCAATAGCAGTTGTAACAGTAACTGCAGGTGTTAATGTACCATCAGCAAGGATGGCAGCTCCACCAATTAAAGCAGGCAATACGAGCCATTTAGCACGTTTCCTAATTAAAGCGTACAAAGCAAAGATTCCGCCTTCACCGTGGTTAGTTGCACGAAGAGCGATAATCACAGTTTGCAAAGTGGTGAGCAAAGTAACAGTCCATAAAACAAGTGAAATGGAACCGACAATAAAGTCGCGGTTAACATTGGCAATGCCGCCGTTACCTGCAACAATCGACTTCATAACATATAAAGGACTTGTCCCAATGTCACCGTAGACGATACCGATGGCAATCAATAATCCTGCCGCCGACATCTTTTTACGTGTATTCTGTGTCATGTTAGTACTTCCTTAACGAAAATAGATATTTAGTAAAAAAAGATGCAAGAAGCATCTCTTTTATAAAACATATCTATTTTCAACTATTTTGGCTTAACTTTCAAGTGTGAAATTATATTAATATATACAAAAATACCTTTACTCTAAAAATTGAGCAAAGGTATTTAAAAGAATAACTATGAAAGTGCGTTTTGAATTTCGCTACGACGCTTTTCGTACCAATCTTTCCAAGCTTCGTAAGTAACCATTGATTCTGGGTCAATGTCTTCTTTTTTCTTCATTTCGTCAAGTAAATTATTGAAGTTGTAATCATGCCATTGAAGAACATGCTTAACTAAAGTCTTACGTGGGAAGTGAATATTATTACGCAAGTAGTTGTTAATATCAACAATGTTGTGGTCAGTGTCGTATAAGTTCATAATTTCTAAGTCACGTCCATCAAAATGAGCAATATAGAAATTAGCAAAAACCTTCAAGTAATCAGGTTGTTCTTTAAATACTTCTTGATCCATAACAACACGGTTAGCTTCAGGCATTACGACCTTTAAGTCATCGTTTTCTTCAGTTTCTTCGATATTTTGATTAGTCTTTTTTTCTTCAGTCAACGTAGGTACTCCTTTAAGCAATAGAAAATACTAAAAAGTCAATAGTAATTTTACCGAGTTTTTGCGATAAAAGCAACCATGGCTACTTTTTTAGATAATTTTTGATGTCTTGTTTAGTAATGGAACTTGGGGTCTTATGACCATGTTTATGAGCATATCTGTATAAGTTAATGCTATCTTGTGGACTCCAAGAAGATGAATCGTATCCAGCTTTATTGATCTGCTTGTTTATCATTACTCACAGTGCTAGAGTCTACTTCTTTACCATCAACTGATTGATCTTGTTTAGCTCCAGCTCCATCTTTAACTTTGCCAGCGTTGCCAGTATCGCTAGTGGCACTAGTCTCATTTGAAGCATCTTTATCAGAGGTATCAGAAGATTGTTTGTTGTCTTTAGAATCTTCATCATTAGAAGAAGTAGAAGAAGACTTGGAAGATTGCTCGTTAGAAGAATTATTTTCTTCTTTTTTATTATTAGATGAAGAGCTTTGATTTTGAGAATCTGGATTGTCACTAGAAGAATTCATTTGCTCTTGATCATCGGATGTGGAATTGTTATCTGATTGATCAGACTTTGATGATTGTGAGTTAGAGTGTGATTGTTTATTGCTAGATGAAGTGGGGATAATATTTTGAGTAGTAGCTACCATTCCACCGCCTCCGAAGGCAATAGCAACCGCTCCAATAATGACTCCTATAGTAGATCGTTTCATAAAATGACTCCTTGAATTGAATTTTTATATATTATAGCAAAGAAGTATTTGCGAATTGGTAAAGTTTTTTTCAAAAATGGTTTACATTTTTTAGGTTAGTTTCGTTAGTAATTGTGTAAGTCATCAAGGCGCGCAGGTGACTTGCAGATCTAATGTATCCAAAACAATATTATAAGGTAGGTTTTAAAAAATGAATTACGAATTATTAGAACAATCAGTGCAGTTTACTTTTGGTAATGAAAAATATGGTGAAAATGGCAAAAAGAAAATTTATAAAAATGTGAAAAAAGATGCTCAAGCAGAAAGTCTTAAAAAAGTGGGTGAAGCAATCAGCTCACTGCAAAAAGATTCTCTTGATGCAATTGTCCTTATTCAAAAACATGGTGTAGCGTTAGTTTAATAATTAATAGGAAATAAAAGGAGAATAATAATGACAGAAACTACAAAGACTTTAAAGATGACTTTTTTAAATGGCAAGAATAAAAAGACGAGTATCACTTTGAATAATGCGGTGCCGGATTTGGAAGAGGCGGCGGTGAGGGATGCAATGGGAATAATTGCTCAAGAAAATATTTTTAGTAAGGAAGAAGTTGATATGTATAAGACTCCTCAATCTGCTCAATACATTGAACGAACTGTTACTAGTGTGTTTGACGATACTGAATCTAATAAGGATTAATTTTGAGTATTTGAGAAAAATTTGGAAAGGGCAATCTCATGTAGAGATTGCCCTTTTTAGTAAGAAAAAACGACTACGTATTTTGTAGTCGTACAAAAGATTAATCTTTTTGATTTTGGTGACACTGAGCATAGTGATGTCTTTTGTGACAAGTTTGTCGCTGCTGAAACTTGAAGTTTGATTTAGACTGATGTTGGTTAATCAACAATCTAAACTGTTTTATAATTTCAGCTACATACTTAAAAACATAACCCAGTGAAAATAGAATCAATGGGGTAATTAATTGTTTAAATATATCAATCACTTGTGCTATTTTGCTCCAGTTGGTTACTTGAGCTGTTAGTTAGTATAAGTTGCAGATGAGTTGGTTACTCGTATGCGTATTATTAAAAAGCAATCTCGTGTAGAGGTTGCTTTTTTGTTGCTTAAAACAATACGAAATATTTAAGGAAGTGGTAAAAAGAGTACCCGAGTGTTACAAAAGGAGAAAATTTCGTCAAAATTTTGTAAAATTTGAGATTTTTTAAAAAAGGAATAAATAAATTGTAAAGATATATAAAAGCTTGTTTTTTATTGTTAGATTGGGCTTCAAAGGTGGTAAGTGAATTTCATTCGTTATTTTTTTGCACAAAAAGTTTATTACAAATGGGTTTTATAGCCGTTTTAAGCTTGCGTTTTTTGCTTAAGGTTAGTACAATATGAATCGTGGTAAGCAATCGGACAATGCTTCAGGCGTGTTGCCTGTACGCATGCTGACCCTTCAGCAAGACTTTACTACCTCAGAAGCTTTATAACCTTCTGGTTCTTGTCTTGAAGTGTTTTGTACATTATAGGCTCTTACACTTGCTGAATCTTTCGTCCCTTTGCATTTTTTTGTTTTTTCAAGGAGGATTAGACCACATGAAGAAAAATTTACGTATCGTTAGCGCTGCTGCTGCTGCTCTTTTAGCTGTCGCTCCTGTCGCTGTTTCTGTTGTTTCTACTGCTGACGCTGCTGTTACTGTAAACAACGCTACTGCTTCACAACAAACTCCAGCTAAGGCTAACGCACTTACTGTTAACGTATCACTTAACGCTACCGCTGGTCAAACCACTGTTGCTGACGCAATCAAGTCAGTTAAGGTATCTGTAGACGGTGCTACTGTTAGTGCCAAGAACGTTGAAATCGTTAAGGCTGGTACTACTACTGCACTTTCAAACGACACTAAGTTAAATGCAGAAGATTCATACCAAGTTGTTGTTAAGAACTTCAACTTAACTGGTTTGACTACTGGTAAGGAATACACTATTGCAGGTGGTACTTTAGCAGGTAAGCCAGCAACTACTGCATACAAGGCAAGTGACCTTTCACAAAACCAAGCATTCACTAGTGATGCTTTCCACTTAACTGACAAGAACTTAACTGGTACTCCATACTTCGTTAAGGACAACACTGTTGTAACTAATGGTGCTGTTTCAGTTGCTGCTTCAACTAAGACTGTTAGCGTTTCAGATGTTGTTAAGGCTATTAACGCTCAAAACTTCACTGTTAAGATGACTGACGGTGCTTCAGCTAAGGTTATGAACAACGTTAACGTTGAAGCTGCTGTAAACGCAGCATTATCAGCTGCAGGTATCGAAGTTAAGAACGGTTCATTTGCTATTCCAAGTTCAAATGTATTTACTGTTAACTTAACTGCTACTGCAAACAACGAAAAGAGTGCAACTCTTCCAGTTATCGTTTCATTCAATACTCAAGCATTGACTGATGCAGAAGCTAAGACTTACCCAGTAATCACTTACAACAAGAAGAACTACCAAGGTGCTAACCAAGCATTGTCATTAGCAAATGACGCTTCATTCAACTACATGCCACTTAACTCAAGTGTTAACACTAAGGCAATTGAAGAAGCATTTACTGCTGTTGTTTCATCAGACAACTCTACTAAGTTGAACGTTAAGGTTGACACTTCTAAGGTTAACACTGCAGTAGCTGGTACTTACCCAGTAACTGTAAGTGCAACTAACCCATCAGGTAAGACTTCAAGCGTAGTATTCAACTTAACTGTTGGTGCTAAGAACGCTGCTTACAAGACTGTTAAGACTGCTGGTAACATTTACACTGTAAATGGTAACAAGGCTACTCAAACTAACAACACTGTAACTGTTGGTCAAAACGTTGCAACTTTCGGTACTGTAACTATCGACGGTGTTGAATACACTCGTATCAACAGCGCAAGCTCAGACGAATTTGTACAATCTTCAGTATTTACTGAAGAAGTTGGCGTAGACAAGACTGTTATGCACGCAGCTGCTTACTACGACAAGAATGGTAAGGCTACTACTCTTGACGGCAAGAAGACTGCTGCTTCATTCAGCACTATTTCAGTAGTTGCTAAGCCTGTAACTATCAACGGTGCAAGCTACTACAAGATTGCTAACAAGGATGCTTACGTTAAGGCTTCAAACATTGACGGTACTAAGCGTGTATTGAAGCACAATGCTTACATCTACGCAACTTCAAAGAAGCGCGCAACTAAGACTGTTCTTAAGAAGGGTGAAACTGTTGTAACTTACGGCGGTTCATACAAGTTCAAGAACGGTAAGCGTTACTACCGTATTGAAGGCGCAACTGCAACTAAGAAGATGTACGTTAAAGTTGCTAACTTTTAATTAGAACTTAATTATAAAAGAAAAAGTGAGAATATATCTCACTTTTTCTTTAGATTCATTTCTCCAAAATACAAACGAAAGCCGCAGATCCTTAATATTGAGGACCTGCGGTTTTTTGTGTTCAAAAGCACTATCAAAAATGTTTTTCTAATTTTAGAAATATTTTTTATTTGGTATAATATTAATCGGCAAGTTTTATGAGCGGTGGCAGTTTTTGTCTCCTGGAGGTGAGGCTTATGGCACAATCACTTACAGAAAGGTTTCTGCCAGATGTCTGTTTACGAGGCTTTAAGTCTTGCAATTATGTTTGGTTCTTTTATTATTGCGCTTTTGTCGTATATTGATAACCATCACGATAAATAGTTTCTCAAACAAAAAACACCGCTCACATATATAACTTTGGAAGAGTTATGAGTCGGTGCACACTGTACTTATAATTAAGCCACCGCTCTTAAAGCGGGCCTGAAGAGTAGCTATCAGCTACTCTTTTTCTTTATCTCATTATAGCATAAAAATAACAAAAAAGACGAGCTCATCGCTCGTCTTTTTATATTAACTTTTGGAAAAGTTAGGGTAGATGTACAGACCTACTTAATTAAAAGTTTGCCTTCTTAACGTACATCTTGTTTGAAGCGGTGCAGCCTTCGATACGGTAGTAAGCCTTACCGTTTCTGAACTTAACTGCTGAACCGTAAGTAGTTACAGTAGTACCCTTCTTAAGAACCTTCTTATTAGCACGCTTCTTTGAAGTTGCGTAGATGTAAGCATTGTGCTTCAAAGTACGCTTAGTACCATCAACGTTTGCTGCGTCAATGTATTCTTCCTTGTCAGCGCTAATTCTGTAGAACTTCTTACCGTTGATTTCCTTAGTACCGTAAACGTCAACATTTGAGTAAGTTGCGATTACACGGCTACCTACACGTTCATGCTTTTCGTTGTAAACGTATGAGTTGTGCATTACCTTAACAGTACCAGTCTTTTCAAGCTTCTTTTCTACAGCAGCCTTCAAGTTCTTAGTTGGGATCCAAAGGTTTGAAGCTTCACGAGTCTTACCAACTGAAGCTACACGAGTGTATTCAACACCGTTTACAGTAGTAGTGTCATTAGGGTAAACAACGATTTGTTGACCATTGTTAGCTACTACACCGTTTTGGTTTGAAACAGTACCGTTAACGATTGATACTAAGTTAACTACTTGACCATTTTCTGCTGATACGAAGTAGTTAGCTAATTCATCCTTCTTATCACCTGAAACAGCAACTTGGAAGTTCAAAGTAGTAGTCTTACCATTTGAGTTAGTTGCCTTTAAGGTTGCGTTGTAAAGACCAGATTGGTTAACGTTCATGTTATCAACATGAAGGTTATCAGTAGTTAAACGTAACTTATCATTGTTATTTGATGATTGTAAAGCACGGAAGTGGTTCAAAACAGTTTCTGCCCAGTTTGAGTCACCAAGCTTAACAGTAGCTACTGGCATTGCAGTATTAAAAGTGTTGTTAGCTTGCTTTACGCTGAACCAATCTTTACCTTCATTGTTCAATTCACCAGTTAAAGTTCTGTATTGAATTAATGGGAAGCTTAGGTCTTCTGAATTCTTGTTGAATGCAACAGTAACAGTAGCAAACTTACCACTAAAGATGTTAACACGCTTTAAAGTGTAAGTATCAGAACCAGGAGTCCAGCGACTTGAGAATGAGTTAGTAACTGGACGATCTTTGTCTGGTTTATCAACTGGAGTATAAATAGTATTTGAGTAATTTGCCCAATCTTTTACAAAGTCAGTATTTGATGCATCGTATTTAAGAACATTGGTCTTACCAGCTTGGATACCAGTTGCATAACTTGAACGGTTTGAAGATAAACCTAATTTTTCAATTGCAGCTAAAACAGTAGCTGAATCATTAACACTAACTTTAGTATCTTTATTATTAATCTTTACAGTCTTAGGTGCTTCAATAGTTTGACCATTTGCCAAAGCATTGTTCTTTAAGTAAGTTGAACCAAAACTTGGTTGATCATGTAAAGTAGAGTTGTAGAAGTGCAATGGAATAGCAAGGTAAATATTTCTGATAGTGCCTTGGCTACTTGGTTGACCATTATTTGGTAAGTACACTGCACCATTGTTTGCAGTATACTTAATATTAGTATCCTTGCTTAATCCTCTAACAGTTACAGCAACTTGAAGGTAATAAGTACTACCAGCGTGTAAATCGCTTTGCTTTAATTGAAATTGAGCATTAGTATCATCAGTAGCTTTTTTAGTAATTTGTGCTTCATCAGTAGCTACGATTTCAGGCTTTGAACCATCATTTGCACTTACGCTAATTTTGCTACCAACATCTTTAAGGAAATTACTTAAATTAAAGTTGTTTAAATCTACAAAACTACTAAAACCAGCTTTATCTAAGTCTTGATTACCTAAATTACTTGCAAAATCAATGTTATGATCTCTATGTTCTTGTTGTGGCTTAGTTGCGCCACCGGTTGTGATATCGTCAGCAGCGTCAGCAGTAGAAACAACAGAAACAGCGACAGGAGCGACAGCTAAAAGAGCAGCAGCAGCAGCGCTAACGATACGTAAATTTTTCTTCATGTGGTCTAATCCTCCTTGAAAAAACAAAAAAATGCAAAGGGACGAAAGATTCAGCAAGTGTAAGAGCCTATAATGTACAAAACACTTCAAGACAAGAACCAGAAGGTTATAAAGCTTCTGAGGTAGTAAAGTCTTGCTGAAGGGTCAGCATGGGTGGTGGTTGATAGTGTAAGTGTTTGTTATATATTTTTATATATTGGGGTTGGTGGGTGGGATTTATTGAAAATACAAGTGGCTAATATTTGAGTACTTAAAAATTCATTTCCTAGGAAATATTTTTTTCTTTTTGTTTAAAAATTAGTAAAATAGAGACTGATTATTTATTTTTTTGCCTGTAATAAGACAAATTATTATACAATACAATAGGTAGAAATTGTGCGAATTTATTCAGACGAGTAGGAAGATTGGTAACAAATGAGAGAACGCAGAGAGGATAGGCGTAAGGGCTTTAGTTTAGTATGGCTAGGGTTGCTTATCATTATTATTTTTAGTGGGTTGTTTTTTCCAGAAATACCTAATATTAATACTTATATCAGCACAAAAACGGCGCATAACTTATTAATTACTAAGATTAAAGATAGTGATACAGGACTGAAATATCACAAAAAATATCCAGAAGGAATTGTAATCAGTGAGGGGCGTGGTGATGCAGATAAAGTACATGCCTATATTGATAATCATGGAGTGATTCAATTTCATACTCCTAATTCTGCTTTAGATGATCATAAATATATCCATATTGAGTTAAAAGAAGAAGATAATCCTGTAAGCTTTGCCCATAGTATTGATAATGCTGCAATTTATGCAGCTTCTTTGATGCATCAATATAATTTAAAGCCTAATAATGCAAATCATACATTAAAAAGCAAAAGTGAAATTTCTAAAAATAAAAGCGATCAAATGAATCCTAATGAATACTTTGAGCATTATGGATATAACAGTAATCAATTCTTCAACCTTATTAAACAATATTATTATGGTAGTTTAGTTAAACCGCCTTTAGGTTTATCATTTTTTGAAAAACTAATAACTATTTTAAGAATTATTGCAATTATAGTGGGAATTGTGGCAATTATAGCAGGATTAATCTTACCAACGAAGCGTTGGGTCATATGGTGGGATAAATAAGCTTAATAGAAATTACTAATTATAGTAGAATATAGTTATATAGAAGATAAAACCACGGAGGAAGTGAATTTGATGGCTGTGAATAAAGACCTTGATAAGCAGATCCTTAGCAAGCAGCGTGAATTAGCTGAAAGTCAATCAGCTAATCAATCTCAGCTATTTCAATTGATAACTGACAAGATTGCGACCATCTCTGAAAGTAAAATCAAGCAAATTGTAACTAAAATGCCAAAAATTTGGTTACCATTGCTTATTGTGATTTTTATTATGTGTGCAATGGGAACAATGTTGCATTTTACTGGCAGTAAGTTCTGGTTAATGCTCTCATTGAGTATCGTCATTTTATTAGCGGAATATGCTCTTTACACAGTATGGCATAAAACGCGTTTAGAAAAGACATATAATGAATTGTTGCAAATCAAAACAAAAGTTGCAGATATTCAGAAAGAATTTACACCAGAATATCAGACTTTCAATGATAAAAAAGTAGATTTAGTTGAAAAAATAGACGGTTTTGTTAGATCTGCTTCTGATGGACATGATGATTATCGAATACTTAAGAGTAAGTATGGCGATTTATTAATTAGGGATATTTATGATAAGGGTGGATTTCGTCATTATCAATTAGTTTATGCTTTGACTGGTGAGCTCACACAAGTACGTGAGTTCTCAATTAGTCGAGCGGGATATTTATTGACCACATATAAGAATGGAAAAGTTAATCAGCGACTATTTTGTGGCGAAAGCGGAGAGATTTTTTCTTTAGAAAAATACAGTGATTTCTATAGTGTTCCTAATAAAGTTGAACAAGTACGAGAAAAGTATGACAATATTATCTCAGCGAAACTAAAGCAAATTGAAAAAATTAAAGATGGTGCACCAACTGGAACTTATAATTGGTTTAATTATCAAAAAGTAAGTGACTCTAAAGCGCTTGATTCTTTGCGTCAAGCTGAATATATTGGACGTAAACGAAAAGGAAAAAAGGAAAGTAAGCAGAATCAAATTTTGCATGATTTATCTATTGATAATCTTACAGGAATTAATCTTATCAATAGTACGTTTGCTGCATATAATAATGAAGTAGATAATCTTTATAATAAGATTGCAGTCTTAAGAGAATCTGATGCAGATATTTATAAAAAAATCACAGACTTGCAATGGTATTTAAGACCTGTAGAGGTTTTTAAAGGTAGTAGCAAACAAGATGCTTATAAAAAATTAAGTTCTATTTTAGCCAAAGCGGCAGGTGAAGAAATAGCAATTGAAAAACTTAAAAATGATCCAAAAGTTCAAGTTTTAGATAATGTTTCTTTACCAGCACCTAATGGGGACATTATTCAAATTGACCACATTGCAATCACACCGGCAGGAATTTTCTTAATTGAAGTTCAGTCTCGTGATATAGAAGATGGCAGAATTTATCGAGCAAAAAGTGAATTAGATAAGGCTAAGATCAGAAAACAAATTTCTCTTCATAAAGATGCAGTTTATCAAAAATTAAAATTAGAAACACAGGGATTATTTGCTGATCACTTAGTTGAAAAACTTCTACGTGCAGATGCAATTAGAGGTTTACTTGTGATCGTTAATCGAACTAATCCTGAAAAACAGGATTTCTTAATTGATAATCCAAATTATTACCGTGATTATAATCGAACTTTAATTGTTAATCCAGCAGAATTAGACCATGTTGTTCATCGTGATACTGCAAACATGCAACTGGATGAACAAGGAATTGAACGAGTTAAACGTGCATTAGAATCAAAATCTATTTTCTATGAAAAGATTCATGATAATTATGAGTTTTTCCCATATCTCGACCAATATTCAGGTGAAGAATTAAATCAAAACATTTGGAATCAATTGCACAGTATTGAAGAATTAGAAAAAGTAATTGCTGAACTTAATGATGTAGTAGATGAGTTGATTGAATTTGAACAACAATTCCAAAAATACAGTTCTCTCTCAGCTATTTTACCTTACTTTACTAGTCGACTGACTGATACTGAAATTGAATTAAGTGGTGAAGTTGGCTTGAATATGGAACATCTTGGTAATATTATTCGAGATGAAAATAAGCTATTAAGCACTACTGAACACAATGTTAATTCTTTGCTTCAATCTTATAATGACCATGTTAAGACTTTGCAAAGTCTTGAAGAAGGAAAGTTAGATGCAGTTGTCCCAATTGCAATTGCCGTAGTTGTAAGCACATTTATTGGAATAACATTAATCTAAAAAAGAACCTTGTTAACAAGGTTCTTTTTTTATTTTAAAATTTTTAATTGCTGTTTTAGTTTGAAAATTTTCTTAACAGATTCATCAATCTGTTTTTCTGAAATTTGACCATTTTTAATTGCTTTTTTAATTTCAGGGATACCAGTTTGATAATCTCCACCTAATAAGATGTCATTTCCAGCTTTTAAGGCTAAAACGTCAACATTATTATGACTTACGCGACCATATTCTGTAATAGCTCCCATTTGTAAATCATCAGTGATTATCAAACCGTGATAATGAAGCTGGTTTCTTAAGAGTTGATGGACTCTTGGAGAAAGTGAAGCTGGTCGTTTATTATCAAGTGATTTAATTATTATATGAGAAACCATAATTCCATCGACATCACAATTTATCCCTGCTTTAAATGGAAGCAGGTCTTCTTTTTCATAATCAGTGAGTTTTTTATTTACTTCAGCAAAACCGTTATGAGTATCTTTAGCGTCACCATAACCAGGAAAATGTTTTAAAACTGCAGCAACATTTTGACTTTGAATTGCTTTAACAGCAACTGAAATATATTCGGCAGTTTTTTGATAATTTTCTCCAAGAGTTCTATCATAAATAAAACTTGAAGATTTCGAAGATACATCAGCAACTGGTGCAAAATTCATGTTAATGCCATTTTGGCGTAGTAATTGAGCGACTTCAATATTTTCTTGCTTTATTTGCTTAAGACCACCTTTTTGATAAATGACTTGCGGACTAGGAAACTTACGTCCGTTTGCTAGTTTAGTTTTAGATAACCGAGAAACAGTACCACCTTCTTGATCAGTCGAAATTAACAGACCGTGTTGGCTTTTTTGTCGATAGAGTTGCATTTCATTTTGAAATTGTTTTTTGCTTTTTCTTTGATAATCTGGTGCAAATAAAGTAATACCACCTAGTTGATATTTTTGAATATCATGAAACATTTGCTCAAAATTGCCAGTGCTATGTGCAAAATAAAGCTGTCCGATTTTTTGATCAAGAGACATTTTCTTTATTTTTTCATCAATATCATTTGATTTTTGGATAGTTCTTTTTGAGTTTGATTTAGAATTAGACAATTTCTTTTGCGAGCATCCAGCCAGAATAATAGATGCTAGTAATAATAGATAAATAAATTTTTTCTTTTTCATTTCTTTCTCCTTAATTAATAGAATACTATATTTGATACAAAAAATTTGCTTATTTTTGCTAAATTGTTAGTCTAAAATAAAAGAGTTAACTAAAATTGAGTAGGAAGTAAAATGAACAAAAAAGAAACAATTATTAAAAATCATAAGAAGAAATGGTCTTCAAAGCATAAATGGTTAATTGCAATTACATTATTATGTTTAATAATTTTTGCATGTTTTTATGGTTGGGGACAATATTATTACCAAAAAAATAAACAAATTGATCGAATCATAACTAGTATTCAAAATACTAATAGTGATTTAAGTAAATTTGTGCAGCCTGCTGATCCTGACCTTAAGGTGACTGAGGATAGTTTAAAGCCGTTACAAAATTACTATCGCAAAAATCCACAAAAATTAACGGAATTATCAAATGATTTACACAATGGGCAGTATGATGACCAAATGCAATTGATTCAAAATGGAGAATACTTTATGATTTTTCCTAAATATCAATTACGAATTAAAGTTTATCAACCACAAGTTGAAACAAATAATCCTGATTCATATTTAACCGTGAATGGAAATAATCGTGGAACGATGAATGGCGCAGGTCAAAATTATTATCAAAATCTTGGATTAATATTTCCTGGGGAATATCATCTAGTAGTAAATACTAAAGTAGGCGGAAGGAATCTTAAATCAGATTCGATTGTTGATATTTGGTCAAATAAAACGATTGATCTGTTAATTAGAACTGCAACTTTTAGAATCCATAGTGTGCCAGATGGTGTGGTTTATATCAATAATAAAAAAGTAGCAATATTAGATAAGTCAGGAGAATATCTTTTTAAAAATTATCCCTTGTCTAAAAATATGACTTTATATGTTCAAACTAAATATAAGGATAAAACTATTAAAAGTGAACCTGTAGATAATTTAGCCCAAGTTATTAATCAGCGCCTATCCAACACAGCAGAAGGTAGTACGGATTATAATCACCATATTCACTATTTAGGAAATAAAAAAACAGCTATTTATCAAGACACAGATGGAAATTATATTGTAAATCCATTGTGGCCTGGATTAATTCAAGCAAAAGAAGCTTCGGATATTTTGGCACATAACTTTTTGAAAGTTAATCCTGATAGTTTTATAAAAGGTGAAAAAAATAAGAGTTATAAAAAATTAAAAAAGGAAGTTAAAGAGGCTCTTAAGGAATATAAATCTAAAAAATTAAGCGCACAGGTAACAGTTCAATCCATTATTCCAACAGGTATTAATCATAGTCAGGTCAGATTTGATGCAATTTACAAATATAAGCATAAAAAGATGGTGATTATGGAAGATTATGCCAATTTTGAAAATAAAAATGGTCAACAACTAATTAAAGACATTGAAATTAAATAATAAGAGCTCCTAAACGGAGCTCTTATTATTTATGTAAAAATCTTTTTAAACGACTTGAAAAATGATGCTTTTTCTTTTTTTTCAATAATTCACGTGCTTGGATAGCTTCAGGATTATATTTTTTAGTTATAACTTTTTTAGGTGAATTAATAATTTTACGTTTAGCATAGCGTTTATTGCTTGCTGCATCCATTGCGATATCAGGGCGCATATAATAGAGTTTTTCATCAGTGTAAGAATTTAAAATAAAAACAAAAATATCATTAATATCACAGATAGCGCGCCAAGCTTGTCCTTTAGAAAACTTATAATTTTGATCGTGAACAGCATCATTACCAAACCGTCTAACTTCATTAATTAAGTTGATAATACTTAATGGATAATTAAGCTGCGCTTGCAAGTATTTTGTATCACTACGTAAACTGCGTCTTTCATCCCTATTAGTAAGAGGATAATATTTGTTCAAATTTTCTAAATCAAAAATCTTTTTAACAATATTTTCTGCTAATAAGCGAGCATTAATCATTACTTCACGATAATATTCTAAGTCGTAAAGCTTTAATAATTTACTAGCAGGTTTATATTCGCTTGCAAAGATTGGGTTATTTTTTAAATAATTAAAATTTAATTCGGCCATAGTTTTTCCTCCAAACCTAACTAAAGTTTACAAAGATTTTTTGATTTAAGCAAAAATTTATTGACAAATTTATCAAATTATCATACTGTATTATATAAATAATACAGTATGATAATTTTGCAATGAAAGGGAATAATTATGTCAAAAGTCGTAAATGTAGATTCAGTAACTAAAACATACGGTAAAAAAGGTGAAAAGCAATACCAAGCTTTAAAAGGAGTAAACTTTTCAGTAGAAAATGGAGAATTCGTTGCAATTATGGGTGCTTCTGGCTCTGGTAAAACAACTCTTCTCAACATTCTTTCAACGCTTGATAAACCAACTACTGGTAATGTTATTATCAACAATCGTGATATTAATACTCTTAATTCAAATGAAATGGCAGATTTTCGTAGTAAAGAAATTGGATTTATCTTTCAAGATTTTAACTTATTAGAAAACTTAACTAACCGTGAAAACATTGCTCTTCCACTTAGTTTACAAGGCGTATCTGCTTCTAAAATTGATAAATTAGTTAATGCAATTGCTAAGAAACTTAATATTGAAGGAATTTTAAGTAAGTATCCAGCTGAAATTTCTGGTGGTCAAAAGCAACGCGTTGCTTCAGCTCGCGCTCTTGTTCATGAACCAGCTATCTTGCTTGGAGACGAACCAACAGGAGCTTTGGATTCCAAGTCAGCTACTGAATTATTAGAAACTATGAAAACTTTGAATGAACGTGATAAGGTTTCTATTTTGATGGTAACTCATGATCCATATTCTGCTTCATATGTACAAAGGATTTTATTTATTAAAGACGGTAAGATTGGTAAAGAATTGAAACGTGAAAATAAGACTCGTGAAGAATTTTATCAAGATATTATTGCGGAACTTGGTAGAAATTAAGGAGGAAAAATATGTTGTGGAAGCTTTCTTTTACAGGACTAAAAAGCCGATTTAAAGACTATGCTGTCTTGTTTTCAGGTTTAACTTTATCAGCAGCAATATTTTACATGTTTTTAACTTTGGCACTTAATCCAAGTTTTTTAAAGAAAAATCTAGTTATTGCTTTTCAAACAACACAGCTTGTATTTGGAGTAGGGATTGTTTTATTATCTTTAATTACTTTAGTTTATACAGTTTATGCGAATAGTTTTTTGCTAAGTATGCGCAAGCATGATTATGGAATATACATGATGCTTGGGGCGCGAAATTCTAAAATTGGTCGTTTGATTTTTACTGAAACTTTGATTATTGGTATTCTTGCAACAATTTTGGGTGAAGTGATTGGAATATTGCTAACACAAGGAGTATCTACTCTTTTAGTTAATCAATTAGGGTTAAAGATTAGCCAATTTGTAGGTTTTTATATTCCAGCCCTAGTTTGGACTTTAGTTTTCTTTGTTGTATTATTTTTCTTAGCGGCAATTTGGAATAGTATTAAATTACGTAAGACAAAAGTTATTGATTTAGTTCATGAAGATCAAAAGCCAGTCAAGTTATCTAAACATCCTATTTGGCGCAGTATTGAAATTATTAGTGGTATTATTCTTTTGGTAATTGGTTATTGGTCAATGGCAAATTATAAAAGTTTGAGAACTAATTCTATCTTTATTGGCTTTATAACAATTACCTTAGGTTCATATTTCTTATTTGCTTCTTTGTCTACAACTGCAATTACATTTTTAGAAAATCGCCACGCATTTTCTTATAAAAAGCTTCGTGTGTTTACAATTGGACAATTAAAATTCAGAATTCATGATTACAATCGAATTTTAACAGTTGTTTCTTTACTTTTTGCTTTGGCACTTGGTGCAATTACTGTTGGTCTCAACTTCAGCAATTTAACTGACCAAACTATGAAAGCAAATTATTATGATGTAGTCTTGTTTAACAAAAATAAGTCAGTAGATAAAAAATTAAAGCACGTAGATGTGCGTCAAAAGACAACTCTTAATTACAAACTTTTAACTAAAAAACAAAAAGATACTAATGATAAAGAAGTAGTATATGTAAGTGGTAATGATATTAATAAAAATAAAATCAAAGTTCAAAGCTATAATATGAAGGATGCAACCCCATCTTATACTACAGTTACATTAACTACTAAAAACTTAAATCAGAAAAACGAGATAAAGCGATATAACTTGCAACAGCAATTATTAAGTGTATTTCCAGTATCATTTGATGCGGAATTAAAGATTGTTTCTCAAAAGAAGTTTAATAGTTTAAAGCTTAAACAAAAGCAGGTTGATTTGCTTTTGGTAAATGATTTTAAGAAGAACTTTAATAATATTGAAGAATTGCAAAATGCAGCTCTTCCTAAAAATATAAATCCAGAAATGAAGGATATATTATTGACAGGAACTAAGTCAGGTTCATATCGTCCAGTTCTAATGATTGCATCTGGATTTGAATTTATGGGCTTCTTCTTAGGAATAGCATTTTTAGCAATGCTTGCTTCAACTTTAATGTTTAAAGTATTATCAGGAGCAGGCGCTGATAAGCCTCGTTATAAGATGCTTTGGAAGATGGGAGCACGAAAGAAATTGCTTAAGAAGTCTATTTCCCAGGAAATAGGAGTATTGTTTGCTCTTCCAGCTGTTATAGGAATTATAGATGTCTTGTTTGGCTTACAATTCTTTAAGAGTTTGTTAGCTAATCCATATGATAAAATTTGGATTCCATTTACAATTTTCTTGATTCTTTATTTCTTGTATTACTTAATTACAGTTAAACTTTATGAAGGAATTGTACTAGAAAAAGACTAAAAAAGTCTCGACTATTGCCGAGACTTTTTTTATTAAGCATGCATTTTATTATAAGAAGTAATTTTCATTTTACCCTTATCATCCATAGTCATCATAGTAATTGAAGCGTTGCGAGGTCCTTGACTGATATCAATATCAGTTCCGTAGTGATCAACAATACTACGAATTGTAAAGCCGTGAGTTACCAGTAAAATATTTTCTGCGCCATCAAGTTCACTAATCATTCTGAATCCTTGATCTACTCGTTCCCAATATTCTTGAGCATTTTCTGCTTCATGATAAGGGTCAGCTTCTTTGATCCAATCTTTGATAGTATCAATTCGCTCTTCTTTTAACATTTCATGACGGTCTTCATATCCATGTGGTCCGCCAATCATTCGCCAGGCCATTTCAGAATCCATTCCTTCAAAATAACCATAAAATTGTTCACGGAAGAATGGACTGGCAATATGTTGTAATTCATCTTTATTTATATTATGCTTCATGATTAATTCACAAGTATCACTAGCACGCTTTAAATCACTTGAAAGGGCAATATCAAATGGAATTTGAGCTAAGTTTTTTCCAGCTTCTTCAGCTCCTTCAACACCTAAAGTAGTCAAAGGTGTGTCGCACCAGCCTTGCATTTTGTTATAACGATTGATAAAAGTTTGTCCATGTCGAACAATATATATTCTTTTCATAGCTTTCTCCTTAAATAAAAAACAATCACTTATATTGTAATAGAAGTGATTGCGAATAAAAAATTAATTTTCTTTATAAATTTTTTTGACAGCAGCAATATCACGTGGCTGAATGGTATAAATAGAACCTTTTGGGTACATAACTGAAACCTTATTAGTATGATTAAGACCAATCGCATGGCCTAACTCATGTTCTGCAGTATTAATAATGCGGCTGTCGCTGTAACCATACCAGCTATTTTGCAGATAATAACGATTTAGATGGACTTTAGCTTTTAATAAGTGTTTGGTAACAGGATTGTATGTAGTTGAAGTAACACCAGCTGCGCTTGTTGAACTGTCGTCAATTACACTGACAACAATTTGTGCATTAGCTTTATCATTTACTTCATGAAAGGTAAATGCTCCAGTTCTATTCCAAGCATTCATTGCATCTATGCTTGCAGAACGTAATTGAGGATTATTTTTAATATTGATATAAACTCTGGCTTCTGGCTTTGACCAGCTACCAACATTCTCGTTATTAGTTTTTTCTTTAGAAATACCTTGCTGGTTATCATTTGAACTAATTGATGAATTATTAAACTTTGGAATATTTATATTTCCAGTAGAAAATATTTTATTAATTCGCTGACTAATAGTTGTAAGTGAATCATTAGTAGCTATTCTGACATTAGTATTATTTTCATAAGTCCAAAAAAACAGGACTAATACTAATAACAATAAAATATTTCTCAAAAAACGGAAAAATGATTTCATATTTTATCAACTCCATTTTTAGAATTATAAACCTAAATGGTGAAATTTTTATAAACATTTGCTTATGTTTTATTAGCATAATGTTAATTATTAGGATGATGAGATAAATAATGATAAAATAATATACAAGCTTTTTTGGAAGGTGACAATATGACTGAAAAAACAAGTGAAGAACAATATGAACAAACCCATCTTGATTATGTAATGGGTCTTATTAAAAATAAAGAAAAAGAACTTAAAAAGTCTATCAAATCAGCAGAAGGAGAGGCACGCGAGCTTAATTCACATTTTTTTGATGATGTAAAACTTGACTATGATGGCTACTCTACTTCAATGGAAACAGCCTTATCTATTCACCAACAGCAGCAACTCTTAAGTGAACGTGAACATGCTTGGCAACATTCTGCAAAGCAGCTTGATACAATTGAACGCTTAGAAAAGAAGCCTTATTTTGCTAGAGTTGATTTTACTGAAAAAGGGTCAAAACCAGAAACTATTTATATTGGTCTTGGCTCTTTTGCTGATACTGAGGATCACTTTTTAGTTTATGATTGGCGTGCTCCAATTTCTTCGATTTATTACGATGGAAAACTGGGCAATGTTACTTATAATTCACCAGCTGGAGAAGTAACAGTTGACATGACTAAAAAGCGTCAATTTATGATTGAAAATGGTAAAATCATCAACATGTTTGATACCAATGAATCTATTGGAGATCAGATGCTTTTAGAAGCTTTATCTGAAAAATCAAGCACACAAATGAAGTCAATTGTAACTACAATTCAGCAAGAACAAAATAAAATTATTCGTAACACTAGTGCAGATCTTTTATTTGTACAAGGTGCTGCAGGATCGGGTAAAACAAGTGCGATTTTGCAAAGAATTGCATATTTATTGTATCGCTATCGCGGTAATTTAACTTCAAGTGATGTAATCATGTTTAGTCCTAATCAATTATTTAATGATTATATCAAGAATGTGTTACCTGAAATGGGTGAGCAAAATATGGTACAAATGACATATTGGCAGTTTGTATCTAGACGTTTACCTGGAATGAATGTTGAAAATCTTTTTAAACAATTTGAAGATAAAACAGCAGATACAACAATTGGCGCCTTTAAGGACTCAGTTAACTTTTTTAATTTAGTAACTCGTTATGCGAAGCACCTGAATAAGCGAGGAATGGTTTTCAAGAATATTTATTTCCGTGATAAGAAAAAGCCATATTTTGATAAGGAAAAAATCAAAGAAATATACTATTCTTTCAATGATAATTACAAATTAGCTAATAGAATTGATGCAACTCGTGAAGAATTAGTTAAATTGCTTAATCGAAAGATTGCACCAGAAGTTAAGAAAAAATGGGTTTCTGAGACGATTGAAGGCTTGAGTAAAGAAGAATTGAACAGTCTGTATGATAGACCAGATCAGGAATTTGCTTCAGAAACTGAAGAAGAAAAGTTTTTAGGTAGAAAAATCGTTGTTAAGGAATTGAAGAAAGTTAATCGTCGAATTAACCATAATCAGTTTATTAATATGCGTGCTCAATACTTGCGCTTTTTACGTGCGGTTCCAAAGATGACTGATTTAAGTAAGTGGGAAATTTCAGAAGACTCATGGAATAAACACGTTGAAGAAGTTAAGGAAGGCTTTAAAAATCGCGATATTCATATGAATGATGTTTCTGCATATTTATATCTTTATGATTTAGTAACTGGTCGCAGGACTAATTATGAAATGCGTTATGCTTTTATTGATGAAATTCAAGATTATACTCCTTTCCAATTAGCATATCTTAAGTTTAACTTTCCGCGAGCTAAGTTCACAATGCTGGGAGATTTGAATCAAGCAATCTTTACTAAAGATGAAAGCCGTAGTCTTTTAAAGCAAATTTCTGGTTTGTTTGATCCTGAAAAAACAGATGTAGTGCAACTAACTAAGTCATATCGTTCAACTAAAGAAATTACAGACTTTACTAAACAGATTCTACGTGAAGGAGAAAAAATTGAATCCTTTAATCGCCGTGGTCCAAAGCCTGTAATTTGGGGAAGAAAAAATGATGAACAAGCAATTGATGTAGCAGTGCAAATTTTAAATGATAATAATAAAAATAAGCAAACTACAGCAGTAATTACTAAGGACTTAGCGAGTGCAAAGTATGTTAGTGAAAAGTTAAAAGAAAAAGGTGAAAAAGCAACCTTAATTGCTACAGCTAATCAGCGTTTAGTACCTGGAACTTTAATTGTGCCATCATATCTTGCTAAGGGATTAGAATTTGATTCAGTTATTATGTGGGATGCATCTAAAAAGAATTATCATGAACTTGATGAAACTCAATTAGTTTATACGATAACTTCACGTGCGATGTATAAGTTGGACATTATTTATACTGGAGAAAAAAGTCCCCTTCTTGATGTTAACGAGCAAACTTATGATGAAAAGTAAGTAAAGCTGTTGACAAAGGTGTCAGTATCATATAATATTGAAGAATATTAAAACAACTTAGAACAGAACTAGTAATTCACTGACCGCTAATAGAGAGTCTTTGATGGTGGAAATGAGATAACGGCGTGGATGAATCACATCTGTGAGTTGACTCCTTGAAAAAACAGTAGAGCAGTCCGGGTAGCCCGTTACAGCTAAAGGTTTATTAACGAACTTATCAAGGCAGTTTGATGTGAATCAGCTGTAAATATGAGGTGGAACCGCGGAATAATTCGCCCTCTTAGACTATGTGTCTAGGAAGGCGTTTTTTGTTAGTAAACTTAGTGAGGCAGTTTAGTGTGAGCTAACTGTGAACACGAGGTGGGAACACGCAATTTTACGTCCTCTTGATTATATCAAGAGGACTTTTTTATTAAAAAAGTAGGTGGAATTATGGAGTATATTATGCAGATTATGCCGGCGCTTTTAGCTGGTGTATTAATGACGTTAAAGGTTTTCTTTTGGACATTAGTTTTAGCTATGCCGCTGGGAGTTTTAGTTGCGCTTGGAGAAATGAGTAAAATTAAACCTGTTAAATGGTTAGTAGAATTTTATGTATGGATAATGCGAGGAACTCCACTTTTATTGCAATTGATATTTGTATTTTATGGGTTACCGATTTTACATATTGTTTTTCCACGTTATCAAGCTGCACTTTTGGCTTTTGTGCTTAATTATGCTGCATATTTTGCTGAAATTTTTAGAGGAGGATTGCAGTCAATTAATGAGGGACAATTTGAAGCGGCTCAAGTTTTGCGTTTAAATAAGTTTCAAACAATGACTCATATTATTATTCCCCAGGTTATAAAAATTGTGTTGCCTTCAATTGGAAATGAAGTTATTAACTTAGTTAAAGATTCATCTTTAGTTTATGTAATTGGACTGGGAGACTTACTTAGAGCGGGAAATGTTGCGATGGCACGTGATGTAACCCTAGTTCCATTAGTAATCGTAGCAGCAATCTACCTGCTTTTGATTAGTATTTGTGCATTTTTACAAAAGAAAGTGGAAAAGCACTTTAGTTATTACAAGTAGAGGTAAAGAATATGTTAGAAGTTAAAAATTTATGTAAAGCTTTTAATGGACGTGAAATTTTAAAAAATATTTCTTTCACTTTACAAGATGGTGAAATTTTAACAATTGTTGGTCCATCTGGTGCCGGTAAAACTACTTTGCTTCGAATTATTGCAGGACTAGAAACTAAGGATAGTGGCGAAATTTTAATTGATGGAAAAAGTTATGATTCTGGTAAAGTAGGAGTCGTTTTTCAGGATTATAATCTTTTTCCTAATTTAAGTGTGATGCAAAATATAACTTTAGCACCAAGGCTTGTCCTAAAAAAAAGTACGGAAGAAGCAGATAAAGAAGCAGAACAATTACTAAAAACTTTGCAAATGATGGGACATGAAAAGCAATATCCTTATCAATTATCTGGTGGACAAAAGCAGCGAATTGCAATTGCAAGAGCGTTAGCAATGCAGCCAAAAATTCTTTGCTACGATGAACCAACCAGTGCTCTTGATCCAACTTTAAGAAAAGAAGTTGAAAAGATGATTTTGAACTTAAAAAAGACAGGATTAACTCAAGTAATTATTACTCATGATTTAACATTTGCAAATAATGTTGCTGACCAAGTATTAAAGGTTAAACCATTGAGTGAGGATTAATGATGAAGAAAATTGTACTTTTTTTGTCTCTAATATTAATATCTTTGGGGCTAGCTGGATGTAGTAATGTACAAAAAGAAGCAAATACTACAGATACATGGTCAAAAATTGTTAAGAATAAAACTGTCGTTGTTGGATTAGATGATTCTTTTGTGCCGATGGGTTTTTCTCAAAAAAATGGTCAACTTGCAGGTTATGATGTTGACTTAGCAAGAGAAGTGTTTAAGCAATACGGAATAAAGGTGAATTTTCAGACAATTGATTGGTCAATGAATGCAACTGAACTTCGTAACGGTACAATTGACTTAATTTGGAATGGCTATAGTATTACACCAGAGCGTGAAGAAAAAGTTATGTTTAGTAGACCATATTTAAAAAATCGTCAAGTATTAGTAGTTAAACGTGATAGCAATGTTCATAATTTTAAGCAGATGAAGAGTAAGGAACTTGGTATGCAGACGGGGTCTACTGCTGAACAATGGTATGAAGGAAAGCAAAATGTACTTCGTGCAAAAAAGGCAGTCTTATATGATCAAGTGCCAAATTCTTTCTTAGATCTTAATGCTAATCGAATCCAAGGAATTCTTTTAGACGAAGTGTATGCTAATTATTATATTGCTCATCAAGCAAATAAAGATGCGTATCGAGTAATTATCAATGACAAGGTTCCAGCAGATTATTTTGCAGTGGGGATGCGTAAGGGCGATAAAACACTGCGTAAGAAAATCAATTATGCTTTGGGTCAATTGCAAAAAAATGGTAAGTTAGAAAAATTAAATAAAAAGTGGTTTGGCAGACAATCAAATTATTTAGGAAGAGACTAAAAAGACTAGCATAAAAGCTAGTCTTTTAGTTTAGATAAAATTGTTGGAGCTATAGTTTTAACTAAGAGCTGATTACCTTTATCAGTTAAGTGTTGACCATCTGCTTGGTAGTAAGAAGAAATATCAGATAAACTAGAAAAAGCAGAAATCATATCAATAAATGGAATATGATTTTGCTTGGCAATATGTTTTGCGACTTGATTAAAATTTGCAATGTTTTGATAAAATTGATTAATTTCAAAATTATTTGGATCAGGTGGAAAAGGTCCAACAATAATGCACTTCTGAGGGCCGATATAATCAATCAGAGTTTGTAAATTGCTAGAATAATTTTTAAGGCTGACACCCCACCCACTTGAAGCATCATTAGTGCCATATTCAATGACAACTAGATTGCTACTAGAGTCTAATTGTTTTAAATAATCTAGTCCCTCAACCGTAGTGGCACCGCTTTTAGAAAGATTGATTACTTGGATATTATTTCCCAAGAAATTTTGAAAAAGATTAGTAACTAAATTAGTATTTTGATGATTACGAAAACCATTGAAAATAGAATCGCCGAAAAGAATCGTTTTTTTCATATTTTGCTCCTTTTCCTCTATAATAAACTAAATAGAATTAATTAAGAGGAATTTTTATGAAAAATTATACATGCTTTAATAGAGATGAATGGGCTGCATTGGCTCCTAAGAATAAGGCCGAAATTACTAAGGAAGAACTTTTAAATATTAAATCATTAGGGGATGTTGTTGATTTAACTGATGTTCATGAAATATACACTAGCTTAATTAGTTATCTTTATTTAGTTTATAAAGAAAAGCGTCATACCCAACATGCTCAAGAAAGTTTTTTACATAAGAAATTAAAACTTGCTCCTTTTATCATTGGTATTTCTGGCTCGGTTGCTGTTGGAAAATCAACAACTGCTAGACTTTTGCAATTATTGTTAAGTAGAACTTATCCAGAATTAAAAGTACATTTAATGACCACGGATGGTTTTATTTATCCCAATCAAGAATTACGTCGTAAAAATTTAATGTCACGTAAAGGTTTTCCAGAAAGCTACAATATGACTATGTTGAGTGACTTTTTGAAAGATGTTTTAAGTGGAAAAGATGATATTGTATATCCATTATATTCTCAAGAATTAAGTGATATTGTCCCAGGAAAATATGGTCATGTACAAAATCCCGATATTTTGATTATGGAGGGTATTAATACATTACAATTACCCAAGAGTGGTCAAGTTGTGACAAGTGACTTTTTTGATTTTTCTTTATATATTGATGCTGAAGAAGATATGATTGAAAAATGGTACTTGCAACGATTTGAAAAAGTTCTAGACTTAAATAAAAATAATAAGAATAATTACTATTATGAAATGGCCAATGGCCCAAGAGAAGATGCCTTAAAATATGCCGAAGAAGTGTGGCAAATGATTAATTTAGTTAATTTGCGCCAATATATTGCTCCAACTAAGCAAAGAGCTAGTTTGATTTTACATAAAACAACAGGACATTTAATAGATAGCATATATTTACGTCATTTTTAAATTAATTTGGTACAATTGAATTAAAGGAGAATTTTTATGGTACAAGCAATTAATTTAAAAAAGGGTATGGTATTTACCCAAGAAGGAAAGTTAATCAGTGTTATTAAAGCAAATCACCATAAGCCTGGTAAAGGCAACACTGTTATGCAAATGGATTTGCGTGATATAAAGACAGGTGCTGTTGTTCATAAGACAATGCGTCCAAGTGAAAAAGTAGACTTGGTTGAAATGACTAAAAAGAAAGCTCAATATCTTTATGGTGAAGGTGATCTTTACACCTTTATGGATACTGAAACTTATGAACAATATGAAGTGCCAAGTGATATTTTAGGTGATGATAAATTATATCTAATTCCTAATATTGTTGTTGATTTGGACTTTGTTAATGATACTGATTTAATTGGGGTAAATCTTCCAGCAACTGTTGCTTTAACAGTTAAAGAAACTCAACCAGAAATTAAGGGTGCTACTGCTGCTGGTGGTGGTAAGCCAGCAACTATGGAAACTGGTTTGGTTGTAACAGTTCCTGACTTCATTAAGGAAGGCGAAAAGATTATCGTTAATACTGCAGAAGGTACATATAAATCTCGTGCAGATAGTCAAGCTCATTAAACAAAAAAACTAGCCAACTTTGGCTAGTTTTTTTGTTGCTATAAGCTAATTAAGCCTAAAGCAACAATTGCTGGTAGCATTTGTACTACAAAAATCTTTTTAGTTGCAGTAAAACCACCAAATGCAGCTACTACAATGATAAATCCCATCAATAATTGCCAAATGAGAATAAGAGTTTCTCCTTTTAACATGAAGAATACAATGATAATCATTAAACCTAGCATCCCATTATAAACTCCTTGATTAGCTAGTGCTAAACGAGCAGATTCTTGCTTAGTAAAGTCAGATGACATGTTAAAGACTTTGGCTTGTGTCTCTGGACTTGCAAAAATTTCCAAGTAACAAATTGCGATATGTTCAATTCCAACTAAGAAAACTAAAATCATTCCAATGTTGTGTAAAAGTTCCATTTATTTTTCCTCCGATTGTTTTAATCTTATTATCTCACAATTTTTCTAATTATTGTTGCAAATGCAACAATAAAGATATAAAATATTTTTAAGGATGTGAGAAAATGACCGAAGATATTTTGCATCAAATAGGTACTATTGCAAGAGCGCTTGATTCCATAGCTAATATTGAATTTAAGGAGATTAGCTTAAGTCGAGGTCAATATTTATATTTAGTGCGAGTTTATGAAAATCCAGGTATTATTTCTGATCATTTAGCAAGTATCTTAAATGTTGATCGGACTACTGCTGCTAGAAGCATTCAAAAATTAGTTAAGCAAAATTTGATAAAAAAAGAATCTGATAATGAAAACAAGAAAATACGTCATCTTTTTGTTACAGATCAAGGAAAAGAGCTTGCTAAGTTTATTCAAAGAGAGAACGTTTATTCAAATGAAATGGCACTGAATGGTTTAAGTAATGTTGAAAAAGATGAATTGAAATATCTTTTGCAAATAGTAGAAGAAAATGTCAGCGAAAATTGGAACTTTGTAAAAAATGGAGGAAAGAGGACATATTAATGGACTATTTAATTAAGAATGTAACTAGCAATGATCTTAAGGATTTACAAAATATTTCCCGGGAAACCTTTAAGAAAACTTTTGATCCATTTACTGCTCCAGATGATATGAAGCGATTTTTAGAAGAAGCATATGCCGATAAAAAATTATTGGCAGAAATTAATAATCCACACAGTAGATTTTTCTTTTTGCTGGTAGAAGATGAAGTTGCAGGATATTTAAAGATTAATGATGAAGATGCTCAAACAGAGTCTGTAAAGCCGAATGCACTTGAGGTAGAGAGAATTTATTTAAGAAGTAAGTTTCAGCATAAAGGCTTAGGCTTAGTTTTAATAAAACTTGCAGAAAAAATAGCCCGTGAAGAAAATCGTGACTATATGTGGCTTGGAGTCTATGAAAAGAATATAAATGCGCAAAAGTTTTATAAGCGAGATGGCTTTGAGAAAGTAAGTCAACATGTTTATCAAGTTGGGGATGATCCTCAGATTGATTATATTTTAGCTAAAAATTTGCATTAAAAAAGACAGTTCAATTGAACTGTCTAGTGCTTAATCATCGTCATGTTCAGTGTCGATGATTTTTTTATTTTGAGCATCAATTTTTACTTCTGTTTTTTGATGACCATCATCGACTTTTACTTCCCAGTAAGCATTATTATTATCTTGTTCTAATTTCCATTCAGTACTTGTGCTATTTTTGACATGCTTTTCAGCAAGTTTGCTTGCTTCATCTCGAGAAATCACTTTATCAAAGTTAAGGCCTTGTTTAAGATGTTCATCTAAATCTAGAGTTTCAGAATGTTTGTTAATTATCTTGCCGCTATTAGCATCAATTGTCATAGTATATTCTTTTGTAGAATCAAAGCCTTCAATTTCGTAGACATAATTACCATTTTCTACTTTTAAATCAATATCTTTGATTTTCTTATCATTATAATCTTTATCAAAAATATTAAGAGCTTTAGTCTGGCTGATATTAATTTGAGAAGTCTTTACTTTAGCTTTGGTTTTGTTAACAGCTTTTTCAGTTTTACTTTTTGTGCTACTGCTGCTTTGAGTACTTGATTTTGAAGAAGTGTCATTTTCAGATTTGTTAGAACAGGCTACTGTACTAAGAGATAAAATTCCAAGAAGAGTAAAGGATGATGTTAGACGAATTAGTTTAGTTCTTTTCATGATTTTCTCCTTAAAAATATAGTTATAGTTTTAAAATAATTATATCCGTAAAGAGACACTGTGTCACTTTATTTGAATTGATATTATCAAATTCTTAAATTTTAAAGTGAAAAAATAAGCCACTAATGTGACTTATAATAATTATTCGCCTTTAAAAGAACCATCTTCTACTTCACGAATAAAGTCAGCTAAGTGCTTATAATAAACATCTGGATTATCAACCATATGATGGTGACCTCCATCTGGAGTTGTAACTAAGCGTGAATTAGGAATTTCTTTTTGCATTGTTTTAGCAGTAGAAATTGGCATAGTTTCATTTTCACCGAAAGTAATTAAAGTAGGAACCTTAATATTTTTTAATTGATCACGGAAGTGCCAGTCCTTAAGTTTACCAGTAATTACAAATTCATTATCACCTTGAAAGGCGTTATAAACAGCACTGCCACCAATATCTTTTAAGTGATAAAGCTTAGAAGGTTGCTTTCTATCAACAAAGTTGATATTTAAAATTTGAACATCATCTTGATAACGTTGGTTGTCGTAATCGTTATTTTTTTCACATTCATGCATAAAGTCAATTTCAGTTTGTGGAAGTACTTCTTGACGACGACGATTAACACTAGCAACATATTCATCAATTTCATCAACCATTGAAGAAATAATAGCACCCTTTAAATGTTGACCGTATTTAACTGCGTATTCTTGTACTAAAAGGCCACCCCAACTTTGACCAATTAAGTAAAAGTTATCCAGGCCCAATTTTCTACGAACTTCATCAACTTCATCTAAAAAATATTCATAAGTTAAATATTTTTTAGCAATTTCTGGGTCAGAATAATCAGGTTGATCTGAATAAAGAGAACCTAATTGGTCATACATAGTAACTTGAACATTTAAGCCTTGCTTTTTTAATTGTTCTGCCGCATCTTCCCAGTATTCGTGGTTTCCTCCAGGGCCACCATGAAGAGCGAGTAAATGGATATCACCTTCACCTTGGGTATTGGTCCATAAGTGATAACCATTATCTAAAGTAATGATTTTACTACCAGTTTGCATAATTTTCTCCTTTTTTTATAATCTTTTACATTTTATTTTAACTCATAATATAATTTCTAGCCAATTTGTGAAACTTGCCCTTTTTTGCGTATAATATAGAATATCCCAAACTTTTAAGGAGATTTTGATGAGTTTAAAATATGCTAAAAAAAGCCAGGTGATTTTGTTCACTATCTTAGCAGCAATTAAAGCCTGCAATATAGTTTTTGTTGCTTATATGATTCAGATTATGTTGAATGTGGCATCATCAGGTTCACATGACTATATGCATTTAATTAGATTAGCAATCTTTACGGCAATTGGTCAGTTGGGCTTTATGGCTAGCAACTTTATTTATGAAACAGTGAAAATGACAATTGTGCGTGATGTTAATATGGTTTTTAAGCGTGCTAATCTTGCATATTTAGTTGATCAAGGGGAACCAGATATTAAGAATGGGTTGTCATTGATGACTAATGATTTAAAGCAAATTGAGACTAATCGAGTTAATGCTCAACTTGATATGATTTTACAATCGCTTACCTTTATTGGAGCTATTAGTTTTGCGTTTTATAGTTCATGGCAAATGACAGTTGTGTTTGTAGTAGCAATGATTGCACCCGCAATTATTCAACTCATTACTAGTCCGATTATTACTCGTAAGTCGGATATTTGGGCAAAGAAAAATGCAATATATACTCAAAGTGTTTCTGATTCATTAAATGGTGCTCAGTCAGCCAAACTATATAATGTTCGTTCAAATATCGTAACTCGAGCTGCTAAAGCTGCACAAAATATGGAAAATGCTTTGAGAAATATGTCTTTGACGCAAGCTTGGGCATTGGAGTTGATTTATTCAGCAGCTGAACTATTTTGCTTTATTATTCCATGTACAATTGGTGGAATTTTAATGATGCAAGGTAAATTAAAAGTCGGAACTTTAGTAATGATGGTAGATTTAGCTATGAACTTTATTACACCAGTTGTGACTCTATTTAACGAATTTAATCAAGTTAAATCTACTGTTCCAATGTGGAAAAAGACTGTTCAAGCTTTAAAGCACCATAGTGAATATAACAAGAAAAAGATTAAGCATTTTGATGGGATGCAGGTTGAAAATTTATCTTATATAACCCGTCAAGACCATAAAAAAGTTTTTGATAACGTAAGCTTAAGTGTTAAGCCAGGTGAAAAAGTACTTTTGATGGCACCAAGTGGTTGGGGAAAGACTACTTTATTGCGATTAATGCTAGGATTAAAAAATCCAAAAACAGGTAAGATTATATTAAATGGTAAAGATGTAACTGGTAATTGGAATCAGGCTCATAATTTCTTTTCTTATGTAAATCAAAAGCCTTTTATGTTTGATGATACCTTACGTTTTAATATTACTTTAGGCAGAAAAGTCGATGATAATTTATTAAAAAGTGTAATTCATGAAGCGGGCTTGGATGAATTGGTTAAAGAACAAGGTTTAGACAAAAACGTTGGAGAAGATGGTAATAGTTTATCAGGGGGCCAAATTCAGCGTGTAGAAATTGCAAGAGCGCTTTTATCAGAACGTCCAATTTTATTAGCTGATGAAGCAACCAGTGCGCTTGACCCGCAATTATCTTTAGCTATTCATGAAACTTTACTCAAGAATCCTAAAGTTGCAGTAATTGAAGTAGCACATAAAATTTCACCTGAAGAAAAAGAAATGTTTGATAAAATTATTCATCTGGATAAGCATCGAATAGAGACAAAGATGTAATTAATATTTAAAAAAATATATAGAATTTTATTTATTCTTGTACTGAAAATGCTTACATAATAAAATTAGCTTATCAAGATAAATAAAAATTAAGTAAAGGAAGATGAGTAACGATGGCAGAACCAAAATGGTTACAGGATATGGATCGCAATGAATATTTAAAAGAAGATTTTGATGCGTCAGCTAAGTCAACTGCTGGCACCACTATTGAAGGCATAGAAAAAAATGATCCTGAATGGCTTGATAAAGCAGCTAAAAAAGTTAACGCTGCAGAAGGTAATGATTACGTTAAGCTTGATTCAGGATTAATGACTGTTAACCAGTTAAATTGGATGCTTCAAAATACTATTGGTGAGTTAACCTTTGTAGATGATAATAATCAATTTTTATGGTATAACCGTCCTAAAGATCCTAATGCAAAAATGAAGGCTAAGAGAACTCCTGAGCAAGTCGGAGATACAATGAAGGCTATTCACCCAGATGTTAGAGATGTAATTCCTAATGCTAAGAAAGTAGTCCATGCACTTCGCACTAAAGAAGCGGGACACGATGAAGTTTATATGCCAGTTCCTACAGGTAATTTAAAAGAACTTATTTTGCATTACTATAAGCGTGTAGAAGATGATAAAGGAAATTACGTTGGTATTTATGAATGGGTACAAGATTTATATCCATTAGTAAAATACTTCTGTGAAACTACTGGACAAAAATTAGTGATTGATCCTGATGCAACAAGTGGTGCAACTTACCGCAGAAATTCTGATCCGGATGCTGCAACAAGTGCTTCGACAAAAGCAGAAGAAGTCAAAGAAAAACATGAAGATAAAACTGATGCAACAAGTGGTGCTTCAGAGCATCAATTTTTTAGGCGATTAAAAATCGCCTTTTTTTATTAAAAAATTTTTCTGAAAATAAAAAATAGTGTTAAAGCCTGTTATAAACACTATATGTAGGGATTAACATTTTTATCTACCACAATATCTAGAAATGTCAATTCTTGAATCTGAATAATTTTTAACTTATTATAGTTAACGTTGATTTACAAGATGTTCTATTTACAGAACGGATAAGGCACAACATCTTGTGTTGTGACCTAAAGAAAAGGAGATAAGAATTAATGAATTCTAGGAATGAGAATTATTTTGTATGGTTATTTAATCAGTTAAAGGGTTGGCCAATTCAAAATTATATGTTGTGGTTCTTTGCGTTTGGTTTTCAACTTGCACTTTTAATTCAAGGTAAGTTTGATATGGTTACCTTGGTTACATTTATTGGTACGCTTTTAGGAACTCTTTGTGTTTTAGCAATTAATGCCACTAAAGCAATCAATGGTTGGCTTGGACTTATTTCAGCTGCATGTTTTATCTATGCTGGTCTTGAAGCAAAGAATTATTTGTCAATTTTTGAACAAATTGCTTATATTGCTACACTTGACTTGCCAATTATTCTTTCAGTTAAATCATGGAATGATGATACTAAAAATCACTTAAGAAAATTTGGTGCTAAAGAATGGGTAATTGCTATAGTTGGTACCTTAGCTGTTTATGCAATATCTGGTTTCCTTATTGGGAAGTTTACTAATGATCCTCGTCCTTGGATTGATGCTATTAGTTTTGCTATCTCACTTACTGCAGGAATTATGTGTTTCATGCGCTATAATAATCAATACTTCTGGTGGACAGCTAGTGGTATTTTCCAATTAATTCTTTGGGGGATTACTTATGCTCAAGGGGATGCAAGTTTAGCAATGGCAGTTAACTCATTAATATATGTTGTTAATGATGTGTTGGCCTTTACTGTTTCACCTTGGTTCAATCATGGACGTAAAAAGGCTGGTCTTGCAGAAATCAAAGGTTAATGATAAAAAGTCACAGTTATGTGGCTTTTTTCTTATGGTAAAATAAAGCAAACTAATAGAGGTGAAACAATGACTTTTTATACAATTAAATATATTCAAGAAAATCAAAAAAGTGATAAGGCTGTTTTTTACGTACTTATGATGGTAGCGGCGATTTCTATGATTATTTTTGCTATTTTGTATTTAAGGGATAGATTCGCTACAAGGTATCGTGATTTGGGGATAATTGCACTTTTATTTTTGCTTTTGTTTGCTGGAGTCCAATATGAAAAATATACTCAAATAAATGCTCAAAAATCACAGGCAACTCAGATTATTCCATTTTTAAAATCGATTGCACGAGATAATAATGTTAAAGAAAGTGATGTAATGGCTAATGCAACTACATTGCAAAATGGCATGATAGTTAGAATTGATTCGAAAAATGAAGATTATCAGTTAAACTTGAACGATGATAATAATAGTTATTCATTAACTCGTGCTCATGTAATTGACCATAAGGTGGAGGTAAAATAAATGCAATTAAACTACACAGAATTATTTATTAAATTTGCGCTAGGCATTTTGACCTTGATTATTCAAATCAATATTTTTGGTAAAACAAATCTTGCTCCAACTACTGCTTTAGATCAATTGCAAAACTATGTGTTAGGTGGGGTGATTGGTGGAATTATTTATAATCCATCAATAAAAGTAATGCAATTTTTGCTTGTATTAATTGTTTGGACTTTAGTTGTATTTATTTTGAAATTTAGTCGTGAGCATAATACTTGGGTGCGTAATTTAATTGATGGAAAGCCAGTTCAAGTAATAAAAAATGGTCATGTTTTAGTTGATAATTGTTTAAAAGCTGGAATTTCTGCTAATGAATTGATGTTTAAATTGCGTAGTCGCGGAATTTATTCAATAAGTAAAGTAAAGAATTGTATTTTTGAACAAAATGGACAATTAACAGTTATTGAAAATGATGAGGATAATATTCGCTTTCCAATAATTAGTGATGGTCAAATTAATTATGATGTGCTTGACTTGATTCATAAAAATGAAGCTTGGCTGACAAAACAAGCAAAAGATGCTGGCTTCAATGATATTGGGGATATATTTCTTGGAGAATATAATAATGGTAAGCTGAATTTTACAGGGTATGAATAAAAAAGATATATATCAATAAATAGTATTAATTTTTATGACTTTAGTTATGAGCAGGTTAATCATAATAGTTATGAATTAATTAAAAAGTTTAGTAAATAGGAGAAATGAATGAGTATTTTTGTAAAAGAGGGCGTTTTATATGTATCAGGTAGTGAAGATAAGTTACGCCATAAGGGAAAAGAAATTGTAGATTTTTTAAGTGATTATACCTTGATTGATATTGAAACTACTGGTTTGAGTCCATTTAGAGATCGAGTAACCGAGCTTGGTGGAATAAAAGTTCGAAATGGAAAAGTTGTAGATAAATATAGCCATTTAATAAAATATCCTCAAAAAAATACAGTTCCAGCTTTTATTACTAAGTTGAATGGTATTACCCAGGAAATGATTGAAAAAGATGGAATTCCAGTTAAGAAAGCAATTCATGATTTTCGCGGTTTTATTGGCGAGGATATTATTATCGGTTATAACATTAACTTTGATTTGAATTTTGTTTATGATTTAGCTAAAAAATATGGTGAACCCGAGTTAAATAATAACTATGTTGATGTATTACGCTTAGCACGGGTGTTTTATCCTAAGGAACGCCATAATCGCTTACTTGATTGTATGCAAAGAATCGGGATAGCAGAAGTTGAACAACACAGAGGATTGGACGATTCTTTAGATACAAAAAAGGTATATGATTACTTTAAGGAAAATTTTGCAGATGAAATGCTTACCACTGCTAAATCTAAAGTGAAAAACTTTGATTTAGTAAATGATAAACTACAGGCATGGGACTTAGGTTTTCGTAATCCTTTAAACTTGAAAAAAGTAGTTTTATCTGGAAATCCTCATTTTGACATAATTGAAATGAAGCAAGTAATTAATAATATGAATGGTCAAATTCAAGATGAAGTAAATTCAGATACAAATTACTTGATAATGGGTGATCATGATTTCTTTAGACACGACAACGAGGATTTAGAAGCTGCTCGTCAATATATTAAAAATGGTGCAAAAATCAAACGCTTATCTGAAAGTTTCTTCTTAAGTATGCTTGATGATTGGGCAAGAAGTTAATATAAAAGGGTAAAATTAAGAGATGACACAAAAACGAAAAAAACAAAGAAAAAGAGATAGTGCGCTATATACAATTGTTGCGGCTATAATAATTATTGCCTGGGGAATATATTCTAAAGCTAATAACTTTGGCCAAAATAATCCGAACTCAATAAAAACAGCTCAACGTGCTAATACTGCTTATGGTGGTTTATCAAAATCGGATTATGAAAAACTAGCTAAACTAGATTTTAAAAGTGGAGATAAAGCTTATATTACTGTTAATAATGATAAATCTACTTTAATTAAAAACGCTTGGAAGGTTAACAAAGTAATTTATTCAAATTTAGATAGCTTGAATAGAACATCTCATTCTAATACTGCTTTTTTAGAAAAGCGTAATGTTGCTAATGATAGTTTAAGAGTTCGTCAATTTATTGAACCTACTGGCTGGCATTATAATCGACGTAATGGCACTCAAATTTATAATCGGGGACATTTAATTGCCTACTCTGTTTCTGCAGGAATTGATCAAGATGGTCAATATAATCCAAGTAATAAATCAGGAGATCAAAATAATCCTAAAAACTTGTTTACTCAATCAGCTTATTCTAATCAAAAAATCCAGACTATATTTGAAAGTAAGGTTAGAAGAGCTCTTCGTGAAAATCAGCGAGTAATTTATCAAGCAACTCCAATTTTTAGAGGTAATGAGTTGATGGCTCGTGGTATTAATTTACAAGCTATTTCTACAAATGGTCCATTAGATTTTAATGTCTATCTTTTTAATGTTCAGCCTGGTTATGTTTTTGATTATAGTAGTGGACGTGCACGCAGAGATCGTCAAATGAAAGTATCTGAATAGCCAAAATATACTAGTGGGTGTAAAATTAATATATATTTTAATGTATGAGTAAATGAAGAAGGTACATAATGAAAAAAGATAACTGTACTGCAATTCTTGTAGGTAAAGATGCATCCCTAGATGGTTCAACCATGATTGCTCGTGATGAAGATGGTTATGGCGGTATTAACGAAAAGTTATTTGTAGTTAATGAAGCACGTCATTATGATGAAAATTATATATCTAAATATAACGGCTTTCAGATGCATTTAAAAGGTGACGGTTGTAGATGGACTGCTTCTCCTACTGCTGATGAGAGTGAAGGCAGATGGGATGAACAAGGAATCAATGAGTACAATGTAGCAATGAGTGCAACTGAAACCGAAGCAACTAATCCTCGCTGCCTTGGCCATGATCCACTTGTAAAAGATGGAATCAATGAAGACTCAATGGTTTACTTAGTTTTGCCATTTATTAAAACGGCTCGTGAAGGTGTAAAGCGTTTGGGTCAATTAATTGAAAAGTATGGTACTGGTGAAACAAACGGAATTGCATTTTCTGATAATAAAGAGGTTTGGTATCTTGAAACAGCCGCTGGTCATCAATGGGTAGCAGCCCGAGTTCCAGATGATTCATATGCAATTTGTCCAAATATCATGGTTATTCAAAATATTGATTTTTCAGATGAAGATAATTTTATGTATGCTTCTACAATTCGCAATTTTGTAGATAAATATCATCTCAATCCTTCTCAAGACGGTATATTTAATTTCCGTGATATTTTTGGAACTAAAGATGAAGCAGATAGTTATTACAACACACCTAGAACTTGGTATGGTCAAAAATTATTTAATCCAAGTATTGAGCAAGATCCAACTAGCCAAGAAATGCCATTTACTCGTGTTCCTGAAAAGAAAATTAGTGTTGAAGATGTTCAAAAATTTCTAACAAGTCATTATAATGGCACTCAATATGATCCAATGGATACTTTTGCATCTGGAAATGAAAAAGACCAAAAGAAGTTTCGTTCTATTGCTCTTGATAGAAATCAGGAATCAAGCATTTTGCAAATTAGAAATGACGTTCCAAAGGAATTAGCTGGTATTCAATGGTTAAATATGGGCTTTTATGCTTATTCTCCATATGTACCTTTCTATACCAATATTAATAACACTCCACAAAATTATCAGGTGGCTGACCATACAGTTAATCCTGAAGAAAGTGCCTATTGGTTATATAAAACTCTTCAAGTAATTGTTGAACCACGTTACCACCAATATATTTATCAAATCAATAATTATCGTGATGAATGTCAAAGCTTTAGTGTAAGTCGTATTTCAGAAATCGATGAAAAAGCAAAAGAGCTTTCAATTGATAAATTGACTAGTTTTTTAACCGAACAAAATGAAATTACCGCAAATAAAATCACCGCAAAAACTAAGCATTTAATGAGTGATTTAGTTCGTCAAGCTTTGAATAATTCTAAATATCAATTTGAACGTGGGGACAATCTTTAATGAAAATTAGATTGTTCGGATAATTTTTTTAGTAAAAAGTTATTTATTTCTTAAAAAGACTATTGCTAACGCAGTAGTCTTTTTTTATTGGTCTAGATAGATGACATACAATATGTTGTAAATAAGAACATTTATAGTATAATTCTATAATATAGTTAAGAAAAATAACTAAAAACGATATGGTTTCACAATAAATTTTATCAAGTTTCACGGAAACTACGAATCTTTTTACAAAAATTATTTGTACTTTTGCTAGTTTTATCTTAAAATTGATGATGAAATTTTATAAGTATAACAATATATAGTGGTGCGTGATTTTATGAATGAAAATAATTTTGTTGAAGTTAAAAATCTGAAGAAGGTATATGATAATGGACATCAAGCTATAAAAAATGTTAGTTTTTCAGTAAAAAAGGGTGACCTTGTATGTTTATTAGGACCTTCTGGATGTGGGAAAACAACAATGTTAAATATTTTGGCTGGTCTTCTTAGTCCAACAAGTGGAGAGATTCTTTTTGATGGAAAATCTGTAGTTAAGACTGCTCCTAAAGATCGTCAAATTGGCTATGTTTTCCAAAATTATGCTCTATATCCTCATATGACAGTGCTTCAAAATGTAATGTTTCCATTAACTGTTGGAAAACAGAAAAAGTCAAAAGAAGAGGCTAAGAAGATAGCTGAAAAATATATGGAAATTACGCAAATTACTGAGTTTGCTAATCAAAAGCCAGGTCAATTATCTGGTGGTCAGCAACAGCGTGTTGCAATTGCACGTGCTCTTGTTCAAGAACCTAAAATATTATTAATGGATGAACCTTTATCTAATCTTGACGCCCGACTTCGTCTTAAGATTAGAGAAGAAATTCGCTCTCTTGTTAAAGAAGTAGGAATTACAACTTTATTTGTTACTCACGATCAAGAAGAAGCACTTTCTATTGGAGATAAGATTATTCTTTTCAATGAAGGTGTGATTCAACAAGATGATTTAGGTCAGAATTTCTACTTAGAACCTAATAATTACTTTGTGGCTAATTTTGTGGGTAATCCTGTAATTGATAATTTTAAAGTTAAGCTATCAAATGGTGTAATTACTGCATCAGATTTTGAAATTAAAGTGAGTGATTTAGATCAAAGTCGCTTTAAACGAGATATGCCAGATGGAGATTATATTTTGTCGGTTCGTCCTGAAAATATTTTGCCAGATGAAAATGGTTATGTATCTGCTAATATCAAAGATGTGGAACTTATTGGACGCGAAAGAATCCTGAAGTTTGATCATGATGGAGTTCAAGCTCGAAGCTTGGTAAGTTTAGAAACACCAATTAAAACAGGAGATAATATAAAACTTAAGATGCGACTAAATCGTGTATTTATCTTTACTCCGGAAGGAGAGCGTGTTTACTAATGAAGCAGAATCAAAAGAAAGCATGGCTATTTTTAGCACCAACAATTATTTTTGTAACTTGCTTTAGTATTTATCCGATATTGAGAGCTTTTGTAATGAGTTTTCAAGGTGGATCACTTATTAACTTGGATTGGGCTGGATTTAGTAATTATCAATATATTTTTAAAGATCCTGAATTTTGGTTAGCAATTAGAAATACTGTTTTATATGCTTTAATTTCAGTTCCTGTAGGACTAGCAATTTCAGTGATGTTAGCATGGCTGATTTTTAGCAAAGTTAAACACAAGTCATTTTTTGAAACTACTTTCTTCATGCCTTATGTAACATCAACAATCGCGATTGGTATTGTTTTTCGCTATATTTTTAATGGCGATTACGGAATGCTTAATTTTATTTTACGAGCTTTTCATTTGCCAGCACCAAATTGGATTGATGACCCCGCAATGTCATTGACTACGATTATAATTTTTGGAATATGGACATCTTTAGCATTTAACATTGTAATTTTAATGGGTGCTCTTAGAAATATTGATCCTAATTATTACACGATTGCTGATATGTATGGTGCAAATGGAACAGAAAAGTTCTGGCATATTACTATTCCGCAACTAGTCCCAACTTTGGCATTCTTACTTACAATGAATATTATTGCAGCCTTTAAAGTTTATACTTCTGTATATGCCCTGTTTAATGGACAAGCAGGTGTTGGAAACTCTGGAACCACAGCAGTATTTTATATTTATAATAAATTCCAAATTGTCGGCACACCAGGTGTTGCAATGGCTGCAACAGTTGTGTTGTTCATTATTATTTTGTTTGTAACTTTCTTACAGCGTAAAATGATGAAGAAAATAGGGGGACATTAATAATGAAGAAAATTCGCTGGGGAGTTTTAGTTGGGTATATTATCCTGATTTTGTTTGCAATTATCACAATTTTCCCTTTTATTTATATGATTTTGGGAGGATTGATGAGTTTTCAAGAAACTACCAAAATTCCACCAACATTAATTCCGAAAAGTCCGCAATGGGGAAATTTTGCGAAAGTATTTGCTCAAGCTCCATTTGCTAGATATTTCCTTAATACTTTTATTACAGCAAGTGTAACTACTATTGTCAGTTTATTTAATGCACTTTTGGGAGCATTTGCGATGGTTAACTTACACTTTAAAGGAAAACATTTTATTCAAGTTATTCTCTTATCATTGCTGATGGTACCGGGAGAAGCGATAATTTTTACTAACTATAATACAATTGCTCAGATGGGCTTACTTAATACTTATATTGGTTTAGTTCTTCCATTTTTAACTTCTATTTTCTATATGTATTATCTTCAAAGTTATTTTGGTTCAATTTCACGTACAATTTATAAAGCTTCTATGATTGATGGAGCTAGTGATTGGGAATACATTTGGAAAATTTTGGTTCCAATGTCCAAAGGTGGGCTTTTCACTGTTGGTTTACTTAGCTTTATTTCTGGATGGAATTCATTCTTATGGCCATTATTAGTAACTAATGAAGATTCAATGCGTCTTCTTAACAATGGTTTGACGTCTTTTGCAAGTGATGCAGGTAGTGAAACTCAATTGCAACTTGCTGCAGCAACTTTAACAGTGTTGCCAATCTTGATTTTGTATTTTATCTTTAGAAAACAAATTATTCGAGGAGTAGTGCGCAATGACCTTAAAGGATAAGACTACTGTAACTTTTTATAATGGGTTAACTACTATAGGTGGACCGATGATTGAAGTGGCTTATAATAAGTCGCACGTTTTGTTTGATTTAGGAGAAGTGTATCGGCCAGAATTAGGATTGAAATTAGAAGATGAAGATTTTAAAACTCTAATTAAATATAAGCTAATTGGGGACGTACCGGATTTTTATGATCCAGCTATTACTGGAAAAGCTATTGATACCCAAAAATGGGAACATTCTGCAGCCTATATTTCTCATCTTCACTTAGACCATAGTAAGGTTTTGAATCTACTTGCTCCAGAAATTCCGCTATATGCTGGTCCTATTACTGCTAACTTATTGCCAGCATTAAATGAAAAAGGTGACTTTTTACTTCCTGCTGCCGGTCATGATAAAACTTATACTCGCGAAATTATTGCAGCCGAATACAAAAAGCCGATTCAAGTAGGTGACATCACTTTGGAGGTATGGCCTAGTGACCATGATGCATATGGAGCAACGGGATTAATTATTCATACCCCTGATAAGATGATTTCTTATACAGGAGATATTCGCCTCCATGGCTATAATCCTGACAAAGTTCATGAATACTTACAAGCTTCAAAAAATAGTGATCTATTCATTATTGAAGGTACCGGTGTTTCATGGCCAGAAGAAAAGCATGATGAAGATAGTGAAGAATTTACTGGTCCTCAGAATGAAAAAGAATTAACTGAAGAAATTATCAATTTACAAAAAGAAAATCCAGCTCGCCAAATAACTTTTAATACTTATCCAACTAATGTTGAACGTCTTCTGAATATAATTAATGCTTCATCGCGAACTGTAGTATTACATGCTAAACGGGCACATTTATTAAAAGCAAGTCTAAATAAAGATATTCCATATTACTACTTGCCAGGGGAGGAAATATTTGCTGATCTTGATTCTAAATTGGAGCTTCCTTATCAAGAATTGCTTCAAGATACTAGCAAGTACCTCTGGCAAATTGATAGTAATTATGATGAACTCATGGAAGGCGGACTATATATCCATTCCAACGCTGAACCTTTAGGTGATTTTGATCCAGCGTATAAGCCATTTGTAGATAATTTTGCTAAAAATGGCATTGAATTTAAGGCTCTTCGCTGTTCAGGACATGCTGATGAAGAGGAATTGAAAGAAATCATTCAAGAGGTTCAACCCCAAATTTTAGCTCCGGTGCACACATTGCATCCGGAATTGGAAGAAAACCCCTATGGAAAACGGATTTTACCTGAGCGTGGAGAAACTATCACGCTTTAGTGAATCAAAAAAATTGTTGTTTAGTTTTATTTTTGGGAGGATATATCCAAATGAAGTTTAGTAAAAAACTTGTTATGGCAGCTATCGCTGGTTTAGCTTTAGTTGGAACTGCAGCTTGCTCTAATGGAAAGAGCAATAGTTCAGAATCATCAAAAATTCCATCAAAAATTACTAAAAAGACTAATGTAGTCTTTTGGCATGGAATGACTGGTGTTCAACAATCAACTTTACAAAAGTTGACTAAGGAATTTGAAAAGGAGAATCCTAAGATTACTGTAAAATTAGAAAATCAGGGTTCTTATAATGACTTGCAAGCTAAGATCAATTCAACATTGCAATCACCAAATAACTTACCAACTATTACTCAAGCTTATCCTGGTTGGCTCTATACAGCTGCACAAAATAAGATGCTAGTTGACTTGACACCATACATTAATAATAAGAATGTAGGTTGGGGCAGCAGCAAGAAATCTGACATTCGTGAAGAATTGTTAGAAGGTGCCCAAATCAAAGGTACTCAATATGGTATTCCATTTAACAAGTCAATTGAAACTTTGACTTACAATAAGGATATGTTTAAGAAGTATGGCATTAAGAAGGTTCCAACAACTATGAAAGAACTTAAAGAAGCTTCAGAAACTATCTATAAAAAGAGTAACCATCAAGTTGTAGGTGCTGGATTTGACTCACTTTCGAACTACTATGTATTAGGGATGAAAGATGCTGGGGTTGACTTCTCAAACAAGATTAATTTCTCGGGTAATACTTCAAAGAGTGTGATTGATTACTATGCAGATGGTATTAAGAAAGGTTACTTCAGAGTAGCAGGATCAGAACACTATTTATCAGGACCATTTGCTAACCAAAAAGTAGCAATGTTTATCGGAACTTCTGCAGGTGAAGGTTTTGTTAAGCAGGGTGTAGGTAATAAGTTCACTTATGATGTTGCAGCTCGTCCAGGTAAATACACTATGCAACAAGGTACTGATATTTATATGTTTAATCATGCAACTAGTGATCAAAAAGCTGCCGCATTTAAGTACGTGAAGTTCTTAGTATCTAAATCAAGCCAACTTAAATGGGCTAACGCAACTGGTTATATTCCAGTTAATAATAGTGTTGTTAAGTCAAGTCAATACAAGGCAAATAAGAATATTAAACTTCCTGCTAAGCTTGATACAGCTATGGATCACTTATACAGTGTTCCTGTAGAAAAGAACTCAAATGCTGCTTATACTCAATTAAACAGTATTATGCAAAATATTCTTTCTGCAGCTCAAAAGAAACAAAACATTAATAATGCAATTAATGCAGGTAAATCTAAATTTGATGCTGCTTGGAAGCAATAAAACTGAATGACAAATTTTAATTAAAGAAACAGGTCTTAAGACCTGTTTTTTTGCGCGTGAAAATTAAAAAAATGGTAAGATGGTAAATGTTAAAAAGAAATAAATGTAGAGGTGAGATTGGTTGATTAGACAGCAAAATTTTCCAATAGAAACAAAATATAAGTGGTATGACATTAGTAACTTAAGTGAGCAAGATAGTGAGCGACTCCAAGATGAGTTCAACTTTACGCCAGATATTATTTCATATATCTCTGACCGTCATGAACGTCCGCACTATGACTATGATATTCGCACGCACAGTCACTTGCTTGTATATGATGTTCCTATTTGGCCGACTAATTCAATTAAGCACTTTACTTCTCGTCCGATTACATTTTTGGTTGTAGGGGAAAATGTATTTACCTTTCATACTGAATCAACTAGTTATGTATTTGATGAATTTAATGATGAGCATATGAGAGAGCGCCTGTCAGAAGCAAAAGATGTAACAGAACTTTTGATGATTTTTTTGTTATATGCTTCTCAATATTTTCAGCGTGCAGTCACTCAGCTTGATTCTGAAAGAAATAGTCTAGATCAAAAGTTATCTGATGATATTAACAATAAGGACTTGGTAGAATTATCTAATATTGAAAAAAGTTTGGTTTATTTATCTAGTTCTATTCAAACTGACTTAATGATGCTGCACAGTTTAGACCATTCAAAATTGCAATTTACTAAAGAAGCTCGAGAACGTCTTGATGACGTGCTTATTGAATCAAGCCAGTCTGCCGAAATGGTGCAGATTTCACAACAAGTTACTAAGACTTTGTCTCAAACTTCAAATAATATGATGAACAATAACTTGAATGATACAATGCAATTTTTAACTGTGTGGTCTTTAGTGTTAACGATTCCAACTATTATGACAGGTTTTTATGGGATGAACGTTGATTTACCAATGTTTCATAGTGGATTTGACTGGATTTTTATTACAGTTTTGATGATTTTATTGATGGTTTGGCTTGTAGTGTTAATGCGGAAGCATCACTTTTTCTAGATTGAGGAAAAAATATGAAAAAGAATGTAGTTATTAGCTCAATTGTGACAACGTTAATTGCCTTTGGACTTTATTCATGGAATGTGGAGCGAGTTAATAATGCACAGGTTAGTGTAATTGAATCTAAAAATAAAATAAATAAATCTAAACTTACTAAGAAAAAAGAGTCTCCAAAACTTAGTAAGCCCAAGGAAAAAGAACCTAAAATTGATTCTGTAGAATACTCTAATCATATAAAAATAGCAAAAGGCAGTAAAAAAGAACTTGCTCAAAAGATTAAGTCTGTGATGGGAATTGATAATAGTTATCAAGTAGCAGTTCAGGATTTAACTAATTCTTCTCGCTTTGCTCGAGTAGCTAATACTAGTAAGACTCATAATGTAAATACAATTATGAAGATGTACATTTTATTAGGGTTATTTGAACAAGAGCAAAAAGGAAAGATTTCTTCTAAAACAGCAATTAAAATTACTAAAGCTGATCAAGTTAATAGCGAAAAAGTAGTAAAGACTGGAATGTCATATGGAGTTTTATACTTGAGACAAGCAATGATGCGTGGCAGCAAAACTGCAGCGAATGCTTTGATTAGAAAGATTGGTCAAAGTAATATTGATGCAGTTGCTAAAAAGCTTGGAGCAAGCCAAATTACAATTTCTGAAAACTTTAATAAAGAACCTTATGGTAAAGTTACAGCTGCTGATTTAACTCAAACTATGGTTGGAGTATATCAAGGACGTGCTTTAAACCAAAAATATGCTAGTCGTTTCCTTACAACATTAAGTTTGGCAACTCCTAGAACTAACTTAGTTAAAAAAATAGCTAGTGCATCATATTCAATTGGGGATGATAATTCAGCTGTTGCCATCGTTCAAGGACGCAATCATGCGTATGCAATTTCTGTGTGGAGTGAAAATAGTAAAAAGTTTGCGGATTTAGGTCAAGTAGTTTATAAATATTTTGCTAAATAAGATTGAAAAAAACAAGATTTGCAAAAGTAAATCTTGTTTTTATATTTAACTATTTACACATTGTAGATTGTAATCTTCACTTTGTAGTGGTATAGTATCTATTATGCTATTAAAAGGAGGGGTGAAATTGGCACAAAAAAGGAGAAGCCTTGATTTAAATAAGATAATTGAGAAAGCAATTGAACTGATTCGAGATGAAGGTTTGACTCAGACTACTTTGCCAGCTTTAGCTAAAGCCTTAGGTGTCAGGTCACAATCACTATATCATTATGTTTCAGGGAGAAAGCAGCTACTTTCCTTGGTAGGAGCAAGTCGAATTAAGCTTTTAAACCAACATTTGGTTGAAAATTTAATGGGGCTTTCAGGTAGAGAAGCGCTCTTGACTTTTGCAGATGTAACAAGAGATTTTATTTTAAATGATCCAGCACTTTCTAGTATTTTGTATCATTTGAATGAATATTCTGAACAAGATGCAATTAATCAAGAAATTCTCAATATTATTAATTTAGGTGAAAGGCTTAATTTAAAAAAAGATAATGCCATTTCACTTCATGCTTTGATTGGTGCGGTACTAGGCTATGTCTTTTTAGATAAGTCATCATCTTTTTCAACTGAAAATAAAGATGAAGCAAATCGTAATTATCATGAAATGATTTTACGGCTTGTCCAACCAATTGCAGTTACACAGAATTAGGGAGGAAAAGGAAAAGTGCAAAAATTTCTGAAAAACCATGTCTTTTCATTAATTGCATGGATTTTAATTTTGCTAGTTTCAGTTATTGCTTTGCCTAACGTTAGCCAATTGACTAGCGAGCACTCTACAATCTCGCTACCTAAGAACGTTCAAAGCGAAGTTGCACAAACAATCCAAAACGATTGGGGTAAAAAGAAAAAAGATACCTATGAAGTTGCGGTTGTTTTTAATAAGGAACATGGCAAATTAACAGATGCTGACAAGGCTGCAATCAACAATACTGTTAGCTATCTGGAAAACCATAAAAAGAAATATGGAATTACGGACGTTTTAGCTCCTGATTCTAATGTTGCAACCAGAAAGAAATTGCAATCAAAAGATGGCACAACTTGGGTAATGCAACTAAATATTTCTAAAAAGCATGGTCGAATTAGTGATGTTGATAAACAAATTAACAATGCAGTTAAGACGCAAGGTGTTCGTACTTATATAACGGGTGCAGATATCTTGCAAAATGCTTTCTCGACTTCAATTCAAGAAGGTATTAAAAAGACTGAAGCAATTACCGTTGTCTTTATCTTTATTGTATTAGTTATTGTCTTTAAGTCACCAATTGTTCCGCTTATTTCATTACTAACAGTTGGGGTATCATTTATTACTTCATTCTCAATTGTTACTAACTTAGTTGAACATTCAGGTTTCCCATTTTCAAACTTTACGCAAGTATTTATGGTTATTGTTCTCTTTGGTATTGGTACTGACTATAATATCTTGCTGTATGACAAGTTTAAAGAAGATTTGGGTAAAGGGATGGATAAGTATGAAGCGCTTAGTGATGCTCTTCGTAATGCTGGTAAAACCATTCTTTATTCAGGAAGTTCAATTTTAATCGGATTTACAGCTTTAAGTTTAGCTAAGTTCTCAATCTATCAATCTGCAGTTGGTGTAGCAGTTGGTGTAGCAGTCCTTTTAGTTGTACTTCTAACTTTGAATCCATTCTTTATGGCGGTTCTAGGCAAAAAGATGTTCTGGCCTGCTAAAGAGTTTAACGGCGAAAGTGAAGATAAACTTTGGCACGGAATTTCTGCTTCAACTTTGAAGCATCCGTTCCTTTTCTTAATTATCTTGGCAGTAGTCGTTACACCATTTATGTTAATGTACAACGGTAATTTAAATTATGATGATACTGATGAAATTGCCGACAGTGTTCCTGCAAAGCAAGGACTTTTAATTGTACAAAAGCACTTCTCAAAAGGAATGGCTGAACCTTCATACTTATACATTAAGAGTAATCATAAGTTAGATAATGAAGATAATTTGAAGTTAATTGATCAATTGACTAACCAACTTCAACAATCTAAAGATGTATCATTTGTAACTTCGGTTACTCAACCATATGGTGAAAAAATTGATGCCCTTTATGTAAATAACCAATTGAATACTGTAAATGATGGTGTTGATGATGCCCGTACAGGTCTTGGTAAATTAAGCAAAGGTAGTCAAAAAGTAACTAGTGGCGCAAGCGCCTTAGCAGATGGTGCTGACCAATTAAAGAGTGGCACTAGTCGTCTTCAAGATGGTGCTGACCAATTGAAGAGTGGTACTAGCCGCCTTCAAAATGGTGCAAGTCGCCTTCAAAGTGGTGCGGAACGTTTACAAAACGGTGCAGGTACTTTGAGAAGTGGTACCAGCAGTCTTGTGAGTGGTACTAGTCGCCTTCAAAGTGGTGCAAGCAGTTTACAATCTGGTACTAGTTCACTTGTAAGTGGTGTGGCACGTTTGCAAAATGGTGCTGGTCGTCTTGAAAGTGGTACTTTAGCTCTTCAAAATGGTGCAAGTAGTCTTCAAAGTGGTGCTGATAGATTACAAAATGGTGCCGGCAGCTTAAAGGACGGTACTCAACAATTAGTTAATAGTTTGAATCAAATGAGTTCACAATTAGCAGCTCAAATGAATGGTTCAAATAAATCACAATTGGCACAGCTTCAAACAGCATTGCCACAAATTAATAATGGTATTCAACAATTAAATTCAGCTTTGAATGGGTCTGTTGATACAAGTTCTCTTACTTCAAGTTTGCAATCAGCACAAGCAAATGCTGCTAAACTTGAAAGTAGTTTAGCTAAACTACAAAGCGCTGCGGGTAGTTTAGGTGGTTCATCTAATAATGCAAGTCAAGCTGCTGGACAAATTGGTAGTGCAGTATCAAGTGCAGTATCAAATGCATTAGCTGATTCAGATGCTACAGATGAACAAAAGAGCAAGGCAGCCGCAGCGGGTGCTGAAGCTGCTCAAGAGGCTGTAGCAAGCGCAATGTCTAGTTCTAATACTTCAAGTGCTGCTTCTTCATTAAATGGTACTATTGCTGAAGCTACTGAAGCTGCTAAGGGACTTCAAAGTTCAATGGCTGCGGTTCAGCAAACTAATATGTTAACGCAACTTCAAGCTTTGAAGACTCAAGTTAATACTTTAGCAGCGGCTTCTAACCAAGCTCTTCCTGGTGCTATTCAAGCACTTAACCAATTAAATTCTGGTTTGAGTCAAGTTCAAAATGCCGTTTCACAAGGTGTTAATGGTGCAACTAGTTTGAATGCTGGTGCCAACCAACTTTACAATGGTTTAGGTTCACTTAGTGCAGGTGCTGGTCGTCTTAATAGCGGAGCTGCACAACTTAATTCTGGTGTAGGTACTTTGAATACTGGACTTGGTTCACTTAGCGCAGGAGCAAACCGTTTGAACTCAGGAGCAGGTCAACTCTACAATGGCCTTGGTAGTTTGAGTTCAGGTGCAAGTCGTCTTAATAGTGGTGCAGGTCAACTCTACAATGGTCTTGGTACATTGAGTTCAGGTGCTGGCAGTCTTAACTCAGGCTTAGCACAAGGAGCAAGTGGTGCTGATCAATTAGCAAATGGTGTAGGTCAGTTGTCCTCAGGTGCAAGTCAATTGTCATCAGGAGCAAACCGTTTAGCAGACAGTACTCCTAAGATTACTTCAGGTATTGATAGAGTTAATAGTGGTTTAGGTCAAGGTGAAACTTACTTAAGAGGATTAAGTTCATCTGCTGCAGCTAAGACTTTCTACATTCCTAAAGAATTTATTCAAAATGAAATGTTCCAAAAGTCAATTGATGTTTACTTAAGCCCAGATAAGAAATCAGCAATGCTTATTATTGTCTTTAACTCAAATCCAAGTGCCGAAGAAGCAACTAAGCGTTCACAAGAACTTAGTGCAATGGCTAAAAAGTCACTTCAAGGTACTAAGTTAGGTAATGCAACTGTTGCAATGGGTGGACAAAGTTCTAAGATTGAAGATACTAAGAATGTTGCAAGTAGCGACTTCTTAAGAACCGCAGCTATTATGCTTATTGGTATCGGAATTGCTCTTATGTTTGTAACTCGTTCACTTCTTCAACCAGTTTACATTTTAGGTACTCTTCTTATTGCTTACCTATGCTCACTTTCAATTAATCAATGGATTGTTAAAGCAATCTTAGGTCGTGACATGCTTACTTGGAATACTCCATTCTTCAGCTTCATCATGTTAATTGCTCTTGGGGTAGATTACAGTATCTTCCTTATGACTCGTTATCGTGAATTAGAGACTGAAGGATTGACTTCACCAAGTGAACGAATTTTGAAGGCATGTGGAATTATTGGTACAGTTGTAATTTCTGCAGCTGTTATCTTAGGTGGTACTTTTGCTGCATTAATTCCATCTGGAATTCCAACATTAATTGAAGTTGCTTTAACTGTTATTGTCGGACTTCTAATCTTGGTATTTATCATGCCAATTACTTTGACTGCTGGAGTTAAACTCACTTATGAAGGTTTTTCAGGCTTTAATTTGGGTAAACATAAGCATTCAATGAAATAATAAAAATAAAGCAAGTTCGTAATTGAACTTGCTTTATTTTTTGCTCTAAAATTTAAATTTAGGCATTTTGAGAGCTTTCTAATTCAAGATAGTATAAGTTTATTTCAAAAAACAATTAGCTGACAGCGACTATTTGGGCTTAATGGTATAATGATAAAAATACCAAGGAGGAATAATATGTCAACTTGTCCAAATTGCGGTCAAAAAGTTACAGCAGATGATAAAGTATGTCCAAATTGTGGCTTTAATTTAGAAGAATATCATCAAAAGCTTTCTGATGATGTTCCAAAAGTAAGTCGATCACAATATCGTAAAGAATTTAAACCTAAAAGCCAAAATTCAACTGTTCAAAAGATGATTGAATGGGTAAGAGCAAATGCAACAATAGTGTTTGTGTTAGGAGTAGTTTTATTAATTGTAATGAGCTTTTCTCGATCAGCAGGTTGGATTAGTTTTTTACTTTTGATATGTTGGCTTTATATTGTTTGCAATCGTAAAGAAAAAATTGAGCAATATACTGCTGATAAACGTTTAACTCAAAAAATTAATCAGGTTGGTTCCGATATGTTTAACAGTATTGAAACTCATAGTGAAAAAGTTAAAAGTCAAAGTAAAAAGTTCGGAGATTCTCATCCAGATGTAGCTAAGCGAGTTAAAAAAGTTAAAGCAAAGAAAATTAATCATTTTAGTTATATTCCTTTGTCTGTAATTTTAACTTCTATTATTAATTTAGTTGTTTTATTCACTGGTTCTGGTGCATCAGTTTCAAGTATTACTTATACAGAGCACTTATCAATTTCAAAAGTGGTTTTAAATTTAGCAGGAAGATTATTATCGCAACAGAATTGGCTAACAGCCTTATCCTTATATTTAATTTGGTTTTTGTTAGTAGTTTTTCCAATTTATGTGATTTTCAATACTTTAAAAAATACATCTCAAAGTAAAACTACAGCGTTTATTTTGTCTTTAATTGAAACAGTATTTTTGATTTTAGTTATATTTAAAGTATCAACTCCAACTAGAGCAGCAAGCGGAATTTTTAGTCAAGTTACTAGTCAATTCCTTGCTTATGCAGTATCGCTTGGAGCATCAGTTTACTTTTTGGTTTTAATAAGTGTAATAACAACTGGACTTGCTGGCTATAATTTATTCAAAAGAGCAAAAAAGATTGAGCAATAAGCTCAATCTTTTTCAGTATAAAATAAACATATTATTTATTAGAGTCAGTGACGTCAATAACTAAATGTTCGTTAACAAATGCCATTAGACCTAATTTACTTAATTCACGACCGTAGCCGGACTTCTTAACTCCACCAAATGGTAAGTCACCTGAAGTGATCCAGCGACCGTTAATGACGGTCATACCAGTTTCAATTTCACTAGCTAAATCTTGGGCATGTTTTATATTGCTGCTGATAATTGAAGAACCTAAACCGTAGCTTGAATCATTAGCTAATGCAATAGCTTCGTCTTCATCTTCAACACAATATACTTCAGCAACAGGACCAAACATTTCCTTGTCGAAAACAGGATTTTCTTTTCCAAGATGAGTTAAGATAATTGGTCTAAAGAATGCACCTTTAGATTCAATTTCAGGATATTGATAAAAGACTTCAGCACCATTATCAATAGCTTCATTAACTAATTTTTCTAATTTTTCTTTAGAGCCAACAGAATTCATTGGTGAAAGAGTAGTGCTTGAGTCAAGTGGATCACCCGGCTTTAAATTAGAGAAGACATTTTTAAGTTCGTGTAAAACTTCATCATAGCGAGATTTAACAACAATAATTCGTTTAGAAGAAGTGCAGACTTGTCCATCATTATAAGTTCTTGCATCACTTAACACATTGCGCAAAACTTCGCTATCCGCGTCATCCAAAACGATGAATGGATCATTACCACCTAATTCCATTGTAGACTTTTTCAAAGCTTTTCCAGCTTCTGCAGCAACAGAACTGCCTCCTCGTTCTGATCCAGTTAAAGCAACGCCTTGAATACGGTCATCAGCAATTACATCAGCTAATTGATCGTAACTTAAATAAAGATTAATTAAGCTGCCTTCAGGAGCACCGGATCTTTTGATAACTTTTTCAATTAAAGCGGCACTTGATGGTACATTATGTGCATGTTTTAAAAGCATTGGATTACCCACTACAAAGTTTGGAGCAAAGACACGGATAACTTGATAAAGTGGAAAGTTCCAAGGCTCACAAGCCATAATAACGCCTGTAGCTTGCTTTAAATAATAACTATTGCCAAGTGCAGAATTTAATTTCTGAGGTTTAAGCATTTCTGTACCATGTTTTGCATAAAATTCACAAATTTGTACACAAATTTCAACCTCTTCTTTAGCTTCTTTTAAAAGTTTGCCCATTTCAAGAGTCATCATTCTGGCAAGTTCATCTTCATGTTCTTTTAGTCCTTGAGCTACTTCATGAAGTTGCTTGGCACGAGTTTCAGGTTTTTCATGGCGCCATTTTTTGTATAGTGCATGACTTAATCTAAGAGATTCTTCAATTTTTTGTTTATCTGGATTTTCAAATGTAGCGAAAACTTCGCCGTTATATGGATTGATAGATTCGTATTTAGACATAATTTTCCTCTGTATAAAACTACTTATGTTGATATTATAAAACGCTTTCAAAATAATAACTAGTTTTTTGAAAATAAAAAACTAAAAATTAATTTATGGTCCTATTTTCAACTTGTTTAATTAAGTTACGAGCTTTAACTAAAGTTACATGGTTTTTATTGATGCGAGCAAACGCACATGCGTCGTACAAATGCTGCAAGATAATGTCAATTTTTTTATCTTGTTTAATATCATTAATTCCCAATTGTAAAAGGATTCTTGCTAAAAAATAAACAGTATGACGTTGGCTAGCAATTTTATAACCATATTTCAAAAGAGAGTTAGATTGTTTGAATTCCTCTTCTTGACCATAAAATTCGCCAGCATTACACAAAATTGATAGAACTTGTAAAGTAGTTAGTTCATCTTCGATAGGAACATCTTTAATATATTTTAGTATTTGATCATAATAATGATGTACTTTAGTCATTTCGTGTTCTTCAAAATAAATTTTACTACAGCCATTAAGGGCTAAAAGACGATAAATATTATTTTTAGTAAGTGAATCATCATTTAAAATGTTATTAAAATAAAAAAGTCCGGTCATGCTGTTGCGATCACTTTCAAAAGCAAACATCCCTCGTAAATAATTGTAATGTAGCTGATCTGTTTTATGTTTTAAATCATTGAGGTCAATTTCTTCTAGTAATTTATAAATTTTAGTGTAGTTGTAAGTAGTAAAAGCAAATTCAGCTTCAAACATTTTTTGAGTAGCTTTATTATCTTGGCTGGTGGTCATAATATCACCAACTTCGATGCTCATTCGGTCGCATAAATTTTGTAAAATTTTGAAAGAAGGAACTTGTCCATTATTTTCAAACTTGCTCAAAGTGGACTGAGTACAGATATCTTTACAAAGTTCATTTTGAGAAATTTTTTGTGATTTTCTGATTTGGATAAATTTTTGTATATTAATCATAATTATTTTTGACGCTTAATAGTCTGATATAAAAAGTCGAGAGATTCGTCAACGTAATCGCTAGCGTAATCCATCGCATGTCCGTAACCTTTGATGACTAGAAGTTCTACCCCTAAGTTTTTTTGAGCTAAAAAATCAACAAAATTCAAAACACTCTTCAAAGGAGTTAATTCATCAGCAGAATTAATCATCATTAATTCCTTTAAATTGCTATAGTCATATGAAGAAGCATCCATCTTTTTAAGAATTTTTGGATCATTAGCTCCCGCATAAGTAAGAGTAAAATATTTATAAAATGCATTATTGATTTCATGGGGCTCAGTAAGTCCTAGTTCATCTTTTGCTTCAAATGAAGGTTTAACATCTTCGTGTTTTTTCATCCAACCAGAAAAATCGACTGGTGCTGACCATGTGACAGTTGGGAAGCTATATTTGCCAGCGATATTTAATGCCATGGTGCCACCAACACTGGCTCCAATTTGAACAATGTTTTTTTGATCATCGTCATCAGTATATTCAGATTTTAAAAGCCATTTGACAAATTGATTTGCATCATTATGTGCTTCTGGAAAAATTTGACTTGGTGCAAGACTATATTCAGGAATAAAAGTCATGAAGCCAGCATTGGCAAAACGAATTCCCATTTTTTTAGCTGCTTCTTTACTACCGCGGAACCAGCCTCCACCATGCCAAAAGATTAAAATCTTTGTGTTTGATGAAGTATCATTTGGAAAATAAATATCAGTTTTTAAATTTTTGTCTGTATCATAGACAATATCATTTTTTCTTACGACCATAATTACACACCCTTTCAAAATTCTATTCATACTCCATTATATATTAAAAATCTCAAAAATATGTGTTAGACAATTGCTAATACTGTTCCAAGTATGTAATCATAGTTAAAATATAATTAGAGGTATTTTACTTTGGAGGCGAATTAGAGATGCATTTATCAGCAAAAACTAGTAGAAAGTTGATTAATTATGCCACGATAGTTTGTGGAATTATTATTGTTTTGCTTGTGATTTATTGGTATAAGCTGGGAATTTTTACCGATCAAGAAAAAATGAAGGCATATTTAGCAAACAAACAAATTATTGGGCCAATAGTTTTTGTCTTGATACAAATTGTACAAGTGGTTATTCCAATCATTCCTGGGGGAGTTTCCTTATTAGGGGGAGTGGTATTTTTTGGACCGATAGCTGGTTTTATATATAATTATATTGGAATATGTATCGGATCGATTATTAATTTTTTCTTAGCTCGTTATTACGGTAGACCGTTTATTTTGCATATTGTTTCAGAAGAGACTTTAGATAAATATATGAAATGGACGAAAAATCAAAAGAAATTTAATTGGTTTTTTGCCTTGTGTATTTTAGCTCCTGCTGCTCCAGATGATGTTTTATGCTTATTAGCAGGATTAACAAAGATGAAATTCTGGACATATTTTTGGATTATAATTTTATGTAAACCTTGGACGATTGCAGCTTATAGTATTGGACTTGTTTATGGAGCTAATTGGCTTTTGAAGATAGTAGGTAAATAATGATTGAGGATGAAGAAATATATCTGAGAAATTTTGAGTTGAGGGATGCTTCAGTTTTATACATTTGGGGACAAAATTCTCGCTTTCATAAATTAGCAGGATTCAACCAATTTAAAAATTATGAAGAGGCTTTGCAAGCAGCAAAGCAATATGCTAAAAGAAAATATAGTTTTGCTATTTGTTTAAAAAGTACTAATAGAGTAATTGGACTTGTCGAACTATATGAACGAGGACTAGATGAACGAAGTGGATTATTAAAATCTAAAGAGATTGGCTTTTTGATTGACTCATTTTATGAAGGTCAAGGTTTAATGAAAAGAGCTTTAAGATTGATTTTGAATTATGCTTTTCAAGAATTAGATCAATTAGAAATTTGGGCTGGAGTTTTTGAAGAAAATATTCGTAGTCAAAAGCTACTTGAAATTTTAGGTTTTAAGTATGTTTATGAATATGATATGAGTCAAATTTCAGAAGTTTTTTCTTATAAAGAAAAATATTATTTGCTCAAAAAAGCAGAATGGCTTAAAATAGACGAAAACACGAAATCCTAAGACTGCTTAAAGAGAGTCTGCTAGTGTGGTGAGAAGCAGGTGCGGTCGCTTCCAGATTTCTAAATGTGGGCAATTAATAGTTGCACGGTCTGACGCCGTTATCAGTCATTTCAATGAAGTGCAGCCATCTTTTGGCTGAAGTTGGGTGGTACCGCGAAAGACAGTGTAAGAGCCGATTCGTCCCAAATATAGGGATAAGTCGGCTCTTTTTGTATGGAGGTTTTTAAATGTTAGATATCAAAGTGATTCGTGAGAATCTTGATTGGGCTAAAGATAAGCTTGCAACACGCGGAATTAAGCCTGAAGAATTAGATAAATTAGTTGAAATTGATAAAAAACGTCGTGAAGATTTAACCAAGAGTGAACAACTTAAGGCTGAAAGAAATGATGTTTCTAAGAAAATTGGTGAAGCAAAGCGTAATAAAGAAGATGCAAGTAGTGCTATTAAGCAAATGCAAGAAGTAAGTGCTCAAATTAAGGATTTGGATGAAGAAATTCGTGATTTGACAGAAAAACAAGACTATATTTTGCTTCGTTTACCTAACTTCCCAGCAGATTCAGACCCAATTGGTCCTGATGAAAGCTACAATGAAGAAGTTCGTAAGTGGGAAGAGCCAACTAAGTTTGACTTTAAGCCAAAAGCACACTGGGATATTGGAACTGACCTTGATATTTTAGATTGGGATCGTGGTGCCAAAGTTTCTGGAGCTCGTTTTGTTTACTATAAGGGTGCCGGAGCTCTTTTAGAACGTGCAGTATTTAACTTCTTCTTGGACGAAAACACTAAAGAAGGATACACTGAAATTATTCCACCTTATTTAGTAAATGATGCTTCAATGCAAGGTACTGGACAATTCCCTAAATTCCATGAAGATGTTTATACTATTGTTGATAATGATGATCCAGATAAGCCACGTGATTTAACTTTAATTCCAACTGCTGAAGTACCATTGGTAAATTATTTCCGCGATGAAATTATTCATGATGAAAAATTACCTATCAATGTAACTGCTATGTCACCAGCTTTCAGAAGTGAAGCAGGATCTGCTGGACGTGATACTCGTGGTTTAATTAGAATGCACGAATTTAGAAAAGTTGAAATGGTTAAATTATGTAAGCCAGAAGAATCATGGGATGAACTTGAAAAGCTTACTCATAATGCTGAACATTTACTACAAAAGTTAGGCTTACCATACCATGTTGTAGCCCTTTCTACTGGGGATGCAAGTTTTACTAGTGCTAAAACTTATGACCTTGAAGTTTGGATGCCAGCACAAGATAAGTATCGTGAAATTTCAAGTTGTTCAAACTGTACTGATTTCCAAGCTCGTCGTGCTAAAATCCGTTACCGTGGTGAAGACGGTAAGCTTCATTTAGTACATACTTTAAATGGTTCAGGTCTTGCTGTTGGTAGAACTGTAGCTGCAATTTTGGAAAATTACCAAAATGAAGATGGCAGTGTTACTGTACCAGATGCCTTGGTACCATACATGAATGGCATGAAAAAAATTACTAAGCAAGCAAGCTTGATTTAGTTGATATAAAGGGGACTTCGGTCCTCTTTTTTATTTAATTTAAAAAAAGTTAGAAAAAAGGGTTGCAATTTAAGAGAAAGTCCTGTATTCTAATAAAGTCGCTTGAAGCGATAAAGAACTTCTGAAAAAGGAAGAGACAACTCAAGTAAAAACTTTTGAAAAAAAGATTTAAAAAAGGGGTTGTCAAAAAGAAGAAAAGCTGGTAATATATTTAACTGTCGTCAGGAAAAAGCGAGAAGCTAAAGAAAGATGGCAGGAGAGCTCAAAAAAACTTTTGAAAAGAAAAAATAAAAAAGTTCTTGACGAAA
>NZ_JBQXFW010000001.1:0-94118 GCF_052615405.1 Lactobacillus sp. PSON | reverse complement strand
AGAAAGTACACGGTAAGAAGATCGTTAAGATCAACAAGACTCAATGGCTTAACACTAAGGACGTTGTAAAGGATTAATTTGAACTAAGAATTAAATACTTTTCGATTTATAAAGAAAAACAGGCATTCTATGTGAATGGCTGTTTTCATTTTCTAAAAAAAACTAATTTTTAGCCTTGAAAAATCGCATTAAGATTGATTTTTGTTATAATTAAGAGTGAATTTCAAGGAGGGGCCTATGGAAAAATTGAATACCATGATGTTGGCCGACGATTTGGCCTTATCACAAGACAAGATTTTAAGCGGAGAACAAAATTTTGATGCTGAAGCTGTGTATAAAGCAATTGATAGCTTAGGTGTTTTAAATAATCCAATTAAAGATTACTTCGGCTTAACTCAAGAACAATATTATGAAGCAGAAAGTGATCATAAGCTTACCTTGATTAAGCTGGATGATAAGCTTATCAACTTACATGATCGCATTTTGACAAACCATGTTGATGGTTTTGTTGATAAGGATGAAATTAATTTAACTTATAATCATGAAAATCCTTATCAAGATGACATGTACAACAAGGAAGTTGACTACCGCGTCATCACTTATAGCCTTAAAGTAATTGGCGCAGTTCAAGCAATTGCTGCTAAGGACTTACAAGAGGTTTTATCTAAAGATGCAGTTTTGTCATTGGGACTTGCCGCATATGCTTTAGAACATAATGCATAGTTTTTTAAGTCGGCATTAGCCGGCTTTTTCTTTGTCTTTGAGGCGAAAAATATGAAGATTTTTAGACAAACTAGAGGAATTGTAGATAAAGTAATTGGTGCAAAAAAGCGTTCAACTTTACACCCAGAAATCAAATTAATAGACTCTTTACAAAAATATACTACTATAGGGGAATATCATGTTGATGGATTAGAGCATACTCCTGGTGGTAAGAAGTATGTTTTAACGGTTTACAAAGATGAAAATGGAATTTTACATCAAGCGCTTAGTCCAGAAAGTACGCAAAACTTAGCTCCTGAATATGTGAGAAGCTTTAATGAAGAATTAGGACGGTTTCGTGCTTTCAAAAATAAAAAAACTGGTCGTCGCTGGCGCGTTGAAGAATATTTGGATAATTTTGTAGAAAGTATTAGACCGCGGATTCGTGAAGGAGAAAATTCTGTTAACATCAGTGTAATTACAGATACTCACTTTAAAGATAGAAATAGCACAGATTTTTATGGGTGGAATGGTTTAACACATGTTCATGAATTTTCGTATTTAGATGATAAAAATCTTTTGAATATGAAAGTCCACTTAGGAGACTGGATTGATGGTTCAGATGCAGGTTTAGTTAGTGAAAGTGAACTTTATAAATTACGTGATGCGTTTAAATCAGATAAAGTTCCATATGTAATGATTAAGGGAAATCATGATGAAAATGATAAATTTGATGAACATCATGATTTAAGAGCTTCGTTTCCAGAAAATGAGTTTGAAAATATTATGTGGCCTAGCATGTATAAACAAGCTCGTATTCATTATATTTCACGCCAGCATGGAGTATGTTATTACGACTTCGATGATGTTAGAGTTATTTCAGTAAATACATCAGATATTCCATATGAGCTTGATTCTAAAGGACAAAAGAAATACGATGAAAAAATAACCCTTGCTGTTCGCGAAGATCAGATTGAGGAAATTATTGAGATTTTATCAAAATCATCTGGCAAGAAAATTGTTTTAATGAGCCATGCCAACCCAATTAATCGAAAAGGATCAAATGCTTTAAAGTATAATGGTCGTTCACTTCATGAACTGTTAGTTGCTTTTAATCAACGAGAAAAGGGAAGAATGCACTCAAGCAAGGGTGTTCCGCCTGAATTTCGTTTGTCTAATGATTTTGATTTTACTAATATTAAAGATGGTCGAATTATTGCCTACTTTTGTGGTCATCGTCATCGTGAAGATCAATACCGAATTAATGGCATTCAATATATTCTCTTTAATTGCTCAGCTTTAATGGGAGCAAATCATTCATTAACTACTAAGTATAATAAAAATTGGCATCGCAAGATCGATACAAAAACTGAATATGCAGGTTATGTAGTCAATATTGATTTAAAAAAGCATCGCCTTCAAGTTTTTGGTTATGGAGCCGCTTCTAAGCGAAAAGTATTCTTTATATAATTTTAAAGTTTTACATGTCAATTTGGCTAATAGCGCTGTTTAGCTTATAATAGTAGGGTTCAATCAATATACGAGAGAATATTTAAAGTAAGAAAATAAGTTAAGAATTTTAAATAAAGGAAAAGATTATTTATGTGCGGAATTGTTGCATTTTATGATCCAGAAATAAATGAAAAGCAAGCTGTCATTGGTAAGATGATGGCAACAATCAAGCACCGTGGACCAAGTTCCGACGGTTATTACACTAATGATGAAGTAGCTCTTGGCTTTAGACGTCTTTCAATTATTGACCTTCGTGGAGGAAGTCAGCCTATTTATAATGAAGATAGAACTAGAGCTATTATTTTTAATGGTGAAATTTATAATTTTAAGCCACTCAGAAAAGAATTAATTGATGCAGGTCATACTTTTACAACTAAAGCTGATACTGAAGTTCTTCTTCACGGCTATGAAGAATGGGGAATGGATGGGCTTTTAAAGCGTGTACGCGGAATGTTCGCCTTTCTTATTTGGGATGATAATAATAAGACCCTTTATGGAGCACGTGACTTCTTTGGTATTAAGCCAATGTACTACAGTAATGAAAATGGTCACCTTTTAGTTGGTTCAGAGCTTAAGAGTTTTCTTGAATTTCCTGATTTTAAGAAGGAATTGAATGTTGAAGCTGTTAAGCCATATCTTATGAATCAATATAATGATTTAGATGAAACTTTCTTCAAAGGGGTTTATCGCTTCCCTGCCGGACACTGGTTCGAATATAAAGATGGTGAAATGAAGACCCATCAATACTGGGATGCTGAATACAAAGAAAATAATCTAAGCTTTGAAGCAACTCTTGAAAAAATCAATGAAGACTTAGAAGAAACTGTTAAGCTTTACCATAATGCCGATGTGCCAGTTGGGGCATTCTTATCAGAAGGTGTAGACTCTAGTTTTATTACTAGTATCTTAAATCCTGATGATGTTTTCTCAATTAGTTTTGATGATTCAACTTATGATGAAGCTTCAAAAGCTAAGGCACTTGCTGATATTAAGGGCTGGAATTTCTTCAGTGATAAAGTAAATGCTGATGAAGCAATGCATGACTTTGCTGAAATGCAATATCATATGGATGAGCCAGATGCTAACCCTTCAATCATTCCTCTTTGGTATTTATGTAAGTTAGCTAGAAAGCATGTTACTGTTGCTCTTTCAGGTGAAGGTGCTGATGAATTATTTGCAGGATATGTTAACTATGGAATGCATACTCATAATGATGTAATTAAGGTCTTTACTTCAGAACTTAAGAAGCTTCCTAAGAAAAAGCGTGTAAAACTTGCTCATAGAATTAAGAAGATGCCTAATTTCCCAGGTAAAGTTCATATGTACACTAATTTAGCTGAACCAAGTGAATTTTATGTTGGTCAATCAGTTATTTATGATATGGATTATCCAACTATCTTCAGTTCAAAAGATGCTAATAGCATTTTGCAACCATCATACAGAAATAAGTTAACCGTAAATGGCAACTACCAAAAGGACTTTAAGAAGGTTAAAGACTTGGATGCTGTTAAGCAAATGCAATATATCGATTTACATCACTTTATGCTTAACGATATTGAACAAAAAGCTGATAAGATTTCAATGGCTCACTCTTTAGAATTGCGTGTTCCATATCTTGATAAGAAGATTGCAGAACTTGCTAACTCAATTCCAACTAAGTATTTAGTAAATCGTCATGACACTAAGTATGCTTTAAGAAAAGCAAGTGAAAAAGTATTGCCAGATGAATGGGCAAAGCGTCCAAAGCTTGGTTTCCCAACTCCAATTAAACAATGGCTTAAGGAACCACGTTTTTACAAGCAAGTTAGAGAATTGTTTGCAGAAGACTTTGTAAATGATATTTTTGACCAAAAGAAGATTTTGAAGTTGCTTGATGATAACTATGAAGGTGATGGATCTCACCGTCGTCAAATTTGGGCAATTTACACTTTCCTTGTATGGTACAAGCTCTTCTTCGTTGACTATAAGAACACTGTTAAGAAATATCAACATGTTCAGCCAGAAGTTGCAAACTTGATTGCACAAGGCAAATTAGTTTAGTTTAGGGGTTTATTTTAAAAAATGACTAAAAAATTTACGCCAATTTTGCTTGGTAGTGATATTAACGTTTATGGTATGGCTCGTTCTTTTAATGAAGCCTATGGAATCAAAGTTAAGGCATTAGCTGATACACAGCTTGCCGCAACTCGTTATTCTAAAATTGTTGATGTAGAACTTCATCAAGGATTCAGTGAAGATCCAACTTTTATGGAAGTTATGAAGAAAAAGATGGATATTTACAAGAATCATAAAGAACCAGTTATCTTGATTGCTTGTGGTGATGGTTATGCTGAACTTCTTGCTAAACACAAGGATGAATTGAGTGAAGTTTTCATTGTTCCTTATATTGACTATGACTTACTTGAAAAGTTAATTTCAAAAGAAGGATTTTATGAAATCGCTGAAGAATATGGTTTGCCATATCCCAAGACTAAAATTATTACAATGGATGATTTTAAGAGTGGCGATTACATGGATGTTCCTTTTGACTTCCCTGTTGAACTGAAGCCAGAAGACCCTGTTTCATGGCTTGATGTTCACTTTGAAGGTCGAAAAAAAGCCTTCACTATCCATGATAAAGATGAGTTTAAAGATATTGTTGGAAAAATCTACGGTAACGGCTATAAGGCTGATCTTATTTTACAAGACTTTATTCCAGGCGATGATTCTAACATGCGAGTACTCAACGCTTATGTAGATAAAGATCATCAAGTTAAAATGATGTGCATGGGTCATCCATTACTTGAAGATCCAACTCCACAATCAATTGGTAATTATATGGCCATTTTGCCAGAATATAATGAAAAATTATATGAACAAGTTCAAACTTTCCTTGAAAAATTGAACTACACTGGTATGGCAAACTTTGACATTAAGTATGATGAACGTGATGGTCAATATAAATTCTTCGAAATCAATTTGCGTCAAGGTCGTTCAAGTTTCTATGTTACTTTGAATGGCTATAACTTGGCTAAGTGGTATATTGATGATTATGTTGAAGATAATTTAAAGGATAAAGATACTGTTTATGGTAATAAACTTAAGAGTAAATACATGCTCTGGTTAGGTGTTCCTGTAAAAATCTTCAAAGAATATGCTTATGAAAATGAAGCTAAGGATACTGCAGAAGAATTGATTCATGAAGGCCGCTATGGTACCACTGTTTTTTATGATAAGGATCGCGGATTTAAGCGTTGGCTTCTTATGAAGTACATGTTCCATAATTACTTTGCTCGTTATAAGAAGTATTACCAAGTTAATAAGGGTCAATATTTTGAAAAACGTAAATAATTAATAATAAAAATATCTCGAATAATTTTCGGGATATTTTTTTGCAAAAAATTACGTAATTAAAGAAAATAAAATAGTAATTTGGAAAAATTTAGTGAGATAATTAAGGCAGATGCAATATTGCAGTTGCTTTTTTAGTAGGTAGAAAAATGGATGAAAGAAAATTAAAGTTAGTTGATCAGATAATGGCAGCTTTGAAAAATGTGACTGATCCAGAATTAAAAATTGATATAGTTAACTTAGGTTTGATTTATGGAATTGAGATTGAAAAAGATAGTGTAATAGTTAAAATGAGTTTAACTATTCAAGGAAGTTCTTTATCTCCAAGTTTGCAAGATAATATTGAAAAAGCTGTTACTAGTATTGATGGAATTAATAAGTGTCAAGTACAGCTTGTTTGGTATCCCGTTTGGACATCAGAGAGAATGAGTGAGAAAGCTAAAAGAAAACTTGAAATACAAAAAGATACTGAGAAAAAATCTGAAAAAGTGATTAATTTTAATATTCCAATTAAGCAACTTGCGGATAAATATCCTGATTTTGTACAAATTATGTATAATTGTGGTTTTATAAAAATTAAAATTCCAGGCTTGCTTAAAACAGTCGGAAGAGTAATGACAATTAAACTTGGCGCAGAGGCTATGAATATTAATTTAGAAAAAATAAAAAAAGCCTTTGAAGAGAAAGGTTATAAGGTAGAAGAATAATGACTCTAGAAAAAGAACGCCAAGAGGCAATTTTAAAAATTTTGCATTATATTCAAAATGGTGGCGATTTTCAAACCGCAAGGAAAATGTTCAAAGATTCTTTTGACAAAGTAGATGTTAGTGAAATTACAGAAGCTGAACGTACACTGATTGCTCAGGGACTTGATCCACGTGATATTCAATATTTATGTAATGTACACGCTGATGTGTTTAAGGGAAATATTGAGGAAAAAGTAGAATCTAAAGCTTTTAAAACTCCAGGCCATCCAGTGCATACTATTAAATTAGAGAACATGGTAATTAGTTCTTTAATTGATGATTATTTACTTCCTAATTTGCAAGAATGGGAACAAACTAATAATGAAAAAACTTTAATCAAAATTCAAAAAGCATTAAATGATCTAGAGACTATTGATAGGCATTATACTAGAAAAGAAGTCTCAATTTTTCCAATTATGAATAAATATGGTATTACTGCACCACCGCAAGTAATGTGGGGAGTAGATGATAAAATTCGCTCTTTAATTCATGCTAGTCAAAAAGCAGCTGAAATTCCGGTTGATAAAGATAAATTGCATAAGTTAATTACAGAAGTTAGTCATGAAGTACTGGAGATGATTTTTAAAGAAGAAAAAATTATGATTCCAATGATTGATGAAGTAGCAAGTGTAGAAGATTGGGCTAATGTAAAGTCTGAAGAAAGTCAAATTGGTTATACTTTAATTGCTAAGCCAGTTAATTGGAAACCTGAGTTACCTCAACCTACAAGCAGTATAATAAATATAGATAGATTAAATAGCTTCTTTATTAATTTTAAAGAAGGTAGCCTTAACTTAGAGCAACTTTCAGCAATTTTAGATTTACTTCCATTTGCACTAACATTTGTTGATGAAAATGATAAAGTTGTATATTTTGGTGGAGGAGCTGAAATTTATCCGCATTCTAAAAATTCCATTGGAAATTCAGTTTTTGAATGTCATTCTGCCAAAAGTCGTCCAATTATTAAAAAAATTTTCCATGATTTTCATGCTGGAACTAAAGATAAGATTGAGTATTGGTTTAAACCAAAGAAGCTTGGAAAGATGCTGTATTTACGGTATTATGCCGTTCGTGATGAGGCTAATAAGTACCTTGGATGTTTAGAAGTTGCAGAAGATATAACTAATATCCAAAAATTAACTGGTGAAAAAAAGACGATGTAAGCATTTCAAAAACTGGTAAAATAAGATTATACTATTGTTTGTGTTTAATATTTTTTTCTTCTAAAAAGGTGGCAGAATAATGACAGATGAAAAGAATTTAGATTTAAAACGACAAGAGCATATATTAAAGGTCCTCAAATTTTTACAAGAGGGTGGTGATTTCACCAAAGCAAGTATTTTAGCTAATAAATCAAAAGATATGCGAATGAAAATTGCCTCAGTTAAAGGACACCCTCTGAATACTTTATATGCAGAAAATGATGCTATTAAAAATCTAATTAACGACCAGTTGCTACCTGATCTCAAGAAGTGGCAACAAAGTGGGAAGAATGAAATTCTTCTTAATAGGATTAGGGATGAACTGTTAAAGCTTCATAAAGTAAATAGACATTATAAACGAAAAGAAAATTCCTTATTTTCATTTTTAATAAAATATAATTTAATTACAGAACGAACTACATCTTCTCTTTGGGAACTAGATGATAAAATCCGTGAAACTATAAAAGCAGCTGATGAAGCAGTAAATTCTGATCCGCTTCCTGATATATATGTAATTGAAGCAAAAATTGAAAAAGCAGCTCATGAAGTTTTGCAGATGATTTTTGTGGAAAATACCATATTTTTGCCAATTTTGGGGATGCTTTTAACTCCAGAAGATTGGTATACCATTAAGCAAGATGAGCTTGAGATTGGTTATACTTTAATTGATAATCCAACTAGTTGGATGCCAACTAAAGATGACATTGATGCTTCTAATTGGCAACATGATCAAATAGAGCTTACAGATGAATTTAAAAAAGCTTATGGAAAGTTTTTGAAATGTTACTTATCTATTGATGATGAAATTAATGGTAAAGCTGATGAAATTCAAGTTTTAAATGGAGCAGAGGATTATCCAGTAGGCGAATCAGAAAATAGCCCTGATTTAATTTTTAAAGATGTAGAAGATACAGCTATTAAAATGGAAATCGGATCTCTTAGTCTTAAAGAAATTCCGGCTATTTTTAATGTTTTGCAAATTGATTTAACTTTTGTAGATAAATATGATCGTGTAAAATGGTTTTCTAATACCGATCGTATATTTCCAAGGACTCGTAGCGTAATTGGTCGCCCTGTTATTAGATGTCATCCACCAAAGAGTATTGATAAAGTTTTGAAAATTCTAGATGATTTTCATAATGGATACGCTGATAGTAGTGATTTTTGGGTAAACGTACATGGGCGTATGATTTATATGTGCTTTTATGCGGTACGTGATAATGAAGATAATTATTTAGGTTGTCTTGAAACAGTTCAAGATATTACTAAATTTAAAAAAATTATGGGTGAAAAAACACTGGAAAATCAAGATCAGTTTAAAAAATAGAAGATTGAGGAGGCAACGCAAAACTGTGCGTTGTCTTTTTTTGCTTAAAATTGGTATAGTAATATCTAAATAGAATTATAGAAGGGAGATAGTTATGAAAAAAACACACGGACTAACTAAAAATGATGAGATAAAATTACGTTGGTTGATAGTTGGTGAACTTGCTACTTGGATTGGTGCTAGTTTTATTTGGCCATTAACTTCAGTTTATTTAAACAAGCAATTGCATATTAGTTTGTCAATGATTGGGGTTGTTCTGTTCTTTAATTGTGCTGCCAATATCTTAGGGTCAATTTTAGCAGGTCGACTTTATGATAAATATAATCCATATCCATTGGTTTTATGGGGACTTGGACTGGATGCAGGGGTTTTGTTTTTGATGGCTGCTTTTCATGGCTGGCCTGAATATTGGGTGTGGCTCACAATTACTGGATTTTTAGGTGGTTGGAACGGAACTTTGATTAATTCAATTGCTACTAGTTTAAAGAGTCATCCGGGTAGATATGTTTTTAATGTTTTATACTTTTCACAAAATTTAGGAGTAGTTACAGGAACTTTAATTGTAGGATATCTTTATGATTATTCTGTAACATTATTGTTTGTAATTGCGGCACTTTTATTTGTAGTTGCTTTAATCAACGCTTTATTAAATTACAAACCGATTATTACTTTTCATAAGGAACGTTTAGCACAAAAGCAAAACGGAGAAAAACACAAGGCAGAACCAATGCCAAAACGCAATTTTATTTTAACCATGGTTTTCTTTGCAACGCTTGCTATGACTTGGTTGATGTATATGAACTGGGAATCCAATCTTTCTGTTTATATGGTTTCACTGGGAATTCCATTCCACATGTACAGTCTTCTTTGGACTCTTAATGCGGGAATTATTGTAGTGATGCAAGGAATTTTGGCACGATTTCCTAATATATTTAAAAATCTTTTCCATCAAATTATCTTTGGAATCGTGATGTTCTCTTTATCATTTATTACATTGGTTTTTGCCAAAGACTTTGCTCATTTTGCACTTTCAATGATAATTTTAACCTTGGGTGAATCTACTGCCTTTCCAGCAATTCCTGCCTATATTAATGATATGTCTCCAATAACTAGCAAAGGAAAATATCAAGGATATAATATGGTAGCTTCTGGAGTTGGACGAGCCTTTGGACCTTTGTTTGGTGGAATGGTAATTGATCAGGCAGGATATATTTCATTCTTTTGGGTAGCAGCTATTTTAATCTTTTTAATGATTGTAATTATGATTCCTACCTATCTTAAGGTGCGTAAAGGTTTGAAGATTTACAAATGATTTTCTTTGAATTAAAATATGGTTAATAATATTTTAATCGGATTAAAAGGAGGATTCTCTCTTGAACAAACAATTCTCAGTTCGTGGCGGCAGTGGTGATATTATTGAAGCTAATGTAAATACCCGTCCACAAGATAATCTTTATTTAGCAGTAAATTCTGAGTGGCTTAAAAATGCAGAAATTCCATCAGATAGATCAAGAACTAGTTCTTTTGATGGAATTAATTTAAATGTAGAAAAAAGTTTGATGAAGGATTTTGCTGAATGGGCAGATGGTAAAAAGGCAATTCCTAATGTTCCAAATTTAGATAAAGCAGTTGAATTTTATAAGCTTGCTCGTAATTTTGATAAGCGTAATAGTGATGGCGCTACTCCAATTAAAGCAGATCTTACTTTACTTGAAATGATTCAAAATTTTGCTGATTTTAATTTAAAGGCTGCAGATCTTTATAAGGCTGCTTTTAGTTTGCCATTTAGTTTTTCAATTGATGCAGATATGAAAAACACTAAGGTAAATGTTTTAAACTTTAGTGGTCCAAGTACATTTTTACCAGATACTACTACTTATGAAGTGCCTGATGCTGAACAACTTCTTGATATATTAAAGAAGCAATCAATTAAGCTTTTAACTATGGCTGGTATTTCTGAAGAACAAGCTATTGAATATGCAGAAGATGCTTTGAAATTTGATAAACGTATATCTAAAGTTGTTAAGTCTGCAGAAGAATGGGCAGATTATCCAGCTACTTACAATCCGATGTCTATTGATGAATTCCTTGCTAAAATTAAGAATTTTGATATGAAGAATTTCTTACAAGGAGTATTTGGTGAATTACCTGAGAGAGTAATTGTTAATGAACCAAGATTTTTAGATCATTTTGATGAAGTTATTAATGAAGATACCTTTGATGAAATTAAGGGCTGGATGATGATAAAATTCATCAATGGAGTAGATTCTTATTTGTCACAAGAATTTCGTGAAGCTGGTTTTGCCTTTAGTCAAGCATTATCTGGTCAACCAGAATTATCTAGCGGTGAAAAGCAAGCATACCGCTTAACTAATTCAGTTTTTAGTGAAGTAGTTGGTGTTTACTATGGTCAAACTTATTTTGGTAAAGATGCCAAAAAAGATGTCTTAGACATGATTCATAAGATGCTTGAAGTTTATGAAAAGCGTATCAAAGAAAATACTTGGCTATCAGAAGCAACTAAAGAAAAAGCTATCACTAAACTTCGTGCTCTTATCTTGAAGATTGGTTATCCAGATAAGATTGAAAAAATTTATAATCGTTTTAAGGTTACTCCAGAAAGCGATGGCGGCAGTCTTTATTCAAATGTTCGCAGCGCCGAAATTGAAGCTGTTAAATATAACATAGAAAAATTGCATAAACCAGTTGATCGTGAAGTATGGATGATGCCAGGTAATCTTGTGAACGCATGTTACGATCCTCAAAGAAATGATTTAACTTTCCCTGCAGCAATTTTGCAAGCACCATTTTATGATATTAAGCAAGACCGTGCAGAGAACTTTGGTGGAATTGGTACTGTTATTGCTCATGAAATTAGTCATGCCTTTGATAATAATGGTGCTAAGTTTGACGAGCTTGGTAATATGAAGAATTGGTGGACTGAAGAAGACTTTAAGGAGTTTGAAAAGCGTACTCAAGCAGAAATTGAATTGTTTGATGGTATTGAATATGGTCCAGTAGTTCTTAATGGTAAGCAAATCGTTAGTGAAAATATTGCTGATCAAGGTGGTTTAACTGCTGCAGTTGAAGCTGCTAAAGGCGAAGGTGATGATCTTAAGAAGCTCTTTGAAAACTTTGCTCGTGTATGGGCAACTAAGCAACGTACGGAATCAATCAAGACGCAAGTTGCAACTGATGTTCATGCTCCAGGTCCTGAACGTGCCAATGTTCAATCGCAATGCCAAGATGACTTTTATGAAGTCTTTAATGTTAAGGAAGGCGACGGAATGTGGCTTGATCCTGAAAAACGAGTTCATATTTGGTAATTAATAATGAAGAAACGCTCACGTTTTCACAACGTGGGCGTTTTTCTTATACAATGAATTTTTTAAATTTTGCTTGATCTTCAGGTGCAATATTAGCTGTGACATATACACCAGCATCTTTAAACTCTTCGCTAGTTACTTGGGCATGTTCATGTAAATATGCTAGTGACTTACCATCTTCAATCGGCAGAACTAAGTGAAACTCTTCATAATTTGCAAAAATTCGCTTTACAATGAAATCTGCCAGCATCTTGATAGATTTTTCATCGGTTGCTGAATAAAGAATATCGCTGCCTTCAATCTGTGGATAAGTTCGGTCGGTCTTATCAGCTTTGTTGTAGGCTGTAATCATTGGGATGCCTTTAACGCCAACTTCATCTAAAACATTTTGTGTAGTGCGAATCATCTGAATCATGTTAGGGTCGCTGGAATCAACTACATTGACAATTAAGTCAGCATCGCGTGCTTCTTGCAAAGTTGCCTTAAAGGATTCAACTAAGTTATGAGGCAGTTTTGAAATGAAGCCAACAGTATCAGAAAGGATAAAATTGAAATTATTTCCCAGGTCAATTCGTCGTACACTAGTGTCAAGAGTAGCGAAGAGCATATTTTTAACGAAAACTTCCTTGCCTTCTTCATTATTAGAAAAAGCCTTGAGCAATCCATTCATTGTGGTAGATTTTCCAGCATTGGTATAGCCAACAAGAGCAACTTTTGGCAGGCGGCTTTGATTACGGCGGCTCGCTTTAATTTCTTCTTGGCTTTCAACAGCTTTTAGTTCTTTTTTAATTGCAGAAATCTGCTTACCGATTGTTCTGCGGTTTAATTCTAGTTTTGATTCACCACTACCACGGTTTGCAAAGCCTCCTCCGCGTTGCTGGTCTAGGTTGTTTTCTGAAGGGTGCAGGCGTGGCAATTCATATTGCAGGCGTGCAAGTTCTACTTGAAGTTTGGCTTGCTTGGTGCGAGCCCGACTTGAGAAAATTTCTAAAATCAACTCGGTACGGTCGATTACTCGAAGTTTGGTCATTTTTTCTAAGTTGCGAATTTGTACAGGTGTGAGTTCATCATTTAAAACTAGGACTTTGGCTTTCAAGCCTTGAGCCATTGTGCGAATTTCGTTGATTTTTCCAACACCAAAATAAGTCCCAGCTACAACATTTTCGGCGTTTTGCTGACTGCGTCCAACTACTTCCATGTTATTAGCTTCAACTAAGTTGGCAAGTTCACCCATGTAATAGTCAAAATTGGGGTCTTTTAAATTAACTCCGGCAATATAAGCTTTAGTTTTATTAGGTTGATTATCTATCATATTTTCACCTCATATTTCTGATTTTTGTACGTGCTTATTATAAATTAATGGGTGAGGGATGGCAATTTTGGAGGATTGGTGAAATTTTATGTAATAAATTCAAGTAGAAAATGTTCTTTTTTCTTTACTTTGATTTTAGTATGAAAAGAAAGTGAAGCCGGATAAATGTGTAAAAGTGTGTCATTTATACATAAAAACTTTCACAAACAAAAAATTTTAATATTTCTTTTTAATCCTTTCGCTAACCTTTACATATATAGAAGAAAAGTGGTGTATCATATCACAAATTAGTAGGCTTGTCACTTCATAACATCCGAAAAGGGTGGCATAATTATCCAAACCGATATATAATAGTAAAGATTCTGAAAAACTATTAAACTTTGAAACTAAGGGGATAGAGCATGGCAGAAGATAATAAACAAAAAAATGTCCAGCACCATCATCACCACCATAGACATCATAGAAGACGTCGCAAGTTTTGGCGTGTCTTCTGGATTGTGATTGGCGTTGTGGTAGTTGCTGGTATTTTTGTTGCTGGTATGATGTACAAGAATCTTCGCGACACTACTAACAGCATGTATACTCCTGTTGCTAAGTCGACAACGAGTAACAAAGGACGTAATCTCGATGAATTATTAAAAGAAAAAAAGCCAATCAATATCTTACTTTTAGGTATTGATACTGGAGCAATGGACCGCCACTGGAAAGGCCGCACTGACACCATGATGATGATGTCAATCAATCCTAAGAAAGGTACAACTGATATTGTATCAATTCCACGTGATTCAGCTGCAATTTTCCCAGACTTTAAGAGTTATGGCGTTACAAAGATTAACTCAGCATACACTTTAGGTGGTGTATCTGAAACAATCAAAACTCTTGATAAATACTACAGTGTACCAATTGATGGGTATGTTTTGATTAATATGGGTGCACTTCCAAAAACAATTGACCAAGTTGGTGGTGTGGATGTTGTTTCACCATTGACTTTCGATAATATGGGCTATCACTTTGAAAAAGGTAAAACTTACCATTTGAATGGTAAGAAGGCTCTAGCATTTGCTCAACTTCGCCATGGTGACCCTCGTCAAGATTATGGTAGACAAGACCGTGATCGTCGAATTGTTATGGGACTTCTTAAGAAGTCAGTTTCACCAACTACTCTTCTTAATACTAAGTTTCTCAATTCAATTGCAGATGAAATGCAAACCGACCTTACTATGAACCAAATGTACAAGATTGGTATGGATTACCGTAAAGCTACTGAAAACGTTACTCCAGACCACGCTCAAGGTGTAAGTAAGGAAACCAATAACGTTAAGTTTGGCGTTATGGAAATTGAAGTCATAAGTAAGCAGGAACGTCAACGTGTATCTGATAAACTTAGAAAAGCACTTGACCTTCCAACAACCACTGTAACTAATAAGGAATAAGTGAATGGAACAAAAACAAGATTCAACAAATACAATTGATTTAACTCAGTTAATTCGCATCTGTAGAAAACACATCTGGGCACTCATTCTCTGGAGTGTAGGACTTGCACTTGTAGGTTGGGGAATTGCTAGTTTTGCAATTACACCAAAGTACACTTCAAGCGCACAAATCTTAGTTAACCAAAAGGCTAACAAGAATGACCCTAATGCAGCTTATAATACTCAACAAGCTAACATGCAACTTGTTACTACTTATAAAGACATCGTAACTAGTCATGTTATCTTGAGTGAAGCTTCTAATCGCTTAGAAAACCCAGTAAAAGTAGTTAGAAAAGCACAACCTGCTAAGTACACTACTGATGAAAATGGTCAAAGAAGACTTGTACGTAAAGCCAAGCCTGCTGTAATTGATCGCTCAGGTAAAGCTTATTCAGTAAGTGCTATTCAACTTCAAAAGGCAATTTCTGTATCTACTCAACAACAATCTCAAGTCTTCTCAATTAGTGCTAAGTCAGATAATCCTGATAAGTCAAAAGCAGAAGCTAATGCAGTAGCTGAAGTATTCAAAGACCGCATTAAGTCAATCATGAATGTTAACAACGTTACTATTGTTGCACCTGCAACTAAAGGAACACAAACTTCACCTAACGTTAAACTCTTCACTTTGGCTGGATTTGTAGTTGGACTTATCCTTTCATTTGCAGTTGTAATGATTCGTGAAATGTCAGATACTGCTGTTCGTGATGATGATTACTTAACTAAGGAATTAGGCTTAACTAACTTAGGTCAAATTGCTCACTTCAATGTATCTTCATCATTCAGTTTGAATAACAATAATACTACTAAGAAGAGACGTAGAGTATAGGAGGGACGAGCAGAATGGCATTATTTAAGAAAAAACGTGGTACTAACGAAACCATGAAAAAGGGTGCAAAGTTGATTACTGCAGCTAATCCGCAAAGCCCTGTTTCAGAACAGTTCCGTACTGTTCGTACTAATATCAACTTCATGAGTGTTGATAAAGAAATCAATACTTTAGCATTTACTTCAGCTAACATCAGTGAAGGTAAGTCAACTGTCACTGCTAATGTAGCAATCACTTATGCTCAAGCTGGTCGCAAGACTCTTTTAATTGATGGAGACCTTCGTCGTCCAACCCTTCACTCAACTTTTAATGTGAAGAATAACAAAGGCTTGACGACTGTGCTTACATCAGATGCAGATGAAATTGATCTTGATGATGTTGTTAAGCCAAGTGGTGTTAACAACTTATCAATCTTGACTTCCGGTCCAATTCCACCAAATCCGGCTGAGCTTATTGGTTCACACCGTATGCAAACTTTCATCGATTTGGTTAAAGCTCACTACGATTTAGTAATTATTGACTTAGCACCAGTGTTGGAAGTTTCTGATACACAAGAATTGGCAAGCCATCTTGATGGTATAATTTTAGTAGTACGTCAAGGTAAAACTCAAAAAGTTGCTATTCGTCGTGCTGTTGAAATGCTTGAATTTGCTAAGGTGCGCATTTTGGGTTATGTAATGAATGATATTACTTCTGAAAATAGTGGTTACGGCTATGGCTACGGTTACGGCTATGGATATGGGTATGGTCAACCTAAGAAGCGAAGTTTCTTTAATCGAATTAGCGACAATGCTCAGGAAGAGGCAAAATAATGACATTAGTAGATATTCACTGTCATATGTTGCCTGGCATTGACGATGGCTCTAAAGATTGGCCTACTTCTATTAAATTAGCTAAGGAAGCTGTCGCTGATGGTGTGACACACGCAGTAGTTACTCCGCATACATTAAATGGTAAATATCTCAATCATAAAAAGGATATCATTAGTTTAACTAGGCAATATCAAGAAATGCTAGATGAAGCAAATATCCCTTTGACTGTTTTTGCAGGGCAAGAGGTACGCTTATCCGGTGACTTAATTGATGCAATAGAAAAGGATGATATTCTTTTTTGCGATGAGGAAGGTACTTATATGTTGTTGGAATTTCCAAGTGAAGATGTGCCTACTTATGCTAAAGATACTATCTTTAAGTTGCAGGGTTATGGTATCACACCGGTAATTGTGCACCCAGAGCGTAATAATCGCATTTTAAAAGAACCAGAAGTTCTTCAAACTTTAATTGAGCAAGGGTGTCTTGTTCAAATTACAGCAAGTTCTTACACTGGCTTATTTGGGAGTAAGGTAGAGGATTTGTCTAGAAAGTTAATTGAAGCTGGACAAGGCTGTACTTTTGCAAGTGATGCTCACGATCTTCCTCGCAGGCAATACCAATTAAGTGAAGCTTATAAAAAAATGGCTAAAGAATTTAGTCCAGAATTAGCAGAGTCTTGGAAGGAAAATTCCCGTAAAATCATCAACGGTGAAAATGTACAAATGGATTGGAGACCATTAAAGAAGAAAAAGAAGTTTTGGCTGTTTTAGGCTGAGAGAAAGAGTGAATAAAAGAAATGTTGAGTATGAATAATCGAATTCAACTAGATAAATCAAAAGTACAAGGAAGATATTTTTATCGTTTTGTTAAACGTACTTTTGATATTTTAGCAAGTGCAGTTGCATTGATAGTTCTATCGCCGCTATTTTTGTTCTTAGCAATAAAAATTAAGCATGAGGATCATGGCCCAGCTTTTTATTCACAAGAACGAATTGGAAAAAATGGTAAGCCATTCAAAATGTACAAATTTCGTTCAATGATTGTTAATGCAGATCAATTAGTGGAGCAGCTTGAAGAACAAAATGAAGTGAATGGGGCAATGTTCAAGATTAAAGATGATCCAAGAATTACCAAAGTTGGTAAATGGATTAGAAAGTATAGTCTTGATGAGTTGCCACAGTTATGGAATGTCTTAATCGGCGATATGTCACTTGTTGGTCCTCGTCCGCCTCTACCAATTGAAGTGGAAGAATATACCGACTATGATAAACAACGTTTGCTTGTAACACCAGGCTGCACAGGGTTATGGCAAGTAACTAAGCGTAACGACGCTGATTTTGATGAAATGGTTTGGTTGGATATTATTTACATTAACCATAGTGGTCTTTGGGAAGATTTTAAGATTCTTGTGAAGACCATTGGGGTTGTTGTTAATCCAAATAGTGCGTATTAGGAAATTGTATGGTTCAAATTAATTCTAAAATTTCTGTAAAAGATAAATTAATAATTTATAGAGAAGCTAGTAAACGTATATTTCGAGGAATATTAAAAATTGGAATACACCATAAATTTCCAATTTTTATAGGAAAACATGTAAATATTACTCATAAGCATTCTATTTATTGCGGAAAAAATGTTAAGTTTGAAGCTTATAGTGAAATTCATGGCTTATCAACTCACGGTTTACATTTCAAGGACAATGTGACGATCGGTCGTTATACTGAAATAAGACCTTCCAGTTATTATGGAGTAGGACAGATTGGTTATGGGCTTGTAATGGGAGAAAGATCTTCTATTGGTCCATTTGGCTTTATAGGATGTTCTGGACCAATAAAAATAGGAAAAGATGTTATGATTGGACCAAGAGTATCTTTATTTGCAGAAAATCATAACTTTCGTGATAAAAAAGTAGATATTAAAGATCAGGGTGTAAATAATAAAGGAATAACTATTGAAGATAATTGCTGGATTGGTAGTGGAGTAATTATTTTAGATGGAGTTACTATTGGAAGTGGATCAGTAATTGGCGCGGGAACTCTAGTTACTAAAGATGTACCTAAAAATAGTATTATTTATGATAAACGTACTCGGATCAGAAGAGATAGGGGCAAGTAATGAAGAATATATTTATTGTTGGCTCAAAAGGAATTCCAGCTCAATATGGGGGTTATGAAACTTTTGTTGATAATCTCGTAACTAAACAACAATCAAAAAATATTAAATATCATGTGGCTTGTATGACTTTTGATAAAAGTCCTAAGCACTATGATTATAATGGAGCAGATTGTCAAGAAATTACTGTTCCTAATGTAGGTGGAGCTAAAGCAATTATTTATGATCTTAAAGCACTTAATTGGGCTTTATCAGAAATCAAAAAAAATAATTTACATGATGGTATTATTTATATTCTTGCTTGTAGAATAGGTCCATTTATTCATAGCTACATTCCTAAATTTCATAAATATGGCTTTCAAGTTTGGGTAAATCCCGATGGTCATGAATGGTTGAGGGCTAAATGGTCAGCACCCGTTAGAAAGTATTGGAAGGTGAGTGAAGGAGGCATGGTTAAAAATGCTGATTTACTAATTTGTGACAGTAAGAATATTGAAAAGTATATTCAAGATACTTATTCCAAATATAATCCTAACACTACATTTATTGCTTATGGTGCTGATATTGTGCGTTCAACATTAAATGCCGACAATGCTAAAGTTAAAGATTGGTATAGTAAACATGAAGTTAAGCAAAATGAATATTTCTTAATTGTTGGTAGGTTTGTACCAGAAAATAATTATGAAACCATGATTCGAGAATTTATGGCAAGTAATGTCGATAAAGACTTAGTAATTATTACTAATGTTGAGAAGAATAAATTCTATGAACAATTGAAAGAGAAAACTCATTTTGATACCGATCCACGAATCAAGTTTGTTGGTACTGTCTATGATAAAGATCTTCTTAAATATATTCGTGAAAATGCATATGGCTATCTTCACGGACATTCAGTTGGTGGAACTAATCCGTCACTTCTTGAAGCATTGGCGGATACTAAGCTTAACTTACTTTATAATGTTGGATTTAATAAAGAAGTTGGAGAGGATTCTGCCTTATATTGGAGTAAGACACCAGAATTTTTAAAGGTTCTTCTTGAAAAAGCAGATAAATTAACGTTAGATCAAGTTAATAATCTGGATAAAAAATCAACTCAAAGAGTGAAAGATGAATATTCTTGGAATAAAATTGTTAATGATTATGAAGGACAGTTTTTAAAGATTAACTAAGAGGTTATATGAAAAATATACTGTATTTGCATGCTGGAGCAGAGATGTATGGAGCAGATAAAATTCTGCTAGAATTAACGAGAGGATTAGATAAGAAGAAGTTCAATCCTATAGTTATTTTACCTAGTGATGGGATATTGCGCAGTGAATTAGAAAAAAATAAAATTCAGGTTCATGTCATTCCATATCCAATTTTGCGAAGAAAATATTTTAATCCTAAAGGTATTATAGAATATGGGTTAAGTTATAAAAAATCCTGTAATAATATTCTAAAGTATTTAGCTGCTAATAATATTGACATAGATATTATTCATGCTAATACTTTAGCTGTTCTTGAGGGAATTCAACTAAAAAAGAAATTAAAGATACCACTAATTTGGCATATTCATGAAATTATTACTCATCCGCAATTAGTTAATAAATTTTTGTGTAAATGTGTTAATAGATATGCTAATACAGTAGTTGTAGTATCGAATGCTGTTAAAAAACATTTAGTAAATAGTGGTGTAAAATCAAGTAAAATAAAAGTTATCTATAATGGTATAGATTCCCATAAGTTTTCTCCTAATGTTAACTCTGACTATTTATATAAAGAATGGCATATTCCTAAAAATGCAATTAAAGTGGGAATGATTGGAAGAGTTAATAATTGGAAAGGGCAAGGTGACTTTTTAGACGCTTTAGCGCCTTTATTAGAAAAAATAGATAATTTATATTTGTTTCTAGTTGGAAGTGCATTTGAAGGACAAGAATGGAGAATTGCTAAACTTAAAGAAAAAATTGCCAAATTACCACATAATGATCGAATTATTTTTTCAGAGTTTAGAAAAGATAATTATGCAGTTGAGCATTTTTTTGATATTTTAGTTTTACCTAGTACTTCTCCTGATCCTTTACCAACTGTTGTGCTTGAAGCAATGGGGTGTGGTCGAGCTGTGATTGGTTATGCTCATGGTGGTGTAACTGAAATGGTTAAAGAGGGATACAATGGCGAACTTGTCTCTCCAAACAATATTTCAGAATTAGAAAAAGTAGTATCTAATATTATTATCAATAAGAAGTATTTAGAATATGGAAAAGCATCTAGAGAAAGATTAGTTACTATGTTTTCGTTTAATAAATTTATTAATGAATTTATTAATCTATATCAGCTATATGAGGTTTAATAAATGGATATTACAATAATAACACCTATCTATAAAGGAAAAAAATATATTTCTAAGCTTATAAGGATTATTGAAAATGCTTGTTTAAATGTGCCAAATAAGCAGGTAGAGTGGATATTAGTAAATGATTATCCTGAAGAATTAATTCCTAAAATTATAACTAAAGTTAAAAATTTATTTATAAAAGTAATTGTTAATTCTAAAAATGAAGGAATTCATAAAGCTAGAGTTAATGGGCTTAAAAAATCTAATGGAAAATATATTTTGTTTTTAGATCAGGATGATTATATTGATAGTAAATTCTTACAGTTACAATTAGCTAATATTAAAAATGCAGATATTAGTGTAACTAATGGATATATTGAAAATAAAAGTAGAGTAAAAAAGAAAATATTTACCACTAATTATCAAATGAAAGCTCTAAATAATATTAAGTATTATTTCTATATTGGCAATTTAATTCTATCTCCAGGAATGGCTTTAATTAAGAAAGCATCTATTCCAAATGAATGGATAAATAATATATTGAAAATAAATGGATCAGATGATTGGTTATTGTGGGTACTTATGCTAGCTAAATCAGCTCGGATAAATATTATAAATGAGTACTTGTATATACATACTAATACTGGAGAAAATACTTCAAATAATATTTCTGGTATGTGGAATTCAACTGAAGAAGCTTTAGAAGTCTTTAATAAGTGTATTAATACTCAGGATTCAGAAAATTTAATAAATATATTTAAAAAGAGAATTTCAATGATTAGAAAATATCAATTAGAAAATAAAAGTAAGCTTAAACTATATATTTCTAATTTAGATATTGCATATTATGTTATAGATTATAATTTAGTAAGAAAGTACCTATAATGATGCTTAAAAAAAATATATATTTTATCTTACCAGGATATTCACGTCGACCAATAGGTGGTTATAAAATAGTATTTAAATATGCTAATAAGTTAGCTAAAGATGGATATAATGTTAATATAGTATATATAGAAAATCCTAAAAGGTTTCCTAAGTACAGTTGGAAATGGCTGTGGTTAAAATATAGTACTAAAAATGGTCCACATTGGATAAAACTAAACAAAAATATAAAAAAGATTTCTATAAAGAATGGATACAATTATTTTAAAAATGATACTACAGATATTGCTGTTGCAAGTTCGGTTGAAACGGTCGTGCCTACTAAAGAGTTATTTCCAAATGCCAAGAAATTTTATTTAATTCAAGATTTAGAAGATTGGAATGTAAGTCGGGAATTTCTTATTAAAACTTATAATACGGGATTTACGAATATTACGATTTCCAAGTGGTTAAAAGATTTTGTTACTGCAAATAGTAAAAACAAAACTATGTATATAAGAAATCCTATAGATATTAAAAGCTATTTTCCAAAAAATGCAATTGAAAAAAGAAATTCTTATATTATTGGAATGTTATATCATGCAGCTCCTTATAAAGGGAGTGATCAAACTTTAGCCATACTAAAAGAGTTAAAACAAAAATATCCTTTATTGAAAATATTAATGTTTGGAACTAGAAAAAAGCCTAAAAATTTACCAAACTGGATAACATATTATAAAAATGCTTCTCAAAATAAAACTATTGAAATATATAATTCTATTGGTATTTTTGTATGTGGAACAATAAAAGAAGGTTTTGGATTAACAGGATTAGAAGCCATGGCTTGTGGTGCAACTTTAGTTTCTACAAATTACTTAGGAGTAAGAGATTATGCTATTAATAATGTAAACAGTTTATTGTCTCCGGTAAATGAATATAGAAGTTTAAAAAGTAACCTTGAGATGGTTATGAATAATAAGGAATTACGAATAAAACTTGCAAGCGCAGGAGTAAAGACTGCTCAGAAATTTTCGTGGGATGAAGCATATGTTAAATTTAAAGAAATAATTTTAAAAGATAAGTAAGTATTATGAAAGATATATCAATTATTATTCCTGTATATAACAGGGAAAAGTATATTAAAGAATGTATTGATTCTATTATGGTTTCACAAACTAAAAATATGGAAATAATTATTGTAGATGATGGTTCTACTGATAAAACTTCAGAAATTTGTGATAATCTTCAAAGAAAGTCTAATAATATAAAAGTTATACATCAAAAAAATATGGGAGTAGCTGCAGCAAGAAATACTGGCTTGAAGGCAGCTAAGGGCAACTGGATAGCATGGATAGATAGTGATGACATAGTTTCATCTAATTACGTTAATATTTTAAATAATATTATTAATCAAGGAGAATATGATTTAATCATTTTTGGATATGAAAGCTTTACTAAAAAAAGAAATCCAAAATATAATAATAAAATTTTACAACTTGAGCCAATTTCAAAGGAAAAGTGTTTTGAAAAATTAGGCAGTATTTCATTTGGAAATTTCCTTTGGAATAAAATTTTTAAAAAAGAATTATTTAAAAATATTACATTTCCGGATGGAAAAGTTTATGAAGACATAGCTACAACATATAAGTTAATAAATGTAGCTAATAAAATTGGAATTTTGCCTTTAAAAATTTACTTTTATCGGCAACATAATAATAGTATTATTCATCAAATGAATACTATTAAAGGACTTAGAATGTTGAAGAACAGAGTAGAGTTTCAGAAAGAACTCGTAGCATTTTTAAAGGATAAATATTTAAAAGCTTATGAAATTGAAAATAAATTATTAACTATATTAGCATTTGAATACATAAAAGCAGAAGAAAAGTGTAGAATTCCAAATTCCTTAACATATAATGAATGTAAAAATATAATAAAAGATTATCGAATATCTTTAAAAAGAGATGGAATAAAATTATCTACAAAAGTAGTTATTTGTAATATTGCTTTTCCAATATATCAATTTATTATTAAGTTACATGGTTAGGTGATAAACTATGATGAAGTTAGCAATTTTAACGCCAGGATTTAAGCCTGTTCCTGCTGTAAAAGGTGGAGCTGTAGAGCAGTTAATTGAAGATATAATCGATGGAAATGAAGCAAATCATAAATATGATATAGATTTATATACTATTAGTGATTCTAATTTTAAAAATATACAGTATAAGTATACTAATTTGATTAAGATTAAGCCTAATAAAGAAAATAAATTCTTTAAACATAGTTATTTTGGACTTAAGTCCAAAATAACTATAGCATTAAAATTAAAAATACCATTTAATTACATTAATTATGCAATGGTAAAAGCTTTTAAAACAAATTATTATGATGCTGTTTTAGTTGAAAATAATATGGATATATATAATCTTTTACTTCCAAAATTAAATCATGAAAAAATTTATTTTCATTTACATAATAATATTGATTGCGGTGATCCAGCAAAAACTGTAGAAAAAACAAAAAATATAATTAATACTGCTGATTGTATTTTTGTAGTAAGTAATTTTTTGAAAGATAAATTAGAAAAGTTAGGTGCCAAAAAAGTAAAAGTTATATCTAATGCAATAGTTTTAGAACAATTCCGTCAATTAGATATAAAAAAAATAGAATCTATTCGAAGAAAGTATGGTATAGAAAAGAAAGATACAGTTTATACCTTTGTGGGCAGAATATGTAGCGATAAGGGTATTGATAAATTGATTCTTGCAATGCAAGCCTTTAAGCATCAAAAAAATATTAAATGTCTTATTGTAGGAAATAATTTCTTTGGAACTAGTTCAGAAGATCGATATATGCAACATTTACAAAAAATTGGGAAAGGATTGGAAAATCAACTAATTTTTACTGGATATGTTGATAATAAGAAGTTATATGAAATTTATGGAATATCTAATGTAGTTGTTATTCCGAGTCAATGGGAGGAAGTATTTGGTGTTGTAGCATTAGAGGCTATGGCAATGAAGTTGCCTGTAATAGCTGCTAGATCTGGTGCTTTACCTAGTGTTTTATCAAATTCATGTGCTTTTTTTGTTTCTCGTGGGAACAATTTCGTTTTTGATTTAGAAAAAGAAATTGAAAAATTCATCAATAATCCTGAGTTACAGTACAAAATGGGAATGGCTGGATTTAAACGAGTTCATAAGTTTCCTAATACTGCTCTAGAGTACTTTGATTTAATTTATAATGCAATAAACCAATAAGGAAAAATTTATATGAAAAATAAGCTAAATGTTGTCTGTGAGATATTAAACTATAATGATGCTGAAACAGTATTTAGATTAGTAGATAAAATTAAAGATTTTCCTGTTTTTAACTCTATATTAATTGTCGACAATGATTCTCCAGATAATTCTTTCTCAAAATTACTAAATCGCTATTATAATAATAATAAAATAGTTGTAAATAAAACTGCAAAAAATGGTGGTTATGGCTATGGAAATAATTATGGAATTAAATATGCGTATGAAAAACTAAATGCTGATTATGTCTTATTAGCAAATCCTGATGTGTCATTCAGCAATGAAATGGTACAAAAGCTATTAAATGAAATGGTTAAGAAAAATGCAGCAATTGTAGCGGGAACTCAAAGAATTAATGGTATTCCAATTCGTACACCAGCATGGAAAATACCTACTGCAATGCAATGGACACTTATTGAAACTAAATTATGGAAATATGCTGCAAAAAAGTATTATTACGATCCAAGCTTATTTGAATTACCAGATTTACAAGTAGAATGTGTTCACGGAGCTATGTTTTTATTAGATCCATATAAGTTTTTAGATGTAGATGGATATGACGAAGAAATGTTTCTTTTTGGTGAAGAAACTGTTTTAGGTTATAAATTAAAATCTAAAGGCTATACAAGTTTTCTTTTGAACAATGTTTATTATGATCATGAGGGATCTACGTCAATTAAAAAAAGTTTTAATAGTTCAATAAAGCAAGATCAAATAACACATCAAAGTAAGCTAATATATATGAAAAATTATTTGCATATAAATAAATTAGAACTGATGTTAAATAAAAGTATATTTAATTTTGTAATTTTAAAAAAGAAACTAAAAGATAAAATTAATGCTACAAAAGGGAGATAGCATGGACTTTCAGAAAAACAGTATTAACTATATTTTAACTGTAGTACTCAGTATTGCCTGTTTTATTCTTATGCTTTTTGGGATAACAACTAATGATTTGTTCTCGTATATTATTGTTTTCGGGATTCTTTTATTATTAGGTTGGATGTTTAATATGGGGTATATGTATATAAAAATAAATAATACTCAGAAAATATGGGGATTATTTTTAGTATATACTGTTATAATAACTTTATTTTCATCCTTAATAATGAATAATATTAAGAGTAATATAAATTTAATTATTTTAAACCTGCTATTCTATATCATATTACTATATTTTTCACAGTTTTGTGATAAAAGATTATTTTTAGTTATATTAAAAAATTTTTTTGCTGTATGTGTGATTCTTGCAATTTTTGAATATATAACTAAAATTCAATTATATCGATCTTTTATTACTGATTCGGCAGCATTAAAGACTTTTCAATCTTTTGGTACTGTTGGAACTTCACAATATAGGTTAATGTTATTTTTTTCACACCCTATTTATTTTGCACTATTTCTGAATATTTTTTTAATGATGCTTTTATTGATTCCATATAAAAGTAGAATGTTAAATGTTATGATGTATATATTGGCGTTATTTTGTTTGATACTCACACAATCACGTTCAGGATGGATAGCATACGTTGTTATTCTATTAATATATTTATTAAAGATGGGTAAGATAAAAAAAATAAATTTAAAATTTTGGGGTTATATTTTTTTACTCATTTTATTTTGCATAGTAAGTTATAGAATTATTGCTATTATTGCCCCAAATATATTTGATAATATAAATAATATATTTTCTCAAAGGCTAAGTATAGTAATAAATTCACCTGAAATTGCTTCAGGAGCACGTATGGCCAATTTATCTTTAATTAATTATGTAAATAATGATTGGTTAAAAATATTTGGTGGTGGAAATGGATATGCATTATATTTGTTAACCGCACATCCAACAGTAAATGGGTGGACTAATGCTGTTGATAATCAGTATTTAACATTTATATTAAATTATGGATTAATAGGAATAGCTATATTTTTGTTCTTTATTTATAAAGTTCTAATTGATTTGAAGCACTCGAAAAATAATTTAAATATATTGTTGGCATTAAGTATTATCACTTTTTGTATAATGGGCTATTTTTTTGAGTTTTATATTCAAATCTATGTAAATTATATTTTATTTATTTTTATAGCTTTTTTAAATAAAGATTGTTAATTAGATATTAGTTAAAGGAGAAAATTATTAATGATGGCTTATAAAATTGCAGTAGCAGGAACAGGATATGTTGGTTTAAGTTTGGCAACTTTATTGTCACAACATAATGAAGTTACAGCAGTAGATATTGTACCTGAAAAGGTTAAGTTAATTAATAATCATAAATCTCCAATCGTTGATAAAGAAATTGAAGATTTTTTAGCTAATAAAGATTTAAATTTAAAAGCTACTACTGATGGTGCTTCTGCTTATAAAGATGCAGATATTGTAATCATTGCAACACCAACTAATTATGATAGTGAAAAGAATTTCTTTGATACTTCTGCAGTTGAAGCAGTAATTAAGTTAGTCATTGAAAATAATCCTAATGCACTTATGATTATAAAATCTACAATTCCAGTAGGATATACTAAATCAGTTAGAGAAAAATTTAATACTAATAATATTATTTTTAGTCCTGAATTTTTACGTGAAGGTCATGCTCTTTATGATAATCTTCATCCATCAAGAATTGTTGTGGGAACAGATTTAAACAATGAAAAATTAAAGAAAGCAGCTCATACTTTTGCTTCATTGCTTCAAGAAGGGGCAGAAGATACAGATATTTCAACGTTAATTATGGGATTCACTGAAGCTGAAGCAGTTAAGTTATTTGCTAATACTTATTTGGCACTTCGTGTAAGTTACTTTAATGAACTTGATACTTATGCAGAAATGAAAGGTCTTAATACCCAGGAAATAATTGATGGTGTTGGTCTTGATCCTCGTATCGGAACACATTATAACAATCCTTCATTTGGTTACGGTGGATACTGTCTTCCTAAGGATACTAAGCAACTTTTGGCTAACTATCAAGATGTACCAGAAAACTTAATTGAAGCTATCGTTAATTCTAATGATACTCGCAAAGACTTCATTGCTGATCAAGTTTTACGTAAATCTGGATACTATGATTATGATGATAATAATCAATATGATGCTTCCAAGGAAAAACAAGTGACTATTGGTGTATATCGTTTAACTATGAAGTCTAATAGTGATAACTTCCGTCAAAGTTCTGTTCAAGGTGTAATGAAACGCGTTAAGGCTAAAGGTGCTAAAGTTATTATTTATGAGCCAACTCTTGACGATGGAACTACTTTCTTTGGCAGTGAAGTTGTAAATGATTTGGATAAGTTTAAAAAAGAATCTGATGCAATTATTGCTAATAGATATGATCCAATTTTAGATGATGTAAAGAGTAAGGTTTATACTAGGGATATTTTTAGGAAAGATTAAAAATGAAAATATACATTGTTTGTCCTTATAATAAAACAGGTGGTCCACGTAGTTTACATCAATTAGGAAATAACTTAGTTTCTAAAGGTCTAGATGTTTACATGTATTATGGAAATCATGGGCAAAAAATAAAAGCATCAAAATTACTTTATAATGATAGCAAAGCAAAGATTGCTGATAATATTGAGGATCAGAAAGATAATGTGGTAATTACTTCAGAATATGATACTGGATGGTTATTAAAAATTAAAAAAGCTAAAAAGGTCATATGGTGGTTATCATTAACGTATTATTTAAATAATGATATTTTAGCAGATGTAAAAAAATATACCTCAAACAAAAATGAGTCATCTTTTTATATCCCTATTAGATATTTTAAGCGAATTATAAAAGATAAATTAAATGGTAAATCTGATAAATTTGTTAAAAAAAGCAAAGATTTTCAAACCATATATCATTTATATAATTGTGAATATGTGAGAGAATATATTACCTCAAGAGGTGTGAAAGATATTCAAATGCAATATCTTTGTGGTCCAATAGATTTAGTAAATAATGATTTATCGATCGATAATATTTTAAAAGATAAAGAGAATATAATTGTCTATAATCCTGCAAAAATGGATAAAGATGTTGTTGAGAGCATAAGCGAATATTTACAAAAATATTATCCAAGTTATATTTTTAAACCACTTCAGAATATGACTCATAATGAGGTTTTAAATAACTTAAGAAAAGCAAAGGTATATTTAGATTTAGGATATTTTCCTGGACCAGAAAGAATGCCTAGAGAAGCTGTAATGCAGTATTGTAATATTATCACCGCAAATCGCGGAAGTGCTGCAAATTCTATTGATATTCCAATCCCTAAAAAATATAAATTTGGGATAGATGAATTAAATGTAAAAAAATTGTGTGAATTGGCAGTTAATATGTGTGATAATTTTGCAGTTTATACACCAGAATATGATAAATACAGAGAAAAAGTTATAAATCAAATTAATAGATTTGATAGTGATATAAATAATTTTTGTGATTATATAAAAAGAAATTAATATCTTTACAATATTAAGAAATGATACCAAACTAATAAATTTTATGAATGCATAAAATCATAACTAGTTTAGATATATTTAAGAAGTTATATAATAAAAGAAATATTATTCTAGTATATATTAATATAATGTAAAGAGCAAAGTTTATATTAGAAACATTAAAAGATAATAAAGTAATCTATATAGTTGGAGTTTGAGTGTAGTATATGAAAAATAAGTCTTTAGGATTTAATGCACTATTAAATGGATTAAGAAGTGCATTAAATTTAATATTTCCATTAATTACGTTCCCGTATGTATCTAGAGTTTTATCTGTTGATGGTATGGGAATTTATAACTTTTCTTACACTTATGTGGGTTATTTTTTACTTTTAGCGGGTCTGGGAATCGCTACATATGCTGTTCGTGAAGGAGCTAAATATCGAGATAATAAAGAAAAAATAAGTACTTTTTCAAGTGAAGTTTTTACTATTAATGTAATTTCAACTTTAATTGCATATGCATTACTATTTGTTAGTTTAATTATATTTGGTAATCTTCATAATTATATATCTAGTATTCTTATTTTTTCCTTACAGTTATTATTTACTACTTTAGGTACAGAATGGGTATATACAATTTATGAAGATTATAGTTATATAACTATTCGAAGTATTTTATTTAAGATTTTTTCTATTATCTTACTTTTTATTTTTGTGCGAAGTGCGAATGATTATTTATGGTATGCAGGTATAACAGTATTTGCAGGTGTTGGATCTAATATTCTTAATTGGATTCATGCCAAGTCATTTATTGATATTAAGTTAGTTAAAAAGACTAATTGGCAATATCATTTAAAACCTATTTTGGTTATTTTTGCTTCCTCCGTTGCAGTAACTCTTTATGTATCTTCTGATACCACAATTCTAGGATTAATGAAAGATGACTATGCTGTTGGAATTTATAGTGTAGCAGTAAAAATTTATAATATTGCTGCTGGACTAATTAGTGGATTATTAGTTGTAACTATTCCTAGATTAGCCATGCTTTTAGGCCAAAGAAGAATTAGGGAATACAATAATGTTTTGTCACAAGTGATTAATAATATTTCTATACTTGTATTACCTGCAGCTGTCGGACTAATAATGTTAAGTAAAGAAGTAGTATTGATTATTGCAGGAAAAAAATATTTAGATTCAATCTTTTCTTTACAAATAATTACAGCTGCATTTATTTTTTCTAATTTTAGTACAATTTTTAATCAATGTGTGTTGATTCCAGCTAAACGTGAAAATGCATCATTACGTAATACTTTGATTACTGGTGTAGTAAATATTGCCTTAAATTTTGTTTTAATTCCATTTATGTCTTATGATGGAACCTCTTTAAGTACTGTTATTGCAGAATTTATGGTTATGTCACTTAATTGCTGGTCAGCAAGAGATATTGTTGGACCTATTGTATTTTCTAAGACTACATTAAAAAATGTTTTTTCTTCTTTAGCTGGTTGTGTTGGAATTGTTGTTGTATGTTTAATGTGTAAGATAGGTTTTGATTCATTAATTTTAAGAACTATCTTTTCAGTAGTGTTATCTGTAATAATTTACGCTGCAATTTTGATTTTATGCAGAAATAATATTGCTGAAGAATATTTGGATAAAGCTAAAATGATGGTGAAGAGTAGGGTTTAATTTTTAAGAATATGCAGAATAATAAATCTGGTTTAGCAAATATATTTAATAAGTTCATTAATTGTCTAAAAGTACTATCAATAAGTGTCGCAATTGGTATTGAACTATTAATTTCAGTTTATCTTTTTATTCCAGTTAACTGGCTGAATAAAATAAATAATGAAAGTGATATAAAGATATTTTTAATCATTTATATATCGATTTTTGCTGTATGTTCGATATTGGTTAATAAGAATTCACAATATGCTTATATAACTATGAATTTTGTTTTTTCTTATTTAATTATATATGCTGTAGGATATACAGGGTTAATTTTAGCTTATAATTTACATTTTATTTCGCATTATTCTAAGTTTTGGCTTGCTCTTTGGATTTTAATAATAGAAATAATAGCAGTATGGAAAAGTTATAAGCATGAATTAAAGTTAATTAATGGGATAGTAACTGTTACTTTTTATTCAATATTAATGCTATTGATAGCTTTATTTGTAGCTTGTATATACATTGATTTAATAGAATTATCTAATCCTATTAGACTAGTTATTGAGTGTATTATTCTTATCATAGGTGGAATTCTAATATTATTTGGTAAATTCAAAGATGTTTGGAATATTATCGATAATACTTCTAAGAAGTTTAATGGGGAAATAATAAATATATTATCTATAGGATTCTCGTATATATTTATTTTTGCTATTATTGCATCTTTTTCAAAGTGGGATAGTAATCAAGAATGGATTTCAATACTGGGACTTTCAATAATAATAATTCTATTACTTTTAATATTTGGACCAGAAATAAAAAATTGGGAATTTGGAAGTTTCTATATTATTTACTTTTTAGTAGTTTCAATTGTTCCAATATTAATATGTTTTGTCTTTTTAACTAGAGAACAATTAGGAAGTTATTCTTTATTTAAGGTATTAACCTTTTTAATAATTTTAATAGGAGCATTAGCTTTAGAAACGCTAGGAAGTTCTGATATTAAAGATGCTTATTTAGATGATGCACATAAAGTTGATAAATCTAAGTTGGCAAAGGTAAGATTGTTTGTGGTTAATCTAACAGCATTAGTAACTTTTGAAAATAGTATCTTTGCTAATCAAAGTGGAATTATAAAGTTTTGTAGTATTTTTTCAAATTTATGCAAAAAAGTAAATTTAATACAAGTTCCTGAAGCTTTAAGTTCAACTCAATATAAAATAGCGATATTTATAATTTTATCTAATATAATAGTTTTTATAAGTTCATTTATATTGATAAAATTAGAAAAACATATATTTTTGAAATTCACAATGCACATTGGCGGTATTTAAGAAAATAAGGTATAGATATTTATGAAATCATTAGAAGTTATTCCGAGCAATAATGTATTAAAGGGTGAATTGAAAAATAATGTTTTAGGAATAAACAGTTCAATATTAGATTTTATTTCTTTGTTAAGTACAATTAAAGAGTATTATTCTATTGCTCTAAATGGAAAATGGGGTTCAGGTAAAACTTTTTATACAAGAAAAACAAAATTACTTTTAGATTCATTTAACTCTATTAGATTCATTTAACTCTAATAGTCAGGATTTATTTAAAACAGTTTTAAAAAATGAATCTGAATATAATTTTTCAAATTTACAAAAGATGCAGACAGTATATTATGATGCTTGGATTAACGATAGCGATGAGGATCCAGTACTTTCATTAATTTTAACTATTGTTTTTCAATTAGCTACTCTTCCAAGGTATGATAAATCTAATATATTTAAATTAGCTAGTGAAACAATAAAATTATTGACTGGGAAAGATTGAGATAAATTGGCATCCCAATTAATTAAATCTGGTAATAGAAATATTGACTTCGAAGAAGCAGTAAAATATAAGAACTTTCAGAATAATATTAATAAATTTTTAGATGATATAGGGAATAATGAAAAATTAATAGTTTTTATTGATGAGCTAGATAAATGTAATCCTAATTTTTCAATAAAATTGTTAGAGCGAATAAAGCATTATTTTTTTAATGATAATGTAGTTTTTGTGTTTTCTGTAGATATAGAAGAACTAAGTTATTCAGTTAATAACTTTTATGGAGAAAACTTTCATGCACAAAAATATTTAGATAGATTTTTTGATAGTGTCATCGATATTCCTAGTATTGATAAAAAGCGTTATCTCCAATATTTAAAAAATAAAAATACAGATCGTAGTTTAAATAGTAGTATTTTAAGTATTTTAGAACAAATATGTAGGGTAGTTGAAGATTATTTTAATTTTCAATTACGAGAATTAGCGCATTTCAGGGTGAATATTCAAGCTCTTGAAGAAAGATATTACAAAAAGAAAAATATAGATTCTCCAATAATTCCAAACGCTTTCATTTTATGGATGCTACCTTTAATTTTAGGTATTAAAATGGTTAGTGAAGCAGAATTTCAGGAGTTTTTGAATGGAAATAGAAGAGAATTATTTGTAAAAATAGTGACTATATAATAATAACTTAGATAAAAGTAGCAACTACTTAATCACTAGTGAACTCACCAATAACCAAGGATCTGCCATGGAACTATCTAAGAATCATTTATCGTCAAAGAAGTGTTTTCTATGTAGTCAATAAAAGACTTGTGAGTTAGATATTTGCATTTTCTGCCTGATTTTAGTCGATTAGAGCTGTATTTATCTTAACCAATGGCAGTTTTATGTCGATAAATACCACGGCGTACTTCATAAGAGGCAGTAGAAGCAGAATAGTTTAATCTACAGACAATAGTTCTAAAAGAATAGCCCCTCTTTAAGCAGAGTTTGAATATAAATTCTATTTTCATAAATAAGATGTTTGTCCTTTTCATGATAATTTATGGTAGAATGTAATAAAATCCATTTATGACCTTGTTTTAGATGTATTTGTAGTTATTTACATTCTAACAAAGAGTCACAAGTGGGCTTTTTTTATTTTTGAACTAAGTGTGTTCAATTTGATTTTGCAATTACCGAAAAGATATAGGTTTATAATTAATTTGAGTAAAATCATAAAGATACTAATGTATAAAGATTAAAAGGCCTTTTTAAATTAATTGATTTTAGTTATAGCCTATTTAAAACTAGTTAATACTAGCGATTAAATATTGAAAATTTTAGTAGGAAGAAAGAGTCGAATATTCTAGTTAAATCCTTTAAGACACTAGTTTAGTGTATCTTTTGAGAATTTTTAATATTTTAAAATAGAAAAATGTTTGTGTTAGAAATGTGGTTAAATTTATCATAGTAAGTATGAAAGGATTAATTTTATGAAAAGACTGAAGAATAGGATTAAATATGGAAGATTATTTGAGCGATTAGACAATATAGAAAATTATAAAGAAATTGATGAAAATGATAGGGAAGACTGGGAAAGGCGTAATTATGGTAATTGGGCTACAAGATATAAAAGGTTAGTTAAAGAAATAAATTATTCACAAAACAAGCTAATAACACCTATAGATCCTATTAAAGGTTATTGTGGATGGGATTATTTAAAAATAAATTATTATTTACGATATGGTAAATGGAATAATGGAGTACATGATAATTGTAGATTGAAAAATGAAATAGTTTTGCTAAACTGGAATATTTATAATTCACCATTAATTCCTCAAAATATAATTATGTATAGATTTGTTCCAGATAATATTATAAGCAAAATAATTAGTGATAATAAAAAAGGAATACCTTTTCAAGAAAAGGGCTTTTTGAGTGCTACTTTATCGAAAGTTCCTGGTTGTGACTATGAATATAGAAATGTATTAAAGCTTTATATATCTAAAGGAATATTTGGATTATGTGCAGATATTATATCAGATGGAGAAGAAGAATTTATCTTTCCTCCTAATTGTTTTATAGCAATGATTGGATACCCTTATAAGGATAAGGATAGATGGGTATATCCATGTAAATTAAAACAATTTACTTATAGATATAATGCTAGTGTGTAGAGTTTAATTAATAAAAATACTAATTAAAATAGAGATTTAATATTATAGATATTTTTACGGTACAAGAGAAACTAATAATTCTCCAAAAAGAATACTGAGTTATTATACTTTAATACGCATGGTGCTAGTTAAATCATTCTAGATAATAAGCCATATTTGGTGCTAATATTGCAACTACTAACTGTTCTTGAAATTTTATTAAACTACAAGTTATGTTATTTTCTGCATTGTAATAAGTTAATAAAGAAAAATTACTTTCAATCGTTCACCTGATAGCTATAATTTATGATTATTATATTTCTTGACATTTTTCATATTCTTTTCATAATGTGTCCATAGAATATGGTCATTTTGCTTTAAGTGTTTATGTAGTTTCTTTCTTAGATAGCTTTCATCTCTAAGAATATATTTATTTATCAAGTTAGTAGTGGCTATTAATTCTGGAGTTTCCTTAGCTTCATGAGTTGAAGCTTTGGTACCGTATAATTAAAAACATATTCCCTTCATCATTGACAAGCACGTGACTTTTAAATCCATAATAAATTCTTTTGGTTAATTTGTAGCCAATATTTGTATAATTGCGTAATATTTTAACTCTGTAGTTACGAAGTGGCTTGCGTATAGGAAAAAGTTATCAATGATCATAAATCTATTTGATAGGTTTACTTTTTGATTTAGTTTACATCTAATTAAATAGATTAACGGTATAAGCTGTTTAGTTCACCAATTAAAGTGTGAGTGAGAGAGTTTGCAAAAAAATTCATAATTTTTTTATGATTTGATTCCAATTTTAGTTTGCCAGATAAGCAACGCCAAGATTATAATATCAGAAACCTTGTATTTATTGATGTTTCTTTGATTAATTAATTCTGTAAGTGCATAATTATTGCGAAATATTCGACAAATGTTAATTAATTGAGTCTAGCTCACTTTTAAATGATGACTAAAACGACTAACTAACACCACGCCTATTCTAATATAAACTTTTTAAGTTGATTTTAAATATAATATTTGGAGAATAATTAATGAATATAAATGAAGTTTTAAAGAAATTAGGTTTAAGTTCTGAAAAGGAAATAATTGATATTGAACAATTGAAGCAATATCAATTAACTTATATTGAACCAAATAATAAAAAACAAGGTAATTATTTTGAAGTTAATGATAGATATAGCACTTTACAGAAAAGTTTAATTTTAGATTATATTTCTATTTTAGAACATGATCAGCCTATTATGCCAATATTCTTCTATAGAAAGATAGTAGGTTGGCATGCTTTATTGAATTTAAATAGAAAAAGCGAAACTTCTAAATATGAACCACCGTTTTTAAAAATAAGTGACAATAATAGAAGTGATCTTGATCAAGCTATAAATTATGTGGGGAGTTATGAATCACAAATATTTGATGGTGGTCATTTGTTAGGTAAATTTACTAAAAAATATTTTGATTTTCCATTATTCTATGGTAACCATAATAGAAAGAAAGTAAGAAATAGAAATATTTGGAATGAATATCCTCAATTTAAACGAGCGAATGAAAACACTACGAACGATGTAGGACAGTTGCGATTTGAGCAAGAAATTACTAAAGACAAAGATAATTCTATATTTTACTATGAAATAGAAGCTATTTTTAGAGAAGAGTATGATCAAATACCTATTGGTAATAGAATTAGAATTGAGAAATATTCTAAAGATAAAAAACAACTTTTAAAGCAACTATCACATACGTTTATTCCTAATTGTGACTATGCTGAAAATACCAATAAATCTACTATACTTAAAGAAAACACAATAGAAAATTATAGAGATTTTTTCAGAACTGGTAATATTGGTTATTTGAAGAAAAAGAATATTTATAATTAAAGAAAGAGCTATTAAATGTTTGGTAAAAAAAGTAAGGAAATTTATAATTTGAAATTAGAATTGGAGAATATTAAAAAGCAAGTTCCATTTAATTATCCAAGTAAATTAGTAAAAACAATTGACTATAAATCTTATGATCTTAATACTAATTATAATATGGGGGGTGGATTAATGTACTTACAGAAAATAATTTGTAATAGTATTATTTATAATGACTTTGCATATTCTGTTATACGAAATCCACATTCTGCACCTAAATTAGAAATATCAAATTTTATACCGAGGAATAATAATTATATCTATTATAATATATTTGATAAACCAATTTATTTAACTACAGAAAATACTCCTTTTATTACTTGTCCTTGGAGTAATAAAAAAATAATTAATAATATTTATAAATTAGGATTAGATGCTAATAATAAATTTGCTGCTACTACTGATAATATCAATAATACATATATTTATCCATTAGGAATTGTTATAGTAAATAATGGAAATCATAGTCAATTTAGTGCTCTACTAAAAAATGAATTAGATAAAATTAAAATAAATTCGGTATATAATATTTCATTTGAACTAGATAATCAAAAGGATATAAATTTTAGAGATTTTTATGCTCCTAAAAATAATTTGATTTATGACAAATGGTATTCTTTAATGATTATAGGAACTTATTTAAAGAATACAGAAGATTGTTTCCCATCTAAAATATTAAGTTTAATAAAAAATAATAGAAATAGTTAAAAGGATGAATTATATTAATTTATTGGTTGGAATATTTTGTTTAATAATAGCTATTATATTAGTTATTATTAAAGATATAAATGTTTGGTTGAAAAATACATTATTAACAATATTTTTCATTTTTCTTACTTTGGATTTTATATTTTGGATAGTATCATATTTTAATGATGGAATATGGGGTGTACCAGCTAATTGGCTAGGTAGTTTAATAACTTCTTTTTCAATTTTTATTGCATATTGGACATTTTTAGGAAATCATCGTCCCGAGTTATTACTGGATTTAGATAATCAATTTAAGCAAGTCATATTTAGAAAAAGTGATGAAGATTATTTACCTCTGTTAAAGTATTTTATCATTAATGTAGGCAATGAAGCTGCAAAAAATATAGTTATAGAATATAAGGTTGATAAAAATTTAATTAATAAATTAGATTTAGATTGGGAGATTAGTCCTGATAAAATAGTATGGACAGGGATAAACAAGTCTGATTCTATAAAAGCTTTTGATTTATCATTGTCAACTACTATAAATGGTCTTTTAAAGGAAAAACAATATGAGATTAAGATTCCTGAAACATATATTGCAGCACTAATTAATTACTCAAGGTCTATAGGTTCGAAATATAAAAATGATACAGAATATCTGGATAAACTCAAAGATTTTCCTTTATTACAAATAACTTTGTCATATAAGAATTTAAATGATAGAAGCTTTACAAAACGATTTTATATTGAGGGATATGCAACTGCGAAAGATAGAAAAAATATCAAAGAAAGTGATATGGTTATAAATTTACGTATGCATGAATCAAATTCTAAAATATTGAGTTTAGAGTCTAATAGAGATTTAACAAGTAAGTGACTTATTTATATAGATTAAACTTCAATTTTATTAGCAAATTACATGAAAAATGATATAATTTAATTGTCTATTGAACTCTCCGGTAGTAAATGAGGCATTTTATTACAAGGAGATGATTTTAATGGACATAAATTTACTTTTAGTAGTTTTATTGTTTTTAATAATTTATAAGACTACTAAGTAATAAGAAAGGCTTTCGGAATAAGATTCCGAAGCTTTTTTTATTAGTAAGAAGGTGCAAAAAGTGAGTATGGATAAACAAATAATTCCAATTGATGAAGAAGCATTTTATAATAATATAATTTCTTGGAAAAATCTAATTATAAAAGGTTATTTTGATTTTCAAGAGTTTAATAATCAAAATATTGATACGGAAGATAATGACTACGGTAAGACAGATGTAATATATCCAAATTATTTTAATTTAAAAGCAATTAATAAGTTAAATGCTTGGGAAACTCTAAAAAGAAAAAACTATAGTATTTGTAATACAACTCCAATATTATTTACAATTCCTAAGTCTCAAAATGTAAGAAGACCGTTAAAATTTCCAAATCTATATTCATATTGTTTATTGGCTAAGATTATTGTAGATAATAAAGATGAAATTATTAAAGGATTAATATCAGACACAGAAAGTACATCTAGATATTTTGGGTATAGTCCATATAGTTTTTCAGTTACTAAGTCTATACAAGATAAATTACTAATTGGACATACACATTATTTTAAAACTGATTTTAGTAATTTCTATCATTCGTTTTATACTCATGCTATTGCCTGGATTTTAATGGGAAAAGAAAAAGCTAAAAAATTCAGACATGATAGTGATAGTACGGCTAATTTATTAGATCATGCAATTAGAGCAGAACAAAATGGGGAAACGCATGGGTTACCAACTGGAAATCTTATAACTCGCATTATAGTAGAATACTTTATGTCATATATTGATAGAGAACTTCGAGAAAGTTTTAAAGAAACTGGGATAACCTTTAATAGGTATGTGGATGATATAACGTTTGGATATGATGTTCCAGAAGAATTATCATTAATAAAACGGGTATTACAAAAAATTACTCAAAAATATGATATATCTATTAATGATGAAAAAACTGAAGATACTACTTTTGTAGAAATTAAAAAAGGACCACATTTAATAGGATATTTTGATAATTTGTTGGAAAAAATTAAGCTTGATACAGTGACTAAAATATCAAAAAAGCAAATATCTAAATTAGAATTTGATTTTCTTAGTAACTATAATTCATACAATATAAAAAAGAGCTATGATAATTTTTATGATGTATTAAATAGAGAACAATTATCAAATACGAAAGGTGCAGAAAAACTATCGCTACGAGTATTAATGTTTTTTATAAATTCAATTAACTATGAAAAAAATATAGAAATTAAATCACAACAACCACTTTATAAAGCTCTTCATGCATTAATAGAAAAAGAAAATAAAGTAAATTTAGATTCTCAGGCTTCATTTATTGAAAGAATATTACAATTAGCACTTTCGGATTCAAAATTAATGTTACCATTTATTCAATTACTGGATAAAATACAAGAAAAGGAAAATAAGTTACACGACAATTTTGTTACTGATTATTTAAAACATTTTATAGAAAACTTAGGAATGGGATTAAATATAGATAAAGAAAATTTTTTCTCTGAAAGATTGTATTTTTATTTAGAAAATGAAATGAATCAAGAAGCATATAGCATTCTTCTATTATTTGACAAATTAAATATCTCATTATCATCAAAAATGAATAATAAAATACAAAAGTTAATTGTTAAAAAACAAATTGAGGTAGATGATTTTACTTTATTATTTTTAGTCCATAGTTTTATTTTACAAAGCAATATGAGTCAGTTAGATAAAAATAATTTCTTCGATATGATCGAAGGCTTGCTTGTAGTAGATGACTTTATCCATGATGCATTTACTGGAAAGCACTGGTTATTGAGATATGAGATATTATATAGAAGTATAACAAATGATAATTTTAAAAAAGATATAAAACAATATTACGTAGATCATAAGGATATTAAAATTCATAATATGGATTTTGATTATTTTAAAGAACAGATATATAAAGTTAAAGATAAGAGTAATAAGAGTAATAAGAATAATAACAGTAATAAAGTGAATGAGTTCTTTATAGAATTGTTAAATAAAAAAGTTTCATTTACAAATTTTGAATATAAATAGTTTTAATAAACTCAAGTAAAATATAATAATTCAACTAGTACCTCGCATAATTTCAATAATTAGTTAACTAATTCGACTTCAAAAACTCCCCAAGTTCAAGCGAACCTGAGGAGCTTTTTATTTTCTAGTAAATCTAAAAAATAATTCCACTTTCAGCAGCTATACAGATAAAGACAAATAGCATAATTATCCAGTTTAAGACTTTGAGAGCTTTTTTAGCATTTTTATCTACTAAGTACTTGTGCAGAATCAACATAGTAAACATTGCTGCTGTGATTAAGTTAATAATACCAGACTGGGAATTGAGTTTAATAAATTCAAAAATTGAAAAGCTTAAAGATAGTGTTAATCCTAGAATCATAATTACATAAAATTGAATATTTTTAATTTTCATTTTAAGCACCTACTTTTTAATTCTCATTGAAATAATGTCGAATCAAAGTATAAATTTGGCTTTTGCTTCGACTATTAATTATTTTGTTAAAGAGATTCTTATCTGAAATTATATTAATCAAATCAGCTAATGCTCTATCATGTTCATGGTGAAAGCCAGGAGATAGTACGATAATGCATTCAATTTTGGAGATTGATCCATTTACTTCTATACTTATTGAATTTTTTAAAATTCCAATTTGAATCCCAGCTTTTAAAGTATGAGAACTTGGTGCTGCGTGAGCTAAGAAGACATTAGTCGACATTAACATATAAGGTCCATATTGCTTAATTAGATTAAGAATGTCTTCTTTATAGTCGGATGTGATAACTTTTCTTTGTTCTAAACTAGAACAAAGTGTACAAATATTTTCATTTAAAGAGTTATGTTTAAGAAATTCAATATTAGTAGATGATAGTATATCTAATAATCTTAATTTAGTTTTTTCAGATTGCTCATTTGAAGAATAAGGATAAAGGTATTCACGTAGATCATTTTTGAGCTTTTCTTCATTATATATTTGTGCATTTTGGTCAATAATTTCCATTAATTTTTTAATAGATTTATTTTGATCTATAGATAATTGAGGAAAGAGCTTTTTTAAAGTTTTATCTACTTTATAGTTATCTCGCTGATCCATTAATGATTTTACTTTGATTACTGGAATATCAAATTTAGTCTCATTAATTGGGGCAGTAGTAATTATTAATTTTGCAGTATTTGGGATTCGGATTAGTTTTTCTAAATTATTAATACTTAATGATTTAGAAAACTTAATAAGAGGGTAGCGCTTGTGGAGATTAGAATAAAGGATTGTTGAAGAACTTACTCCACTAGTACATACTAGTAAAACGTCTGCATTTAAACTTTCTGTAATATCATTAGTTTTAGCAAGAAAATCAGAAATATCATCAGAGATTCCATTATAAGAAATAAAGTACAAACAAATTAGAGCAATTTCATCTATAGGAATAGGTTTTCCAATAATTTTTGATAGTGGATTACAAGCTAGTTGAACAAACTTTACCATTTCAGGAAACTTATTTTCAATAGTTTTTAAAATTGGAGTAGAAAAAGTAAAAGAATATTTACTCCTAAAATAAGTTGCATAAAGATGGTTACTCAATGCAAGAATAAAGTTCTTAGAATTGATATTAATACCAGAGATTTGATTATAACGATTGATAATTAACTTAGTAGTTGCTAACATCTTTTCTTGAAATTCAGAGTTAATATAATTGATTACCTTTACTTGTTCACACAAGATTAGTTTACTAAAGAAAATTATTTCTGATTTTTGATTAATATTATATTGCCTTAAAAAGTTTGTAATAGCCGTGATGAATTCAGGTTTTACTTCAGTTAAGTCACTGATAGAAGTATTTTCAATGATATTATTGTGAACAATTCTGTAACTTATAAAGTTAAGTAATTGAAGCAATCTTTTACGCGCGCTTTCTGTAAACTTTGATTGAAGCTGATGCTCTAAATTATTGAAATTAAATTTTAGTTGAGCAGAATTTATGGTAGATGTATTTAGGGATGCTATTTTATGATTGATAAAGTCATTATCTTGGAGTGCTTGATAAATAAACCTGCGTTTATTGTATTCACTACAATTTAAGACATGGCCATTTGTACTAGTTGTTAGATTCAGAAATGGGTATTTTTCTTTGATATATTTAAAATCATTAATAATTGTATTTCGAGAAACCTCTAAACAATCGACTAACCTATTAATTGAAACAGGGGTATCTTTAATAATTAATTGCCAAATTATTTCTTTAATTCTATTCTCTTTATTATTTTTTATATCAAGTTTTTGAATTTTAGTTGTTTGAAATTTATTATTTATATCTTTATCTAACCAATAGCCCATTCCACGAATATTTTTTATTTTAGGCAAATGATTTGCTTCTAATTTATTATTTGCCAGTTTAATTCGATAAAAAATAGTTCTTTTTGAAACATCAAAATATTTACATAATTCTTCTAAACTAACATAGCGCTTTTGATTAGTAATATAATTTATTAATTCTAAAGCTTGAGTTGTTTGTTGCATATTTTACTCCTATAAAAAAGGTTAAGACTATGGCAGTCTTAACCTTTTTAAATTAAGTTGATGTTATTCTTTGACTAGTTCCTCAATTTGGTCAATAACTTCGTCAGCTCCAATTCCTGTAAGAAGAGGTAAACCATTTAATACAGGGATTTTTATTTCATCATTATCATATTGGGTTGTAGTAATTGCCATATCAGCTTCATCTGCCATTGATGGGACCGATTGAACGCTTGTTTGAATCAACTTATAGTCTGTACCTTCTGTGTAGCCACGATCTGACAATTCTTCTTTAATTTTATTCATTGCAGTTGTACTTGTTACAACACCTGCACCACAAGCAACAATAATCTTTTTCATAATTTTATCCTCCTAATTATATTTAAATTTATATTACGCTTTTGCAATATCTGGTTTTTCTTGAGATTTATCTTTAGTACCTTTTTCACTTTTTACAATGCAGTGGTGATTCCAAGCCAAGAGAATACCGCACACTACAAGCCCAAAAAGATAAGCAATCCATTTAGTATGAGCTAATTGGAATAAGATCCATGGAAATGGGTTTGACTCATAGTCAATTGAACCAATTAAGGTTGAATTCTTAGGAATTGCAAAGTGCGCAGCTCTAGCAGCTTGAGTAAAGAATGGTGATAAGTTAGTACCAATCCATAATCCAATAATTACGTTAATTGCACCAATAATGAATGAACGGAAGAAATCACCGTGTACTACTGCAACGATTAATGGAAACATAAAGACAAATCCAACTAAACCAATTGTTGGTAAGAATTTGTTTCCTGGTAAAAGGAATGCAAATATCAAAGATAATGGAATCATTAAAGTAGCACAAGCCAAGACTACTGGACTACCAATACCTACAGCAGTATCCATACCAATGTAAAATTTACGTCCACCAAAGTGTTTTTGAGTTAATTTTTGAATTGAATTGGAAACAGGAACCACACCTTGAAGAAGTAAAGCAGCCATCTTTGGTGTAATAATCATAACTGCTGATAAAGTTACACCCATCAATAAAATTTTACCAATCTTGGTTGGCCAATCCATTCCAGGAACAAAACCATATGCAAGAAGTCCAACTAAGACACCAATAACAAAACCTAAAAGAGTAGGTTCACCCCAGTTACCAAATTTCTTATTAAAGTCTTTAGCATCGAGGTGAATTTTGTTAATACCGGGAATTTTATCAATAATCCAATTAATTACTACAGCAAATGGAACAAATGATGCTGCATAACCATGAGGGATTGATATACCAGGCAGTCCCAAGTATTTTTCTGATAAAGGTGCCGTTCTGTCAGCAATTACCATAATAATAATCATATTCACACTAGCTAAGAACAGACTTAATAACATATCATTAGTCAATGCATAGACGAGGGATCCGGTAAATGCAAAGTGCCAAAAGTCCCAAATATCAACGTCAATAGTGGAAGTTGTTTTGGTTAAAAGCATTACAACATTAATCGCAATTCCTAAAGGAATCATAGTTACTCCAACTACTGAACCATATGCGATTGCGGAAGCTGAAGGCCAACCAACGTCAATTACAGATAAGTTAATATGCATAACTTTGATAATTTGTTGGACGGCGGGATTCATAACTTCAGTTAGAATTGTAACAGTAGCATTTAAACCAATGAATCCAATACCAACCATTAAACCGCCACGAAGTGCTTTAGTGAAAGGTACTTTTACACATAATCCAAAAATCAGAAAAATAATTGGAATCATGACAGTTGGACCCAAATTGACAATATATTCGATAAAGTCAACTATATATTTCATTATTCATTAAACCTCCTTTTCAAAGTAATTTGATAGTTGTTCAAAAAGCCGAGAACTACTAGTTATTGAAGTAAGTTCTTTTAACAAATTCTGTTTTTGAAATAGTTTCATTAAGTTTTGTAATAAACTAACTTGACTATGTGGTTCTTTCATAGCAAGCATTGCAATAAAATTAACATCTATTTCTTGTGATTTATCTGCCATGTTTTTGAACTTAATTGGTTTTTCAAGGCTTGCAAATGCAATAGCTGGAGAATTTACATATTTAATATCTGTATGTGGGATAGCAACATTGACTTTGCCACTTGGAAGACCTGTAGGATAAATTTCTTCTCTGTCTAGTACTGCTTGAGCAAAATCTTTATTAACATAGCCTTGCTTTTGCAATAAGTTTGCTAGTTGAGTAATTGCATCTTTGTAGTCAGTAGCTTTTAGTTTAGCAAGTACTAGATTTTTATTAACATATTCCAAGCTATTAACCTCCTTTTCTTTTTTATTTCTCTTTACATTTATATAGTACTAGAAAAGCGCTTACATAAATTAGTGCAATTATAAGTTTTGTTTACTGCAATGAGTTGACTAGTGATTGGAAGTTTAAATATTAAAAAGTAATTTTAATGCAGTTTACAAATAATGATTGAATAAGTATATTTAAATAGTAAAGAAAATAAAAATATAAGTTTAATAATTAATAAGTTAATCACCATTTATTCCAATCTTTAAGAAAATAAGGTTATTAATTTTTGTAAGCGATTACATTAATATTGATAATGTAATAAGCAAGCAGAAAGGAAATTTAAAATGAAAGATTGGCTAAATATTAAAGACAGAGTTTACATTGTTACAGGTGGTTCATCTGGTATTGGAGCAGCAATTGTAAAAGAACTAGCAGATGAAGGGGCTATTGTTATTGATGCAGATTTAAATGAACCAAAAAATATGGATAATCGTATTATTTACTGTCATACAGATGTAACTAATAAAGATGATGTTGAAGCTACTGTAAAAACAGCAATTGATGAATTTGGACATATTGATGGTGTTGTTAATAATGCGGGAATTAATTTACCAAGATTATTAGTAGATAATAAAGAAGCACAAAGTCAATATGAAATGACTGAATCTGATTGGATGAAGATGTTTACAGTTAATGTTAAAAGCGTAATGTTATTATCTCAAGCTGTCGGTAGATATTTAGTAGCACAAAGGCATGGAGTAATTGTAAATATGTCATCAGAAGCAGGACTTGAAGGTTCACAAGGACAAAGTATTTATTCAGCTACAAAGGGCGCAATTAATGGCTTTACTAGATCTTGGGCTAAAGAACTTGGAAAGTTTAATGTTAGAGTAGCTGGAGTAGCACCAGGAATTATGGAAGCAACAGGATTAAGAACGCCAACTTATGAAAATGCACTAGCATATACAAGAAATATTACAGTAGATCAATTACGAGCTGGTTATAAGAGTACGACAACTACACCAATGGGACGAAGTGGTCACTTATATGAAGTTGCAGATTTAGTTGCATATCTTTTGTCAGATAGAGCAAGTTATATCACTGGTGTAACTATTAATGTGGCAGGTGGCAAATCTAGAGGCTGATAGAAAGGAACGAGATGGATAGTTGTTTATTTAAACTATTAAAACTTTTTGTTGAAAATGGTTCAATGACGATGCAAGAAATTGCAGTATATAATGATATTTCTGCTAAAACAGTTAATAAGCGAATAGCAGAGTTAAATAATATTTTAGGTGATTCTGCACATATTTCAGTAGGTGTTGAAAGATTTCAATTAACAATAAATAACTATTCAAAATTTATAAACTTAGAGACTCAATTTCTAAAAGGTGAATTAAATTTAAACGATCCAATAAAGCAAAAAGCATATATTATTGATATTCTAATTAAAAATCAAGATTATGTTTCAATTGATGAAATTGCTGATAAATTAACTGTTAGTAGAAAAGTTATTAATAAAGTTCTTAAGGATATTAGACAGGAATTAGTGTTATATAAAGGTAAAGTAATTTCTAAAACTGGTAAAGGAATAAAAATCACTTTTGCAACGAGCTTTGATGAAATTTCTGTCCTTCGAAATTTAGTTATTAATTATACTTCAAAATATGACTGGATTAATAGTCTACAACAATTTTCGGAATATTTAAGTAAAATTGAAATTCCAAAACAAACAGCTAATCGAATAATAAATAATATTATTTCATTAAAGCTATTTAATAAATATGGCTATACATTAAATAATTTGCCTAAAGGATTTTATCCTTTATGGAATAAAAATTTAGCTAATGATTTGCTTGAACAATTGCAGGAAATTTTTCCAAAAGTTACGGAATTAGAATTAACTTATATACTTTCTCCTCTAAATTTGTATAAAAATAAATATTTAAATTCTAAAAAAATTATTGCAGTTTTTCAAGAAAATTATCAAATGCTTTTTAAACCATTTAGAAAAAAGCTATTACAAAATGGTTTAGTTCCTGAAACAGTATATGAGAGATTCAAATGGCATTTACTTTATTCAATTAATCGGAGGTTATTGTATATTCCATTAGTTGAAGTGTTACCACAAAATATTTCAGATAGTTATCCTATTTCATTAGAACTTAGTTTGGAACTAGCAAATATAATTAATGAAAAATATGATATTGAACTTACTAAAAATGAAATAAATTATTATGTGATTTATTTTGAAATGTTTTTAGAAGAAATATCTGCAATTACAGTAAATCAAGTAAAAATAGCTTTTATCGGTTCAATAAGAAGTTCTGTTCGTGAATTTATTCAAAATAAATTAAATAATGTATTTGAAAATTTAAAGATAGATGTTTTTAATAATATAACTACTTTTAATCAATCGGATAAAAAATATTTATTAATTTTTGCAGATAAACCATTAGCAATTAATAATCTTCAAGTAATTAATGTAGGAACAGCATTTCGTCCAGAAGCACTAGCTATTATTATGCAAATTTCTGTAATTGAGCAACTAATAAAACAAAATAAAATTATTTTATCAGTGAATCATCTTGAGGCAGAAACATATTATGATGCTGTAAATAAAATGATTGATCAGCAAATAAAAATTGGTGAGTTAGATTTAAATTTTAAACATTCTTGGATGAATCGAGAAAAGAAAACAAATAATATTTTTGCTAATGGAATTGCTATTCCTCATGCAATTGATAATTCTAATAAAGATAGAATATTAGTTAGTGTTGGAATAGTTGATAATAAAATTTCATTTAGAAAAAATAAGTTAGAATTAATTTTTTTAATAGGAATACCAGACGGTATAAATAAGGATTTAGTTGACGCTACATCTCGATTATATGATTTTATAGGTTTGGTTTCTAGAAATGAAATATTACATAAAAATTTCATGGAATATGATAATTCTCAATCCCTAGTTCAAATAGCAGAAGGTATTTAAAATGGATGTTTTATGTATATCAATACTATTAGGAATAGTATTTTTACTTCAAAGTATTTTAGGTTTTTTACAAATTAGAAATTTTGTGAAAACATTTAGAAATATGAGTAGAAATGGAAAAATTTTAATAGGAAAAAATCCTAAAAAATTTAGAGCAGGTACATTAATTCTGTTAAATATTGATAGGGATGCAAATATAAAAGATGCAAAAATAATGAAAGGTGTAACTATATTTGCAAGATTTAAAGAATTCAAAGTATTAAATGGAAAGTCATTACCACTACTAGCTAGTGATTATAATCAACTTCAAAAATATGATTCATTGACTAGAGAATGTATCTTAAATGCTTATCGTAACTATATAAATTATAAAACTGGAAAATTGAGTCGATCAGATTTAGATACAAGTACAAATTTTCTTTCATTACCAGTTTTTGATTTATGGAAAAATGAATTAATAAGTAAATTTAATGCAATAAAGAGAAGGCGACAAATATGAAAACCGTAATTAACTTTGCTACATGGTTTATGGGACTGTTTCAAGCTGGTGGTAAACAATTTGCTAATTGGGTAGCAACCATTATTCCGTTAGTTTTAATAATGTTAGTATTTATGAATGCTTTAATAGCTATGATCGGGCAAAAAAAGATGAACAAATTTGCTCAGGCTTCTTCTAGTAACCCAATAATGAGATATATGGTATTACCTTATATTGCAGCATTTATGTTAGGCAATCCTTTGGCTCATACAATGGGAAAGTTTTTACCAGAATATTATAAGCCAAGCTACTATGCTTCATGTGCACAATTTTGTCATACAAGTAATGGAGTGTTTCCACATATTAATCCAGCTGAATACTTTATTTGGATGGGAATAGCAGCTGGTGTTCAAAAGTTAGGCTTAAATACTATGGATTTAGCTATTCGTTATATGCTTGTAGGATTGATTATGAATTTTATAGGTGGTTGGATTACTGATTTTACTACTGCTTATGTATGTAAAACAACTGGAATCAAGTTATCTAAAAAAGCTAATGTTTCTCAATAGTCTAATTATGGAGGTGAATTGAATTATGAATAAATGGAAAAGTGTAAAGATTGTTCATGGCTCTGGAGGCTGGGGTGGTCCTTTAATTATCACACCTACTGATGAAAAGCATACTATTTTATATGTAACAGGTGGCAATCGTCCAGCTATCATTGATAAATTAATTAAATTAACTGGAATGAAGGCTGTTGATGGGTTTAAAACATCAATTCCTGATAATGAGATTGCAGTAGCAGTAGTAGATTGTGGTGGTACTTTGAGATGTGGTATCTACCCAAAGAAAGGAATTAAGACGATAAATATTTTACCCACCGGAAAATCAGGTCCATTAGCACAATTTATAACTCCTAAATTATATGTATCAGCTGTTGATGTTGATCAAATTACAGCAACTGATAATACTGAATCTCAAAAAGTATCAGCTGTAAAAGTTGATACTAAAGATAATAGAGCTAATATTGATACTCAAAAGACATTAACTCAGCAAAATAATGATAGTTGGGTAGCTCGAATTGGTGTTGGGGTTGGTAAAGTAGTTGCAACCTTTAATCAAGCTGCTAAAAAGTCTGTAGATACTGTAATTAAAACAATTTTACCATTTATGGCATTTGTTTCTTTGCTTATTGGTATCATTAATGCTTCTGGAATTGGTAAATGGTTTGCTAAACTTATGACACCTCTAGCCGGTAATATTTGGGGATTAATGATTTTAGGATTTATTTGTTCTTTGCCATTTTTATCTCCATTACTTGGACCAGGTGGTGTAATTGGACAAATAATTGGAACTTTAATAGGTGTAGAAATTGGTAAAGGAAATATTCCACCTCAATATGCTTTGCCTGCTTTATTTGCTATTAATACTCAAAATGGATGTGATTTTATTCCAGTTGGATTAGGATTGATGGATGCAGAAGCAAAGACAGTTGAAGTCGGTGTTACTTCAGTATTATATTCACGCTTTATTAATGGTGTACCGCGTGTATTTGTTGCATGGTTAGCAAGTTTTGGTTTGTATACAGGAAAATAGAAAAAAGGAAGGTTTTTTAAATGAAAATAATGTCTCGACCAATATTTAAAACTGTAGTTAAAGAAATCGGTAAAGATGCAAAAGATTTTGAAGCAGTAAATATGTTAATATTTTTTGGAGATGAAGCACCTAGTGCTCTTCGTGATTCGTGTTTTATTATTGATATTAATAATCTTGAAAGAGATATTCAGGCAGGAATGATTCTTAAAATTGGTAAGAGTAGTTACAAAATTACTGCAGTTGGTAATGAAGTTAATACAAATTTGAAGAATCTAGGGCATATTGCTGTAAAATTTACAGGAGAAGAAAAGGCAGAATTGCCAGGTTCATTATACGTGCAAGCTAAAGAATTTCCATGTGTAGAAGTTGGAACTAGAGTTGAAATTTTTTAATATAGATAAAATTACTATTTTTGAAAAATAAAAGAATTAAAAAAATATACCAGTGCTAAAGCTTTTGAATAAGTTTTAGCGCTATTTTTTGACCGATTATTGCTTAAAATATACCGTTAACTAGATAAATTATTATTTCTTTTATAAATTTAATATACTTAATTACGAAAGGAGAAAAAATGAAATTTAAGCTATCAATTAATTCTGATAAAGAAGAATTTGTACATGCACAATTACATCGTGAAAGTATATTTAGTGATCAGCTAAAAAGATTTGTTCAAAATAGTGATAATATCCAATCAATTATCGCTTTTGATAAAGAGGGTAATTTGATTAATCTAAATTTTAACGAAATTGCATTAGTTACTATTATTGAAAATAGAATTTATGCTTTGACTGTTAATCAAGAAAAATTACTTTTAAAAGAACGTCTTTATCAAGTTGCAGAAAAATTACCAAATTTCTTTTGGAAAATTAATAAATCAAGTATTATTAATCGCTTTGAAATCAAGAAGTTTACTGTAAATTATGGAGCTGGAATCAATGTGGTCTTAAAAAATGGAATTAGTGATTATGTTTCTCGTCGTTGCTTTAGAAAAATTAGGAAGGAGCTTCAAAAATGAAAAACTTTTGGAAACACTTTTTTATAAATGGTCTGATGGGGATGGGCTTTGGTCCAATTATTTTAACTGCAGTGTATTTTTTTCTAAAAATAAATAATGTAATTAGTGTTTTAACGGTTAATGAAGTAAATCTAGCTATTGTTTCTGCTTTAATTATTACTTTTGTTCAAGGAAGTAGCATGACAATATTTCGAATAGAAAAATTATCTCTAGGTAAAGCTACTTTGATTCAATCTCTACTAATATATTTCACTTTGATTTTTATCTATATTATTAATAAGTGGATTAAATTTAATTTTATTGAAGTTTTAATTTTTACTATTATATATTGGGTTGGTTATCTAATTATTTGGTTAAGTATTTACTTAAATATTCGTAGACAAATAAAAAGTGCTAATTTAAAGTTATAAAATCGAACTATTTAGATAATTTGTTGAAAATCTAGTTTTTAGTATTCGCGTGAAACTATCAAATCTTTTGTGTAAATAAAATCTCTTTTGTATCAATGAATTTAATAGAAGGTGAGTAAGAGTAGATGAATAAAAAGAGTTATACTGGAAAAAATATAATTGATTTACCACAAAACTTTACTGTGGTTCAGTTAGAAAGTGCAGATTTAAATTCTGTCACAGATGATATTACTGAATTTTCAGCAAGAAAGTATAAGAATAATAAGCTTGTTGATCAGCTTGATAATGAAAATGTTATGGATAATCCAGTAAATGCTTTTGCATCCTTAAGTGATTTTATTGGAAATGATATTGTGGTTGTTAATCGTACCGCATATTTTTGGCCTTTCATTGGTAATGCATATTTAAGTTTCTTAAATAGACCATTTCCTAATGATATTGTTGATATTCAAAGATTATTTAAATATATTGAGAATAGTCAACGTGCAAAACTTGATATTATGATTAAATTCTTTCAGTTGAATACTACACATAATTTAATTGCGAGGGATGATATTGAGTCAGTAAGTCAAGTTTATCAAAAACTTAAAGAAGATTTTAACAAGAAAAAATTGACTATCAAGAATATTCAACCTAAGCATAAAAAATTCCGTATTAGTGATTTAGAAGATAATCCAGAGAAGCATGATTCTACTAATAAATTTTATGGAAAAGTCGTTTCTGCTTCTGGTGAAATAAGTAGTTATACAAGAAAAGAAATCGCACAATTAATTACAGATATTGGCGGAAAGTTTCAAATTACTCCAGGAAAGAAAACGGATTATTTTATTTTGGGTGAGTTAAAAGATGGTATAAGTAATAAAGAAAAGAAAGCTAAAGAATTTGATGTAGAAACCCTAACAGAAGAAGAATTTTTAAATATAGTTGCTAGTTATAATAATTGATAAAAGTTATTCAAAGCTCTTTAAGTTTCTAACTTGAGGGGCTTTTTTATTTTGTCTATTATATATTGTGAAATGCTAACCGAGTTAGTTAGTTACATTTATTTTGTAGACTGAGACCAAAATCATGACCGCTTATTTAACTCAAGTGTTTAGTTCAATATATTTACTAAAAAATATTTTAAGTGGAAAACTAATCTGTTTAATCAGCAATATGTCAATTTAATATCGTCTAATGGATATGCGATGCAGCTTAATTGAAATTTTGCCTAAAGGTATCAATTGGAATGAAGGAAAACAGATAAATAGTAATACATTTAAAGTATGTCCAAATGATCTTAATAAACATCATAGTATAGTTTTGTGGTCTATAAAGGCTTATAAAGAATTTTACAAAGAAAATAGTGCACTATATATGAAAAATACAAGAAATATGGTAAGATATAAAAGCTAAATAAGTGTGAGATAGAGGGTTTTATATGATTGATTTAAATGGATTTCAAGCATTTACTTTTACTACTGGAGAAAATACTATGACTGTTACAAGCTATGGGATACGCTTTTCAAAAGCAACTATTGTACAGTTAGGCATGCCCAGATATGTAAATATTTTAATTAACTATGATAGTAAAGAATTTGCAATAAAAGTTACAAACTCTAGTGATATTCAAAAAACACAGTTTTTAAATCCAGAGCGTAAAAAAATGGAAGTACAATGGAATAATTCGCTTTTAAAAGATAATTTAGTAAATTTAATGGGGTGGGATTTAAAGAATGTGAGCTATAAGATTAAAGGAAAATATATTCCCGATCAAAGTTTAATGTTGTTTGATTTAAAGGAAGCTAAAGTAGAAAAAAAATAAAATAAAACACCTGCTTTTATCCCAAAAGGATAAGGAGCAGGTGCATAAGTATTTATTTTATTTATCGAGGTAATAGACTTTATCCGTTGGGATAAGGCATCTAATTACACATCTATATTCTCATAAAAAGCATATTTAGTCAAGGATGATGTTATGGAAAATCAATTAAATATTTATATGGATGAATCTGGTAAAGAAAAAAATAATGTCTCATTAATGGGTGGAATTTCAATACCTAAGGATTATTATAAAGAAGAAGGCATTCAAAAATTAAATGAAAAGTTAAAGTCGAATGCCATTAAGCTTCACTTTACAGATTATAAACCTCATAGTTTGGAACTTTATGTAGAAGTTTTTGATGCGTTTTTTAAAATAAAAGATGCGATGAATATAAATATTATGGCATATAAGAGATCTAATTTTAAAAATCATCCACTTTTGGCTAGTAAAATTAATGATATGATTTATGAGAAAGTCCCTCAAAGAGTGATTTATGGATTGTTAAGGAAACAAAGTGATTTAACTCCTGTAATAGCAAACGTATATGTTGAAAGTTCAACGGAATATCATAATAGAAATTTAGATAAAAAGATAAAAAAGCAAGTAAATGAGCATGCCCTATATAGATTTAATAATTTTAAAATTCAAATATCAAAATTAATTCCTAAAAATACAGAAATTGGTGTAGAGTTTACAGATTTAATTATCGGTATTGTTCGATTTATTATGTTAAATAGACCAGTCGTGAATGAAGATGGACAAATATCAAAAACGGCGATACATAAATATGAATTGATATATAAATTGATGCCTAAACTAAAAATTTTATTGTCAGAAATAAAGCTTTATGAATTAAGTCAACAGGATCATCTTGATGAAATACCTTTTAAAAACTATCTTAAATTTTTTGAAGCACATATGAACTTACTAGCTGAAAAAGGATATTTAAAAGTCTAAAGAGATGCCAACAAAATACTACACAAGTGGCGAATTTGCTAAAAAGGCACATGTGTCGATTCGGACAATTCGCTATTATGATCAAAAAAATTTACTAAAACCGGCAGTACGAACAAGCGGTGGCGCACGACGTTATACAGAACAAGACTTAGTTAAACTGCAACAAATACTACTGTTAAAATATCTAGGATTTTCTTTAGAAGAAATACGTGAAATGACGATTGGGTCTGGAGACACACAACTATTAATTAATTCGCTTCAAATTCAAAAGCGGCTTGCTGAAGAACGCCTTGAAGAAATGAAGAATGTGATTAATGCAATTGATTCAACAAGGGATGCTCTAGAGGATAATCAGCAAGTGGATTGGAGTAAGATGCTAGATTTAATTCATTTAACATCGATGAATCAGTCTCTAAGTGTGCAATATAAGAATGCAACTAATATTTCAGCTCGAATTCGCTTGCACAGTGATTATTCAACTAATAAGGAAGGTTGGTTTCCTTGGCTTTATAGTAATTTGCATTTGAAGCCTGGAATGAAAATTTTAGAATTAGGAGCAGGTAATGGTGCATTATGGTCACAGAATATTGATAAAGTGCCTGAAGATGTAACGATTATTTTGTCAGATATTTCCGAGGGAATACTTGCAGATGCTAAAAAAGAGATTAGTTATCATCCGCAGTTTCAATATGCTGTTTTTGATGCAGAAAAGATTCCGTTTGCTGATGAAACTTTTGATATTGTAATTGCTGATCACATGCTTTTTTATTGCGATGATATTTCAGAAGTCTTAAGTGAAGTTAGTCAAGTTCTTAAGTCAGAGGGACGCTTTATTTGCAGCACTTATTCTAAGAAACATATGCATGAAATCACTGATTTAGTTCAAGGCTTCAATTCTAATATTGTATTGTCTTCTACTAACTTATATGAACGATTTGGTTTAGATAATGGTCAAAAAATTCTTGAACCATATTTTAGGAATATTTCTTGTCATAAATATTATGATTCGATTGAAATCTCTGAAGCTATACCAATAATTTCCTATATTTTGTCTTGTCATGGTAATCAAAACTCAATTTTATTAGATAATTATCAGGATTTTAAGCAATATGTGGATGATAAGGTTCAGGATGGTTTTCATATTAGTAAAGATGTGGGCTACTTTATAGGAAGAAAAAAATAATTTTTTATTTACTCTTGAAACTTACGTTACGTAAGGTTGTATACTTCATATGAACCTGAATTTTTTCAATGTGGAGGATTTAATATGAAAGTTATTGTTACTGGTGGTGCTGGTTTTATCGGCTCAAACTTTATTTTTTATATGATGAAGAAGCACCCGGATTATGAAATCATTTGTTTAGATAAATTAACTTATGCAGGCAACTTATCAACCTTGAAAGATGTAATGGATAAGCCTAACTTCAAGTTTGTTAAGCTTGATATTTGCAATCGTGATGGGGTTTACAAGTTATTTGAAGAAGAAAAGCCTGATGTTGTAGTTAACTTTGCTGCAGAAAGTCACGTTGATCGTTCAATTGAAAATCCAGAAATTTTCCTTGAAACTAACATCATTGGTACTTCCGTTTTAATGGATGCATGTCGTAAGTACGGTATCAAGCGTTTCCACCAAGTATCAACTGATGAAGTATATGGTGACTTACCACTGGATAGACCTGACTTATTCTTCCACGAAGATACACCGCTTCACACTTCAAGCCCTTATTCATCAAGTAAGGCAAGTGCTGACTTACTAGTTGGTGCGTATGGTAGAACTTACCACTTACCAGTAACAATTTCACGTTGTTCTAACAATTACGGTCCATATCAATTCCCAGAAAAGTTGATTCCATTAATGATTCAAAGAGCACTTAATGATGAAAAATTACCAGTTTATGGCGATGGTAAAAACGTTCGTGACTGGCTTTATGTAGAAGATCACTGCAAGGCGATTGACCTTATCTTAGAAAAGGGTACTCCTAGTGAAGTCTACAACATCGGTGGTCACAACGAAATGCACAATATTGATATTGTTAAGCTTATTTGTGACTACTTAGATAAACCTTACTCATTAATTGAACATGTTACTGATCGTAAAGGCCATGATCGTCGTTATGCAATTGATCCAGAAAAAATTCATAATGAATTAGGTTGGCTTTCAGAAACCATGTTTAAAGATGGTATTAAGAAGACTATTCAATGGTACTTAGATAATAAGGAATGGTGGGAAAACATCATTTCTGGTGATTATCAAAACTACTACGATGAAATGTATGGTAATAAGAAAGTTTTAGATAAGGACTAATATTAATGAAGGGAATTATTTTAGCAGGTGGATCAGGTACACGTCTATATCCATTGACTTTAGTAACTAGCAAGCAATTATTGCCTGTTTATGATAAACCAATGATTTATTACCCACTGTCTACCTTGATGTTAGCTGGAATTAAGGATATTTTGGTTATTTCAACTCCTCAAGATACACCGCGTTTTGAAGAGTTGCTTGGTGATGGATCACAATTTGGTATTAAGTTAAGTTATAAAGTACAACCAAGTCCTGATGGATTAGCTCAAGCCTTTACTTTAGGCAAAGATTTCATTAATGGTGAACCTTGTGCTATGGTTTTGGGTGATAATATCTTTTATGGAAATGGCTTTACTGATTTACTTAAAAAAGCAACTAAAGATGCTCAAGCAGGTAAGGCTACTGTATTTGGTTATTATGTAAATGATCCAGAGCGTTTTGGTGTTGTTGATTTCGATAATAAGGGTAACGCAATCTCAATTGAAGAAAAACCAGAAAATCCTAAGAGTAACTATGCAGTAACTGGTCTATATTTTTATCCAGGAGATGTTAGTGAAAGAGCTGCTCAAGTTAAGCCAAGTGAACGTGGCGAAGTTGAAATCACTAGTTTAAATGAAATGTATTTAAATGATAACAATTTAGGTGTTCAACTTCTTGGACGTGGTTATGCATGGCTTGATACGGGAACTATGCAAAGTTTAGTTGATGCTGGAAACTTTGTTAAAATGACTGAAGAAAGAGCTGGAGTTTCAGTGTCTGCGCCTGAAGAAATTGCCTTTACTCATGGCTGGATTGATAAAGATACATTAGTTGAAGCAGCTAAGCGTTATGGTAAGAGTCCATATGGTCAACATTTAAAGTCGGTTGCTGAAGGAAAATTGCGTTACTAGTTTTTAGGAAAGAAGATTAAAAATGGGACAAATTAAAGTTGAAAAAAATGTTGGTGGTATTGAAGGATTAGCAGTTATTACTCCAACTGTTCACGGTGATAATCGTGGTTATTTCATGGAAACATTTAATCAAAGAGACATGATGGATGCTGGTTTTAGTATAAATTTTGTTCAAGATAATCAATCAAGTTCTACTAAGGGTGTACTTCGTGGCCTTCACTTTCAAAAGCATTATCCACAAATTAAGTTAGTTCGTGCTGTTCGTGGATCAGTATTTGACGTTGCAGTTGACCTTAGAACTGATTCTAGAACTTATGGTAAGTGGTATGGGGTAGAACTTACTGAAGAAAACAAGAAGCAATTTTTGATTCCTCGTGGTTTTGCACATGGTTATCTTGTTTTGAGTGATTTTGCAGAATTTGCTTATAAGGTTGATGATTTTTGGCATCCAAATGATGAAGGTGGTCTTGTATGGAATGACCCTGAAATTGGTATTGAATGGCCACATCTTAAAGGTGAATACCCAGGAAATGGTTCAGCTGCTGGTTATGAATTAGAAGATGGCACCAAGCTTAATATGATTGATCGTGATCAAGAATGGAAAGGCATCAAGGATACCTTTAAGTTTTAGTTAGGAGAAATCAATGAAAGTTTTCGTAACTGGAGTCAATGGTCAATTGGGCCATGATGTAATGAATGAACTTGCTAAGCGCAATTATGAAGGCGTGGGTTCTGACTTAGCACCTGAATATGCAGGTGTAAAAGATGGTAGTAGTGTTACATCTGCCCCATATATTTCATTAGATATCACTGATGGGGATGCAGTTGATAAGGTAATCACGGAAGTAAATCCTGATGTAATTATTCACTGTGCTGCTTGGACTGCAGTTGATATGGCAGAAGATGATGATAAGGTAGAAGCCGTTAAAAATGTGAATGTCAATGGTACTCAAAATATTGCAAATGTTGCTAAAAAGCTTGATGTGCCAATGGTTTACATTTCAACTGATTATGTCTTTGATGGTCAAGGAACTAAGCCGTGGAAACCAGACTTCAAAGGTTATAAGCCAATGAATGTTTATGGCGAAACTAAGCTTGGTGGTGAAGAAGCCGTTGCTAATACTTTAGATAAATACTTCATTGTTCGTATTGCATGGGTATTTGGTGTCAATGGTTCTAACTTTATAAAAACAATGCTCAAGGTTGGTTCAAATCATGATGAAGTCAAGGTTGTAGATGATCAAATTGGTACTCCGACTTATACCTTTGACTTAGCCCGTTTACTTGTTGATATGATTGAAAGTGATAAGTATGGTTATTATCATGCAACTAATAGTGAACTTGCGCCTAGCCGAGGTGATTATGATGAAAATGGTACTAAAACTGGCTACATTTCATGGTATGATTTTACTAAAGAAATTTATCGTCAAGCAAATTACACTACTAAAGTTACTCCAGTAACTACTGTGGAATATGGATTATCTAAAGCGGTTCGTCCTTTTAATTCTCGGCTTGATAAGACTAAACTTACTGAAAATGGCTTTAAGCCGTTACCAACTTGGCCAGATGCAGTTAGTCGGTACTTAGAAATTTTGAAGAAACAAGGTTTCTTTGATGAATTAAATAAGTAAAATTAAAATCAAGCAGTCGAAAGATTGCTTGATTTTTTTGTATAAAATTACCAATGAAACCACTTACACCGCCATACTGTCTTTCAAAAGCTCCCTTAACATGATATAATTACACCGCTAAATATAGGGAGGAACAAATGATTATTAACAAAAAGCGTTCAATTATAACACTAATGTCAACTGCAGTTTTGCTTAGTTTGTACACTGCAAATACTAGCCAAACAGTTCATGCTGATACTGTTAAAGGTGCAGATGTTGTTCAAACTAATAATCAAAATAATAAAGAAACTCAAAAAACTGTTGCTGATTCCAAGACCACCACTAATAATGTAGCTACTCAAAAGCAAAATGGGGGAGTAAAAATACCTACCCCAACCACTACAGATAAGGAATCTAAGACTGAAACTGATAAAACCGCTACAGTAAATCCTAAAGCCACAGTTAATACTGATAAAGCTGCAACTAATACTACTGCAACTGAAGCTACTAACACTACTAAAGAAATCGTACCAACTAAGGAAGACTCAAAGACTGATAACACCACTCAGGATTTGAATAATAATACAAATCAAGCTAATAATACAGCTCAAACTAACAAGAATGAAGTTCAAGTTGATATTGATGTTCAACCAGCTAATGAACCTACTGTAGGTAATGTGGTTTTACCAGATACTGTGCATAGTAATGGTGACAAGGTTAACTTAGTACCATCAATTTCAACTAGTTCTGATACTCAAACTGATAAAAAAGAGGAATCTAAATTTAAGTTAAGTAGTTCAGCTTTAGAAGTATTAGCTGATGCTGAAATTAGTCTTAGTTCTTTAACTAAGGATCAAATTGAACAAATTAATAAGATTGATTTCAAAGGAAGCAATCTAGACAATAGCACTAAGTGGACTTATGCTGAATATGCTGGTGTTGCTAATAAGATGCTTAAGCAGAACAAGAAGTACCGTGTTCCTTACTTCAATGCTAAGCTTATGAAGAACATGCCTGCTCTTAGAACTCGTGATGCTCAAACTGGAAAAGTTGAAACTCTTGAAATTTGGGATGCATGGCCAGTTCAAGATGCTAAGACTATGAAGGTAGCTAATTACAAAGGATACCAATTAATGATTGCTATGATGGGTATTCCAAAGCAAAATGATGCCCACATTTATTTGTTATACAATAAGTATAATGACAATAATTTCAGTCACTGGAAGACAGCTGGAGCAATTTTTGGCTACAAAGCTACTCCAAAGCATCAAGAATGGTCAGGTTCAGCTACTGTTAATAAGAATGGTACAATTCAATTATTCTACACAGATGTAGATACCACTGAAAATACTAACCATCAAAAGATTTCAACTGTTAATTTGAAGTTGAATGTAAATAAGAAGAAAAATAAGATTACAATTGCTAAAAGAAGCAATCGCCATGTCATTTTTGAAGGTGATGGTGCTTACTACCAAACTTATGACCAATGGAAGTCAACTAATAAAGGTGCCGATAACGTTGCAATGCGTGATGCTCACGTTATTGAAGTTAAAGGACGTCGCTATTTAGTATTCGAGGCTTCAACTGGTGATCATAACTACCAAAGTGCAGATCAAATTTATAACTGGCAAAATTACGGTGGAACTAATAAGGAAGCAATCAACAATTTCTTGAAGATTACTTCTAATGCTGATATGACTAGCCGTGCAACTTGGGCTAATGCGGCTATTGGTATTATTGAATTAACTAAGAATGAAAATAATCCAAAAGTTGCTAAAGTAATGGCACCACTTGTTACTAGTTTAATGGTTTCTGATGAAATTGAACGTGCTAATGTTGTACCTTTAAATGGTAAATATTACTTATTTGCTACTACTCGTCTTAACCGTGGTACTGGTGACGATTTATGGCAAGAAGCAGATAAAAAAATCGGTGATAATGTTGCCATGCTTGGTTGGGTATCAGATCATCTTGATTATGGCTACAAACCACTTAATGGAGATGGTACTGTATTAGTTGCAAGTGTGCCATTTAATTGGAGAACTTCAACTTATTCATACTATGCTGTTCCAGTAAAAGGTAGCAAAAACGAATTACTTGTTAATGCGTATATGACTAATCGTGGTATGGCTGCTGGAGAAGGTAAGATTTCAACTCTATCTCCTTCATTCATTATTAAAGTTAATGGTGATAAAACTTCAGTAGTACAAAAAGCTACTAACCAAGGTGATTGGGTATACGATAAGAAGAGCGTTAACAAGAAGATGCTTGTTAAGACTATTAAAGGTGCACATCTTAAAGGTGAACCAACTGATCGTAGTTTCCTCAAAACTCAAAAAGCTTAATTAAGAAGTCATGTTTTCGATATGAAAGCATGGCTTTTTTATTTCCTGGGAAATAATAACTTTTTGGCAAAATAAAGATAAAAAACAATAAGAAGGATATTATTACGTTTATAGCAGCTGGTTTAGTTGTTTTGAGACTATTGCAACAACTACTTCTCAACTTCTAATAGATACCAGTATTGTAGTTTAAAAAATAATAAGTTTTGTTTTAAATGTGTTGGACGTTTAAGGGATAGGAATGACACTCAAGTTATTTATAATATTAAAAAATATGTGGATTAATATGTAGAATTTGCTAATGTGAGGATGACACATTACAAAAGGCAAATTAAAAATTTACTGAACATAAAGGATGAACTTTAATTTTAAAATAAATAGTGCAAAATTAATTCCTGGGAAATATTTGAGTTATAATAAAAACATAAATTTCGTGGAGGAGTAAAAAATGAAGAAAAATATCATTCCATTAATTGCAGCAAGTGCAATTCTTACAATAGGGACAATCGCAACTGACACAGTAGATGCGGCTACTATGCATGTAACACATAATTCATATGTGTATAATGCTAAAGGAAAACGAACTAAACATAAGTTATTGCGCCGTGGTAAGAGTATTAAGACTTCTGGCTTGAAAAAGATTAAGGGTAAGTATTACTGGCGAATTGGTAAGAATCAATATGTTCGCAAGACCAATATCTCCAAGACTGTCAAAAGATCTGTTAAGAATTATAAAAAAGACAATCAAATTTATAAACCAGTTGTAACTAAAAATACTGACATAAATTTAGATAATAATCCTAGTTTGCCAGATGCAAAGACTGTTGTAGAAAATGCTTCAAGTTTACCAGCTGGAACCAAGTTTAGCTGGGATAAAGATTCTACACCTGAATTTAAAGCAGATGGTCAAAATAATGGTACAGTAAATATTGTTTATCCAGATGGTTCAAAAGATAGTGTAGATATTGAATATACCTACCATGGTACTAATCATATTAAGCTTCCAAAGACCTATACTTTAGCTGGACTTGAAGAAGCAGATAATAATCCTACTGAACAAATGAACAAGGCTTCAGAAGAAGGAGATAAAATAAATAATTTTATTTCAGAATCTTCACAAGATGATAAAGAAAAGCTTGACCCACTTCATTTAACTAAGGAACAAGAACAAACAATCAGTAAATTTGCTTTGAACCTAATTAATGAAGCACGCAGTCAATTAGGTCGTCCAGCTTGGTATTATAGTGATGATGCTCAAAATTTAGCCGATGACATTGCTGCAAAATATCAAAAAGATAAGCGCGGAATTCAAGATGGTGACCATTACGTTTCGGGAATTGTAGAAGTTGCAGCTAAACATGGCTATGATTTAGATGGTGTTAATCAAGTTGAAGATATGTATGGTGATACGACTGACAAGCCTAAAACTATGACTGATTTAAAAGGAATGGTATATAATGGGATTACTTGTTTCTTGTTTAATACCGATGAATATCATCATGCTGCAGATATTATGAGTGGTCATAGTGATGAAGATTGGAACGCTAATACGCAGAACAATCCATTTGCTATTTCGTATTCACGAGTTGGTGGTTGGAATTCAGTCCATTATATTAGTATTCCAAGTAATGTAAGATAAATAAATTGATTAGGACATGTTTAAGTAAAACATGTCTTATTTTTTCTCTCAAAAATTCACTAAAATTAACTTTTTAGTGAAAAATCTCCAAAATAAATTCAAAAAAGTGTAAAATCTTAAAATGTAGTATTGATTTTTGGGAGGAAAAGAAAATGAAAGTAAAAAGATTATTGATTGCGTTGATGGTTAGCTTATCAATGACTGTGGGAGTAATTGATGTTGAGCAAACTATCAATCATAACGATGCGCAAGTTGTAAATGCAGCTAGAAGAAGACATAGAAGACGTACACGTAAAACTCACAAGAAACGTACGCGCCATTATGTTGATCGCACCAAGATTTACACTTCAACTAGACCAGTAATTATTGGTAATAAAAAATCACATATCTATCATGTTTATCGCCAGCATAGTTATCGCATGAATCGCGGAAATGCAGTTTACTTCAAGTCTGAAGCTGCAGCACGTGCCGCTGGTTACCGTAAGTCATTGAGATAGGTGACTAGAATGCAAAAATTTTGGAATATAATTCGCTGGATACTTTTTTGGTATTATTTAATTCCATATTATCTGCTTAAGAAATATATTTTTCGTGGAAAACATCAAATTGCTTGGTCAAGTATTGGATCATTAGTAGTTGTTTTTGCACTATTTATAACTTGGATGAACAACATTTCTGATGATAGTGAAAGTGCCGAAAGTGCATCGAAACCGCGGGTTCATTATGTTGTAAAAAAGGTAGGAAAAGCTGAACTTGCTAGTGCAAAAACCAAAAATAAACTCTTAGCAAAAGAAGAAGCTAAAAAAGAAGCTGAATATGAAAAGCTCAAAGATGAATTAGATTCACAAAAAGAAAAAGAACAAGCGGAAAAAGAACAAGCTGAGGAAGCAGCAAAAAAGCAAAAATCAGAAGAACAAAAAGCTGCCAGAAGAGTCGCAAAACAAAAGCGTGAAGCCGAAGATATTCAAAAGTCAGATGATGATTCTGATAATGATTCTGATTCTGGTACTGGAGCTGGTCGTGGAGGCGATATGAATACCGCTGAAACTGGAAAAATTGTTGGAAATGTCAATTCCCACATTTATCATACTCCAGGTCAAGCTGGCTACAGAATGAATTCTGCAAACGCGGTTTACTTTGATTCAGAGCAAGATGCAATTAATGCAGGATATCGAAAGGCTAAGAGATAATGAAGAGAAGATTTTTAACAATTGCTTCAACATGTCTGGTTTTACTAGGGATAGTCGGTTATAATAATCAGGCTATTGATGGACTAGTTTTAGCAAAAGATAAAGTTATCACTAAGTATAAATATGATCGAAGTGATGAAGAAAAAGCTACCAAAATTGAAGCTGATAATAATAAAAAAGAAAAGCATATTCAATCGTTAGATAAGAAAATTGCAGCTTTAAGAAATCAACTTAAAAAATATTCTGGTGCTCATAGTGTCGAATCAGTTAGTCAGGCAAAACTGGCAAGTCTCAATTATTCTGGTCAAAATGTGATTACAGTGAATAATAATGAGCCAGAATTTTCTAAGAGTGATTTAAGTACAAGTCAAGGTGCTTGGCAACGTTATGGCAATCTTGATAGTGAAAATCGTGTCACTGCAGCAAATGCACTACTTAATCAATCTTTAATGCCGACTAGCAAACGCGAAGCACTTCACGTTAATCCAACTGGTTGGCACAATAAGCGTATTTCTAGTGGATGGCTTTACAATCGTTGCCACTTGATTGGGTATCAGCTAACTGGACAAAATAATAATTTGAAGAACTTAATGACAGGAACTCGTCAATTAAATGATCCAGATATGCTTCGTTATGAAAATGAAGTTGCGGATTATATTAAGCAAAGTCCTAAGAACTATGTTCGCTATCGTGTAACGCCGATTTTTAGAGGTAGTGAACTTTTGGCGCGCGGGGTTGAAATGGAAGGACAATCTGTTTCTTCAAATAGTGTTCACTTCAATGTGTATATCTTCAATGTTCAAGATGGTGTAAAATTGAATTACACAGATGGAACAAGTCGAATAGAATAATAAAAAGCTCAAGTTAAACTTGGGCTTTTTTAGTTAGATAGAACTAAGCATAGCTATTTTATAAAATTAAAAATATAAAACTACATTTTCTAGGAAATAAATTCGGGTGTAAAATAGTTTTATGAATTATTAAATCAAGGACTTATATAATGAAGAAAAAATTTTTAATCTTAATAGGACTTTTACTAACAGCATATCTTATAGGCTATTTTATTTTTAAGCCGCAAACTAACCCTAATGCTACTGGTCCAAGTCTTACACAAGATCAAATTACTCAAATTCAAAATACGGTAAAAGAGTCACAATTTAAAGGCACAGTAACAGTTTATAAAGATCGCAAAAAAGCATGGCAATTAACAACTGCTAACAATCCTAATTCTGCCTATTTAATTAATTCGACTCAAAAAATCCTAACTGCTGGGTTAGTTATGCAACAAGTTGATGCTCATAAGTTAGACTTAAATGCTAAATTAAATCAATTTTATCCCAATATCCTCGGCGGAGATAAAATTAGTGTGATGAATTTGCTTGAAATGACCAGTGGCTTAACAGCATCTGCCTTAGGCAATTCTCCATATCAAAACGATGATGATAATGTTAATAAATTGATTTCAAGTTTGAATTTTGACCAAAGTAAACTGGGTCAGTGGAATTATCAAGATGTGAACTATGCCTTGCTTAGCCATATTTTAGAAAAAGCAACTGGGCAGAGTTATGAACAACTTTTCAATAATATGTATACTGATCCATTGAAATTAAAACACACTGGTTTCATGTGGAATGATGATGCTACTAAGAATAGGATTCAGTTGGCGCCTGCAACTAAACCTGTAGACATGAATGCAGTACATGGACTATTGGGAGCAGGAAGCGTAGCGATGTCTAATGATGATTTATATAATACAACTGAAAGTTTACTTGATGAAAAATTACTATCTGATAATAGCCGCGTAGTTATTTATGGTACAGGAAATAATTCTCCACATTATCGTGGTGGTTTTTATGATAATGGTTCTTACTTTAGTGCTAATGGAGCCGGATATAATTATTTTACGTTTTTACGAATTTCTAAAGATGGAAAAGATGCGGTGATTTTTCAGACAAATACTGGCGGCAACTTTAACGATTTATCTAACAAAGTTACCCAAATTTACAAGAATATTGCGCAATAGAAAAAGACCTAAGTCTGCGTATGGCAGAGTTTAGGTCTTTTGTTTAGTTAATTTTTATTAATAAAAGTTAACAGACTTGATGTATCTCTTGTTGTTGTCACGACAACCTTCAATACGGTAGTATTTCTTACCGTTCTTGAACTTGTATGGAGCACCATAAGTTGTGATAGTTTGACCCTTGTAGTACTTAGTAGTGCCAGGTGTGCGACGGTATGATGACCAGTAAATGTAAGCATTGTGCTTTAAAGTACGCTTATTACCAGTAATGTTAGTTACACGAACATAAGTATCTTTTCCGTCAACTTTGTACTTGTCACCAACTTTGTAGTAAGTCTTACCCTTGATAGTAACAACAGTTGGAACGATGTCAATGTCTGAGTAAGTTTCAAAGTTGTGGTTTAAGTAATTACCATCTTTATCAAATGCACGTGATTCAACCATAACTGTCTTAGTTTCAGTCTTTTCAGTAACTTGTGGCTTTACAAGAGTTGAAGTCTTGATCCAAGTATTACCGTTGTTTGCATCAGTCTTAGATTGAGTTGAAATCTTTGAGTAAGATACATTGTTAATGGTTCTAGTATCATCACTTACGTAAACCTTTGTACCAGCATTAATTGTGCTACCAGTAGCTACAGGGTTGTTACCATACATGTTGTAAGTTTCAGCATTAGTATAAACTTCTTGTTGACCATTTGAAACAACTAAAATAGTGTAAGTAAGCTTAGAAGTTTTATTGTTACTGTTAGTTGCAGTTAAAGTTACGTTATAGAAACGGCCTTCTTCTGAAGTATTAACTGGGTTTGAAGTAGCAGCTAAACTAGCAGCTTGAGTATTAGTGTTGCTTTGTTGAGCTGAGAACTTAACTGAATCACCGTTGCTTGTAGTAAAGTCAAGTGGGTTAAAGTTGCTACCAGCTGCTACTTGGAAGATGGTCTTAGTAGTTGCGGCACCATTTTCAGTAATATTGATTTTTGGTTCACCACTAGTTACTGTTGTAGAACCAGCAAATGGAACAGTTACTTGAACAGTATTACCATTGATTGAACTAGTACCAGTTAAAGTAATATTTAAGAAACTGCTTGGGATGTTTTCAACTTTACCATCTTTAAAAGTTACACCTTGCTTAGTAAGTTGATCTTGAACTTGTGAAGCAGTGGTTGAAATATCACCAGTTGAGGATTGACCTTCTTGATTGTAAACAGTTAAACCTGATTTAGCTGTATTTAAAATAGCTGCAGGAGTTTCACCCTTCTTAATTTGAACTGGGTTGGTAATTGGAACAACTCCACCAGTTACCTTTTGTCCATTATATGAAAAGAATGGAACACTAGTATTACTTGAATCATAAACATGGATGGTAAAAGTAATAGGAACACTAGTAATGATATTGTTGCTTACTGAAAGTGTCTTTCCAGAAGCATCTTGATAAGTATTCTTTGAACTATCTAAACCACCAATGGCAACATTTGCGGTATACTTGTAATTTTTTCCACCTTCAAATGAATTACCAATAGTTTCGTCAGCCTTAACATCATTTACAGAAATAATGTTACCAGTTGAGGAAGAGATATTCTTTTGTACCCAATCTTTGTTAATTTCTGAAGGTTTTACTGAACTCTTGATATTAACAGTTTGAGTACCAGCAGTAATAGTTACAACGTTCTTTTTTGGTGTAACTTTAGTGGTTTTTTTACTTGAAGCAGCATTGACAATATTACTATTGGTTGCAATAGCATTTGTTGCTACAGGAGCAACTGCTAATAGTGCAGCAGCTGCTGCACTAATCATACGTACATTTTTCTTCATTATATAAATTTCTCCTTAAAATACAAACGAATAAGTAGACATTTTACTCACTCTATCTGTATTTTATTGAACCTCTTTATAAAAAGCAAGCAGGATAAAACAATGTACACGAAAAGTAAGAAAAATGTAAGAATTATATTTTTAATTTTAACTTATATATAAAGCTTGCTTTCCTTGTTGATTATAACTTTTTTCAATATTTTTCCAGTTGATTGTTTTGTTTTTTGTGCCGTATGGATCATTAACATAAACTTTTTTAGTTTTTTTGTTATATCCAGTAATTACGCAGGCATGACTTGAAGGAGTTACCTTGACTTTTCCTTGAGGAGTATTCCAAGCTTGCATATCATCTACATGGTTAAATGTAAGAGTAGTGATAATCATTACGGGATGTCCATCGGATACTAGTTTTAATACATCTATGAAATTATGTCCGGTGTAATTTTGAATTCGATTAGTATATTTACGTGCCACATTATAAAGTGGTTCATTGTATACACACCACCCAGCATTTTGAACACTCATTGAACCAACAAATCCTACATGTGGATTTCCGCGCATTTTTCCATCTTGAGTATAAGAATCTACATGTTTGATTTGACTTGCTAGAGTATCTTTTGAAACATTAATTTTATAATAATTAAGCAGCATTGCTAAAGATGTAACTTCACACCCATTAGGTAAGTCAGGGAGTTGCTTTATTTCAGGTACATCAAGTTTTTGCTCTTGCTTCATAGTTAACCAGTTCCATTGGTCTTGAATTTTTTGAAAATTTAATCCGATTACAGTGAGCAGAATGATTAAAGGGATGCCTAAAATTACGAGTCGATTATTTTGTTTATTTTTTTGTAAATTTCTTCTTGATTCCATAGCAAGTATTTAATCATGGTTTTTGTAATTTGTCGAAAATAATTTCTTTTCACTTTTTAACTGATAATGCTAATATTTAAGTAAAGAAATTAATATTAGAAAAAAGGAAAATTTGTTTTGAAAATCAATTTAAAAGACTTAACAGAAAAAATTGAAAATGAAGACTATTTACAAGATTTAGAAACCGTTAAATATGGAGACATTAGTAAATCTAAAAAGAAATTACGTGAATATGCAGATAAAATGATTAAGGAAGCTGTAGCTGCATTAAAGCATAATTCCTTGATTCAAACTCAACTTGCGGTAACAGGGCAACGTCCAGCAACATTTGCTTTAGAAATTAATATTATTAATTTACCATATAGCAATTATAAGAAAATCTCTAATTTCTTTGAAGATGGAATTGATTATGATGTAAATGTCTACTTTGAAACACGTTCAGATTATGTTAATGTTTCAAAATTTAGAATTGATCAATTAGCAACTGAAAAAGAATTATTAGCAGATCCAGATGCAATGACAGATATTTTAACTGATTCAATAATTGAAAAGCTTAAAGTCATTCGTGAATATCAAAAACCTGAAAAAAAGGATACAACTAAAAAAGCATCTACCAAGAAAAATGAAAAAACTGAAAAGAAATAAAATAAACCACTGCTCAAAATGAAGCAGTGGTTTATTTTATTATTTTTCTTCTTTAAAATGAATTAAAGTATTGTCATTTTGATAGAAGAAGAAATCTTCAAAGACAGCATTTTTAATAATACCGCGTTGAATAGTTTGATTAATTGATTCAGCACTATCAGGATATGGAGTTGGAAAACCTAGATTCATGTAATTCTTATTGATAGTATAGCGGAAGTAGTGCTTAGCTCCATCGCCAAAGTTAGTATCAACATATAATTCATCTAGGTGTTTTTCTACTAATTCATTAAGATCAGCAACAAAAGTATCTATCCAAACTTTAACATCTTCTTGCTCATCTTTAGAGAGTTGGTCCCAATCTGCACGGAATTTAACTCCCGGATACATTGCATTAAAAGAAGTAGTACGAATTGCAAGTTTAGCAATTTCTGCTGTGCGTGCTAATTTACCATCACCAAAAATGAACAAAGGTGCATAATAATCAGCATGATAAACAGACATTTCTACAAATGAAAGGACAATTTTCTTTTGTAAAATACTTCCCTTTAAATAGACATCTCCAATTAAAGTTGCAATATCTTGTAAAATGTCAGAGTTCTCTGCCCACTCCATATAGTCGTTAACTTTAAGTGGGTCAGCTAAATTTTGAACTACATTGCTATAGCCTTTGTTAGCAATTGATTCTAGATAGCTCAAGGCATTGAATACAGAGTATTCAATTTGAGTTGATGAATCTTTTTTAACAATATCATTTCCTAGCTTTACTTGCATACTTGAGATGAAGGCTAAAGCTGAAAATGATTTTAAGAAAATATCTTGTACTTTTGGATCAAGCTGAATAAATTCTTTTTTATCTTTTTCAACTGGAATTCGTTCAGGTTCCCAAATAAAATCATTTAATCTAGACCAGGCTGAATAATCTACTCGGTTTTCTATTTTATTCCAATTAATTGTTGTATATTTCTTTGTCATATTACCTATAGTCACTTAAAAAGCTAATATTTCCACGTAATTCTTTAGGCTTTTGTACCTCTTTCGTACTTTGACCCTTAGAAAGATCCTTAATGATCCGCTTTACGCTTTTAACGTCTTTGTCTGTACCACTAAATTCTAGTAAATAAAGGATGGGAACTTTTAGAGTAACGGATAATTTTTTTGCGGTTTGTGCAAAAAGGTCGTTGAAGTTACGGTTCCCACAACCAATTATACCGACTAAATTTTTCTTATTATCTTTATAATTTAGAAAATCAACTAGCGAGTCCATCATAAAATCTTGATAAGATGGGGTTATTAAAACATACTTTTCTCCCATCTCATATTGTGGCCACGCGTCGTCAATTTCATGGGCATCAAGACCAGTTTTGATAACAAACTTTTTAGTCTGCCCAGTTATTGAATAAAATGCTACTGCTACCATAAAAAACTTTCCTATAACTTAAACTATTACAAGATTATTTTCCCACTTAATAGGTAAGGTTTCAATTGTTAAGTTAAGGAAAAAACAATATAATATAAAATATCTAGGAGGGCTATATATGATTAGCTGGAACTTACTTGGAATCCTTTTATGGGTTGTTATATTACTTTATTTAGTTTTTGTTGTACAAAATATTCGCAGACGCCGAATCAAAATGATTATTAAGCAACATAAGCGTTTTAGCTGGCCTAATTTTATAATTGATATTGTAGAAGTATTAGTATTAATTATTGTGACAGGTTGGATGTTTAATCAATCGGCGATGGATAATCCTAACTTAGAAGATTCAAGCCGCATTACTTCAAGTGTAAAATATGAACCTCTTGTTATGAATACAGGAGTAGGTAATTCTAGTTATGTGACAATTAATTCTGCTAAGAAAAAATTTGGATCACAAACTTATACTTATTATCGTGCAGGCACTAAAGTTACTGTGGGTAGTGATTATGCATCTGTTGCTTATGGAAATAGCCCATTAAATGTAAGTGCAGAAAAGATTCCTTATGAGTTAAAAGAACTTAAAAAGATGGATAAAAAGTATCAAAGAGCTTATGTGGCTGTATATACTGCAAGATATAAGCAAACTTGGCAAAATGGGATTGGGATGCATGCTGGACGAATTGCTACAAGATATTATTTAATTAGAATTCCAGATCAAAGTTTTATTAAGCAATGAAATATTTTATAACTAGCTAGAGCTAAAAAAATAAGACCTAAGTCTTATTTCGATTGTTATTAACTTGGACTAATAAACTTCCTTCAACAAATGCTAAAATGAAGCTTGCAGTTAAAAAGTCCATTACATTTCCAGAATAATATGCCGCAAAAAGCATAAAAATAATTGATAAAAGCATTGAACTTACCAAATAAGTTCTTGCTTTTTTATTTTTACTCCATTTATAAATTCCATATAGCAGGATTGCCACATATGGACCGATGAATAGGAGCATTCCAATGTAGCCAAGTGAATAGACCTGGGAAGTAAAATCACGTTCTAAATTAAAAATATTAGTTTCTCGAGTATATGAAATTCCTAAAAATTTATCTAGTTTATTATTATTGTAATTTCTAACTTGATTTAGCATTGCTCGTTCAACATAGCGATTCTGCATTCGAGTTTCGCCAGGTTCTTTCATGATTTTTAACCAAAATTCAGGATCGTATTGGTAGGGATAGCTCTTAAATACGAATTTTTTATTTAAGGCGTATTCTTGATAGTTATTTTTGATAAAATCGCGTAAAAATTGTTCACGTGCTTTACCTTTATATTTTTTAAGACCATCATTTAATTTTTGATTAGTAGCAGTTAAGTTATGGTCAGATTGCTGAGCTAAGTAGATTTCATAATTATAGCGCTGAATTGTAGGTCCAAATGGTAAAATTGCTAAACTACCAATTTCGATTAAAATTGCGGCAATTGTTGCTTTAGTGTTTTTTTGTATATTCTTAAATAAAAAGCGATGGGCAAAATAAACTAGAATACTGATAATAATTCCGCCAACTAGTCCAATTGCTGCGACTTTAGTACCAAGTTCAATCATAGCTAGAGCTTGAACTACATTCAAAGTTACAATTTTCCAATTAAAGTTTTCAAACATAAAGTAAAACATAATTGGAACTAACATAAAGAGAACCGCACTAACCATATTAGCAAAATTGAAGAAACCCTTTGAAGCCATATGTGAATAGCCGATATTTGGATTAAAGAACCACATAAAAATATTAGAGTTGATGAATCCTGTTTCATAAGATTTAAGTGAAATAATAAAAAGATTGGAAATCACAATCGTGAATGAAAAAAGACCAGAAATTCCTGTGATTACTTTTTTAAAGTTTTCTTTTTCAAAATTTAATTCATACGTGAAAAAAATTACCAATAAAGGAAGGAGCATTCTAATTAAATAAAATACTTCACTAATTGTTGAATAATTATAGTCAGATGGATTAATACTGTTGAAATTTCTTACATGGAATAAATGTAATGCAGAATAAATAATCAATAAAGCAAAATAAGCTAATTGCCACTTTTCATGTCCTAATTTTTGCCAGTTTTGTTTTTGACTGAAAAACATACAAAAAATTACAAATACTGCTAAAATTCTAATGATAGTCGGCAATGTGAATGGCAATATTTCGGCAAGTTTTCCATTATAGAACCAGTAAAGGTCTAGAAATGGTTGAATAAGTATAAACCAGAAAAGAATAGTTTTTGTTTTTTCTTTCATATTTCCTCCTAGAATAAGTTTATTCATATATTTTAGGAAAAAATAGCTTAGAAAAAAAGAGTCGAGAATTTTTTTCTCGACTCAATAAAAGAATTTTACTTAGAATCTTCTTTTTTAGTAGCTGGTTTCTTGATTTTTTCAACTTTCACTTCATTTGCCTTAGCAGTTTTAGAGTTCTTAAGACTGCGTGCACTCTTCAAGTTCTTAAAGTTTACTACAATCTTATTATTTAAGTCGCTGATTGCAGTTTCATCAACTGGATCATAAGAAGTGATTGCAAGAAGAGCTGAATTTTCATAAATCTTTTCAACTTTACCAATAAAAGGTTTTTTAAGTTCTTCTTCTGACTTTGCACCAACAAGTGCGCCAACTTTTACGTCTGATTTTTTCATAAGGAATTTTGCTCCTTTCCACCTTTTCGATTACAATAGTAAAATATTATTACGGAAATGAAAAGTTTGCAAGGAAAGTGGCAGTGTTTGATGAAGAAAATTATTTTAATCGCTGGTCCAAGCGGTGCTGGTAAGACAACAATTTCAGAATATTTAACTAGAAAATACGATATTCCGCGTGTGATTACCCACACAACTCGACCTATGAGAGAAGGAGAGGTGCCGGATAAGAGCTATTATTTTGAAAGTCCAGAAAGTTTTAGTAAATTACATTTTTTTGAACATGTAAACTATGGAAAGTTCCAATATGGTTCTAGTAAAGAAGCGCTAGAAACAGCTTGGAAAAATCATGATATTGTTTCTTTGATCGTAGATATTCAAGGAATTAAATCCTATTTGACTCAATTAAAAGGACAAGCATATTTTTTATATGTTACTGCTTCAAACATTGATGAATTGAAAGAGCGTTTAATTAGACGCGGAGATAGTGTTGAAATGGTTAGAGAGCGTTTAAGCGGAAGCGAATTAAATCCTTTACCAGATTCTTTAAGACAAGATGCGCATATTCTTTATAATGATGTGTGGAATGATACGGAAGAAAAGTTAGATTTGATAATTTCTAAAATTGAAAGCGCATAAATTATCTTTTTTACAGATTTTATCCCTGAAAATGTATTTTCTTAACGGTATGGTAGTTTTTTTGACACAATTATGTAACATTTAAAAGGTATCATATTAAACGTTGAATGATTTAAGAAATGAATGAGGAACCATTCAATATTTTTAAAAAAGCAAACAAAAAATATTACATAATTTTAGGGAGAGAATTAATTTTGAAGTTTAAGTCTAGTTTAGTTAAGTTTACAGCAGTTTTATCAGTGTTCTTTACTGGTATTTCCGTAGTTAATGTACCAGTTAGTGCTGATACTACTGCCGCAAGTGCTTTTGATACTACTGCTACGGTTCAAAAACCAAAGAAGAAAACTTCAGCAAAGACTAAAAAGTTAAACGCAGTTGTTAAGCTTGCTAAAAAGCAAGTTGGTAAAAGTTATATCTACGGTGCTACTGGTCCATACGCATTTGACTGCTCAGGTTTAGTACAATACGTATATAAACAAGCTGGTAAGAAAGTTCTTCCACGTACTACTTACGCACAAGTTAATGTTGGTAAGCGTGTTTCATTAAGCCACTTGAAGAAGGGTGACCTTTTATTCTGGGGTTCTGCAAGTGCTCCATACCACGTAGGTATTTATGTTGGTAATGGTCAATATGTTCATGCTGCAACTCCTTCACAAGGTGTTCGTAAGCAAGCATTGTCTGGTTACTTCTACCCATCAGCAGCTAAGCGAGTTTTATAATATTTAGAATTAATTCTCGTTCTAAAATACGAAATAAACGTCTAAAGTAATTGCTTTAGGCGTTTTTTATTTTGTGTATTATTTTTGTAACAATTTTGTAATATTACAAGGGTACTATATAAATGTGTTAGATATTTAAGAAAGTATAAAGATTACCTGTAATTAATATAAATGTTTTGCTAATACAGGAATTAAGGAGATTTGAATTTGGAAATTTAATAATAAGTTTGTAAAGGCTGCAGCAGCTGCTACGCTGACTGTTACTGGCGTTACAGCAGTTCATGAATTTAATGCACAATCTGGTCATGTTCAAGCTGCTACAATGTCTGTCAAGATTAATTATGTACCAGGTTATGGAATTAACATTTGGGACAATTTTAATCATGGACACTTTACAGGTGTACGCGCCGCTCATGGAACTACTTACCAAGTTTTAGATACTCAAATTGATAAAAAGGGTCGTACTTGGTACAGTATTGGAGAAAATCAATGGATTTTAGCAAAGTACACAGTAAATGCTAATTCTATTGTTGCTAAGCGAGTTAAAACTAAAAAAGTAAAAAAGATAAAAAAGGCAAAAACAGCAACTTCTGCAGTTAGCCAAGCACCAACTAATCATCAGGATGATAAAGCTACTCCATCTACTGGAGATGCTTCAGCAGTTGTTGCGTTAGCAAGTAAGCAAGTTGGTAAAAACTATGTTTGGGGCGGTTCTACTCCTAGCGGTTTTGATTGTTCAGGACTTATTCAATATGTTTATAAGAAGGCTGCAGGCGTAGATGTTAGCCGTACAACTTATTCACAAGTAAATCAAGGTAAAAAAATTTCATTAAGTAACTTGCAACCAGGTGATCTTTTATTATGGGGCTCTGCAAATGCCCCATATCATGTAGGTATTTATGTTGGTAATAATCAATATATTCATGCAGCTACTCCTTCCCAGGGTGTAATTAAACAAAGTATAAGTTCATACTTTTATCCTTCAGCTGCCCGTCGAGTACTTAATTAATAACATTAAATTAAAAACAAGTAGCATTTTTAAAGAAAAAGTTTAGAGATGCTGCTTTTTTGTTGCATAATTTTTAGGTTTAAGTGTTATCTATTAATTAAATAAATATAGAGGTAAAAATAATTTAATTTATCAAATTTTGTAACACAATTGTAACTATTCACCCGTTACAATAGAGATGTATAGTCAGAAAATATTAGCGTAATTTGCTTAATTTTTCGCTACCAAAGGGGATTGAAGAATGACACAACACAAATTATTTAAAATAGGAGCTGCTGCTGCTTTAACTTTGACCGGTATTAGCACAGTGAGCTCACTTAAGACTGTTTCTGCTTCAAGCTTTGTAGCTTTGAAGCGTGTGAAAATCCACTATCTGCCTGGTAAAGGTGTAAGAATTTGGACTAGTTATAATAATGGTCAGTTTATGGGATTCCGCGCAAAAGATGGAACAGTATGGAATGTGGCTAAAACCGCATTAGATAAGCAAGGTAACTTATGGTATAAAGTTGGAACTCGAGAATGGATTCCAGCCCGATACACAGTTGATATTGAAAAAGAAACAGTTAAAAAGCCTGAAAAGAAAAAAGAGGTAAAAATAAAAGTTAAAAAAGTAAATAATCAAAAAACGCCGCAGATTTCACAAAAACCAAAAAAGGCAAATACAATAACAAAAAAGACAAATCAAGTAAAAACTGTTAATAATTCTGTAATTAAAAAAACCATTAGTAAAGTCAAAAAAGTAAATATGGCTAAGAAAATAGTTAAAGCTGCAGTTCAAAATACTGCACAATCAAAGCCAGCAACGCAAGCACCGACTGTAAATTCAACTAATCGTGCAGATGCAATAGTTTCTTTAGCAAAGCATGAAGTTGGTAAGCCTTATGTTTGGGCTGGAGCTAGTGAAGATGGCTTTGATTGTTCAGGACTTATTCAATATGTTTATGGACATGCGGCAGGAATTAATATGCCAAGAACAACTAGTGACCAAGTAAAAGTTGGAACTTCTATAGCAATGAATCAGCTTCAAGCAGGCGATTTAATTTATTGGGGAGACCCAAATGCACCATATCATGTTGCAATTTATATCGGCAATAATCAGTACGTAAATGCTGCAACTCCAGAACAAGGGGTAATTTTGCAAACATTAACATCATATTATTACCCATCTGTAGCAAAGCGCGTACTTTAATAGTAAGAGCAACTTCAGAGGTTGCTCTTATTTCAGTTTGATAGAAAAAGTAAATGTTATATTTATGTTTCAAATTGATTAATATCGTTGTCACAATAGGTTTTACCTTATAAAATAAGTAATATCATAAGGAGGATTTTTACTATTCATGAAGACCAAATTTGTCGCAGGAGTAGCTGCAGCTACTCTGTTAACTGCAGTTATGCCTGCAATTAATAATTTACCAATTGCTAAAAATGCTAAAGCTCAAAAAGTAGAAGCTACAACAAATATTGAACAAGCTTTTTTGGATAAAGCAGCTAAGCAAGCTCAAAAGGCAGCTAAAACTTATGGAGTATATCCATCAGTTATGATTGCACAAGCTATCGTTGAATCTGGTTGGGGTCAATCAAAGTTAGCTACTGAAGCAAATAATTTATTTGGGATGAAGGCTAACGATGGCTGGGATGGTGCATCTTATACAGCTAATACCCGAGAAGAAAATGCAAGTGGGAAGAGTTACTATATTAACGCAGCTTTTAGAAAGTATCCTTCATATGAAGGCTCTTTTGATGATAATGGTAAAAAGTTGCGTTTAGGTGTTACTTGGCAACCAGATCGTTATAAGGGTGCATGGATTGAAAATGCATCTACTTATGCTTCTGCAACTAAAGCACTTACTGGAACTTATGCCACTGATCATCGTTACAATATATCTTTGAATAACCATATTACAACATATGATTTAACAAAGTATGATCCACAAATTTCAACCCAAGCCAAGTCTTATAGTGTAGCTAAATCTGGTGCAACTTATGCTTGGCCAACTGACCATTCTATTTCTGCTAAATCAGGCTCAGTATCAAAAGGACAAACAGTTACAATAGATAAGACTATTACTTATTACAATGGTTCTAAGCGTATGCATATTGTAGGTAAAGGCTGGGTAAACGACACTTTGTTTGAAAACAATAGTGAACAACCAGCTGCAGCTATTTCTCAAGCTCCAAAGAGTGCAAGTGTTAAAGTAAGTAAAAACTTAATGCATAATGCCTATATTTATGATTCAAAGGGACAAAGAATCCGTAATATTAAGATGCTTAAAGCTGACAATGTTATCCCAACTTATGGTCAGGAAACTATCAAGGGTAAGAAATATTACCGAATTGGTGAAAATCAATACATTGCAGCTGGCAATATTGATGGAACTTCCCGCGTTTTGAAGCATAATTCATATGTTTATAATGAATATGGCAATCGCGATAACAATCTTAAATATAAGAAGAATCAGTCTGTAGCAACCTACGGTAGTGCAGTAACTATTAATGGTCAAAAGTATTACAAAGTTGGTATACGAGAATTTGTAAAACGTGCTAACTTTGCTAGGAACTAATTTTTTCGATTGGGAATGGAGAAAATTAAATGAGACTAAAAAAATGGGCCATTGCTACACTTGGACTAGCTTATAACTGCAGGAAGCTTGTCAATTAGCGATAAACCGCAAGCAGCTGATATTAATTCAACAGCTAAACAATTTAGTTATGGAGGAACGACTTACCTCTATAAAATGCTTAAAACAGAAAATATTAAATATAATAAATTTTATGAAAAAAATCCTATTAAATATAAAAATAATGGAAAACCAGATGGTGTAGTTATTCATGAAACTGCAACCCCTGGAGCTAGTGCGCATGATGAGGCTATTTATTTTAACCGTGAGTGGATGAATATGTATGCTTATGTTCATGCTTTCGTTGATAAAAATGGAACAATTCAAATGATGACACCTGATTATGGAGCGTGGGGCGCAGGTCCAATGGCGAATAATCGTTTTGTACAAATTGAATTGTGTGAAGAAACTGACCGCAATGACTTTGCGAAAAGTATTAATAATGATGCAATTTATGCAGCTAAAATTTTGCACCGTTATGATTTAACTCCAACTAATGCTACTCACGATGGGAATGGGACAGTTTGGTCACACTTAGCAGTATCTAAGTTCTTAGGTGGAACGGATCATGGTGATCCTGATGGCTATTTTGCTACTTGGGGTTATTCTATGGATCAATTCTTTGATTTAATTAAATATTATTATGACTTGCAAGCCAGCAATTCAACTGCTCAAAAAGCTGCAACTCCTACTACTTCAACTACTCCAGTTGCACAAGCTCCATCTTCTGCAACTACTAAAACTTTAATGCATGATGCTTATGTTTATAATGAAAAAGGTAAGCATAATAAAGAGTTAAAAAAGGCAGGAGTAGCTATTAAAGTAACTGGTGAAAAAGAAATCAAAGGTAAAAAATATCTTCAAATTGGTAAAGATGCTTATGTTAATGGCTCTAATGTTGAAGGGATGGACCGTGAATTAAAAAAGAACGCTTATGTTTACGATACAGTTGGTGTAAGAGTTGGTAGTGCTAAGTTGTTAAAAGGCAATGCTGTTAAAACTTATGGTTCTAAAGTTACTATTCAAGGAATTAAGTACTACGCAATTAGTGCTACTCAATTTGTAAAAGCTGGTAACTTTTAAATTAAGAAAATACGCTTTTTCTCTTTAGGAATAAGCGTATTTTTTGTACAATGGTTAGAATGATAAAAGGGGGTTTTAACTTGGAGCAATTATCATTATTCATAGTCGTTTTATTAGCCTTAATAATTCCAATTTTTATGGCACGATTTAAAGTAAATAATGTACCTACAGCAGTTGCTGAAATTATTGTTGGAATTATTATGGGATCAAGTGGATTTAATTTGATTTCTACAACACATGATTTAACTTTTTTGTCGAATCTAGGAGTTATCCTTTTGATGTTTTTATCAGGGATGGAAATTGATTTTGAATTATTAAGCAGAAAAAATAATCCAAAAGGAAAATCCCATGCTGGAAAAATGGTAGATCCATTAAAGACTGCTGGAATTGCTTTTTTTAGTGTAGCAGTTAGTGCTATAGTTTTAGCTTTTATATTAAAATGGATCGGTCTCTTTAGTGAAGTGATGCTAGCAAGTATTATCTTTATGACTGTAGCTTTAGGAGTAGTAATTGCTACTTTAAAAGAAAAAGAAATTCTAAGTCGACCAATTGGTCAAACTATTCTTTTAACAGCAGTAATGGGTGAAGTTATTCCACTGTTATTGCTTACTATTTATGCATCAGTGCATGGTGGAAATGCTGGCCAATTATGGTTGATTATTTTACTTTTTGTTGCAGCAATTATTTTGTTGCATCGCTTTAAGCAGCCTTATCTGTGGTTTGTAAAAGTGACTAAGTCAACAACGCAATTAGATATTCGATTGGCATTTTTTCTAATATTTGCATTAGTAACTGTAGCAGAACGTGTTGGTGCAGAGAATATTCTAGGTGCTTTTTTGGCTGGAATGGTAATGAAGCTGCTTGAACCTAGTGAATCAACGAAGGACAAATTGACTTCAATTGGATATGGATTTTTTATTCCGATTTTCTTTATTATGACTGGAGTTAAATTAAACTTAAAATCACTGTTCACTAATCCTGATGCTTTGATGCTTTTGCCAATTTTGATTTTGTTCTTATTCCTTGCTAAAGCTCCAGTGGTAGCAGTCTTTATGAGGAAGTTTGATAAGCGTAATGCGTTTGCTGGTGGCTTTTTAACAGCTACAACGATTACAATCGTGCTTCCAACTTTGCAAGTTGCACAAAAGCTTCATGCAATTACTTCTACTCAATCTGATGCTTTTATTTTAGCAGCTGTAGTAGTTTGTATTGTTAGCCCTATTGTATTTAATTCATCATTTAAGCTTTCACCAGAAGATAGAATTAAGCAGCGAGTAGTAATTATGGGGGCCAACACTTTAACTGTACCTGTGGCTCATGACTTGCATGATAATTGGTATTCTGTGGCAATGTTTACAGATGATAAAGAAAAATATAATACCTACAAGAGTCGTGCAGAAAACTTAACTTTAATTCAAGATTTAGATCAAAAAACACTTGAAAAGGTTGGTGCTTTTGATGGTGATATATTTGTTGCTGCAAATCACAGCGATGAAGTAAACTTGAAACTTGCAAAATTGGCTAAGGCTAGTCAAATTCCTAAACGAATTATTGTTCGTTTAAGACAGCCCGATGCCAAAACCGTGGAAGAATTGATACAGGATAATATTGAAATCTTTAACTTTATCAATATTAGATCTGCTCTAATGAGAGCTTTAATTGAATCACCCGCTGTTTACCAAATTATCACGGATACTAAAAATATTTTATATTCAGCTACAGTTCATAATCCTCGTTACATTGGTAAGGAATTGAAAGATTTAGACTTTATTGATTCAATTACTGTTAGTCGAATTAGACGTAATGGTCAATGGTTATCACCGCATGGCTCAACTGTAATTGAAAAAGGTGATGAAATAATTTATTCAGGACAATTTAACAGTGTTGATCGAGTTAGACGATTATTAACTAGAAAATGAAAAAATCTCGCTACTTTGTAGCGAGATTTTTAATATTATTAATATGAACGTTTAGCAGCTGAAAGAATATCTAAAACTTGAACACTATGTTCAAACCATTCATCAGCTTGCTTAGTATCATGCTTGTCAATGACTTCAACAAAATCATTAAATTCACTAGCCATTCGATGGTCATATTTATTAAAGTTATATTCTTGAACATTTTGTCCGCGAAGTTCTAAACTGTAATTATTTAATTCTCCTGGAGAACCATCAAAAAAGATACTACCTTTTTCTCCTTCAATAAATGAACGAGGTGAAGTATATGAATCTTTAGAAGCAATTAAACTAGCTTGCATACCCTGATAGGCAAGATTGAGAATACCTGAAGTATCAATTCCTCGTTGCATATTTGGGTAATATTGAACTGCTTTAGGGTTTTTGAATAGACCAACAGCTAAATGAATATTATAAATATTTAAATCTTTTAAAGCACCGCCATCTTTTTTCGGATCAAAAACCGGAGCAATTTTTCCCTTTAAAAAGTCATCATAACGACTAGAATATTGGGTATAATTCAAAGATAAAATATGAACTGGAGCAATTTTTTTCAAATCTTCTTTAATATGTTTAAAGTTCTCTAAGTGAATATTAGTAATTGCTTCAACAATTATTACGTTATGTGCATCAGCAATTTCTTTTAATTCACGAGCTTCTGTTGTGGTAGAAACAAATGGCTTTTCACAAATAACATTTTTGCCTGCTTCTAAAGCTTGTTTAGCAATAATATAATGTAAAGAATTGGGAACTGCTACATAAACTGTGTCGACATTTTCATCATTAAAAAGGTCTCTGTTAGATGTATAAGCCTTTGAAATGTGATATTTTTGTGCAAGTTCTTGCCCAATTGTGCTACTGCGTTTAGTAGTTGAAATAGCTGCTAACGATAATCCATTAATTTTATCTGCAGTTGTTAAAAAATCATGAACGATTTTTCCGCTACCAATAATTCCTAATTTCATAAGAATCTCCTTACTTAGATTTTGTACTTGACTTAGGTAATGGTTTAGCATTCAATGCACTGTCTGGAAGCTTTAAGAAGTCATAATTGCCAAAGTTGCCATAGCTTTGACCTAAGCGAACTTTCATGAGTTTTCCGAGTTTCATGTTAATAAATAAGCTATATGATACCATTTTATTTTTTACTACAGCTTTAACAGTCATATCTTGGTATTTACCATATTTTTGAATTCTACGGAATACTTTTTCTTGTTCTGCACTTTGAGCAGTTGTTGAAAAGATTGGGTCTGCTGCATCTTTCATGATAGATTTATCTTTAATAGTTGCAGTTAAAGTGTAAGTGTTTTTCTTACGGGTCATTTTAAAAGCATCTACTAATTTTTTATCAGGATTCATCATTGTTTGATTATTTATCACAGCATCTAAAAGTTCAGCGTAGGAGTGACCGCTTAATTTTTCAAAATTAGTTTTATACCAAGTGCTACGTCCATTTAAGTAAACGTTATTAGAGTTTACCCATTCTTCAGTATTTTGAGTTTTGCCTTTGCTAGTAGTTTGATTATTAATATGAAAAATGGTTGGCTCTCCTCCAAAGCTTGTATTAGCAGATACAAGCTGAGTTGAAGTATCAGTAGATAAGCGAATAGATTGAACTATTTGTCCGCTTTTGAAAGTTTGTTGCGTTTTTTTGATAACTTGATTTTTAGTTAAAACAGGAGCAGCTGTCTTTTTTTGTTGCGAGCAGCCGCCTAATACTAATGCAGTACATAAGCCAATTGCGATAAAAACTTTTTTAAATTTCATTTGATTATACTTTCTCTTTTCCTTAATTATTATTTACATTTATATTGTAACTTAAAAAGCCACTTCTTTATTAAAGATAGTGACTTTTTCTAAAATTATTTATTTTTTTCTAAGTTTACAGCATTTTTAGTTACCGAAGATGGTACTTCAAGTTTTCCTAATTTGTTAATATCGGTAACTTTCATTGACAAAGTCTTTAATTCATTTTGATTTTTATATTTAGCTAAAACTTTTAAATTAGTTAACTTATAGTCCTTGTCAGTATTGATAATAATATCACTGTTGACAGGTTTAGCACTAGAAAAATCAATACCGATTGTTGAAGTTAGACAAGAATTTTGCTTAATTATATCCCAAATTTTTTCACTTGAACCTTGATAAGTTAAAGAATAACCATTAGAAGTTTTTTTAACTTTAAATAACTTAGCAGTTGAATCATCAAAATTAAGTAGAGCATTTTTAGCAATACTATCTGCTAATTGTGAATAAGATGAAGTATTAGTAAGTTTAGTCTTGAACCATTTATCAGTAGCAGTACCACGCATTTGGATATAGTTAGTTTTATTATTGATCCACATTTTGTAATGATTAGAAGATGTAGTAAAGTCTGCAAACATTACTAAAGGTTTTTTGTTATATTTAACAAGAGCTTTTTGTTCTATTTGTTTCTTAGAATTAGCTTGAGTCCAAGTAGCTTGCAAGGTGTTTAAGTCAGTATTTTGAGCGCCGGATAAAACTGTTTTTGCACTAGGTAAACTGTTCGTTTTTGACTTAGATGTTGAACAAGCTGAAAGAGTGAATATTAAAATTAAACCTAATACTGTCTCTATAAATATTTTAAAAAATTTTTTCATAAATATTGCCTCGATTTTTTTAAAACTAAGGCTAGTATAAGCTTTTCGTCTTAAAAAATGAAAAAATATAGGGTAAAATTAATGCTTTTTAATAATATTTAAGATATTGCGAAGCTTACTTCCACTAACTTGTAAATTTTCCACAGGCTGAGTCACTTCAATGCAGCCAATGTATTTACCTTGTTTATCGTGAAGGCTATAAAAAGATATGTTAACAGGAATACCATTTTTGTGAATCATAATTGATAAATTATTGCGTTTATTATCATGCATTTGCTTTAAAACAGCTTTTACATGATTTTGGCTGTGACCTGGATGAACTTGATATACTGTTTTTCCAATGTCTTTTTCGGTGCGCTTAAATAAACGATGCTTGTTCATTGACGACCAAACAACTACATCATTTTTATCTAAGACGTCCATTTCCTGGGGAATAGTTTCAAAAATTGCATTTAATACGTCAATTGATAGGCTTCCACCATCAAGTTTTATTTGTTTTTCCATAATTTATCTTCTTTCTTGAAAATTAAAAGGCTTACATTATTAGTTTACCATTTTTTAGGTCGGTTTTTTCCTGCTCATTTTCTTAGATTGTGGTAGAATATTTGTTGAAACATTGAATTTTTAAAGGAGATATTTCATGTCTAAATTAGTATTGATCCGTCACGGACAAAGTGAATGGAACCTTTCTAACCAATTTACTGGTTGGGTTGATGTTAACCTTTCAGAAAAAGGTGTTGAAGAAGCTAAAAAAGCTGGTCGTTTAATCAAGGAACACGGTCTTGAATTTGACCAAGCTTACACTTCATTGCTTACTCGTGCAATCAAGACTTTGCACTTTGCACTTGAAGAAAGTGGTCAACTTTGGATTCCTGAAACTAAGACTTGGAGACTTAATGAACGTCATTACGGTGCTCTTCAAGGTTTGAACAAGAAGGCTACTGCTGAAAAGTACGGTGACGAACAAGTTCACATTTGGCGTCGTTCATACGATGTTTTGCCACCTGAAATTGATGATGACAATGAATACAGCCAAGCACATGACCGTCGTTACTCAAACTTGGATCCACACATTGTTCCTAAGGCAGAAAACTTACACGTAACTTTGGACCGTGTAATGCCATTCTGGGAAGATCACATTGCTCCAGACTTACTTGACGGTAAGAACGTAATTATTGCAGCTCACGGTAACTCACTTCGTGCTTTAACTAAGTACATTGAAAACATTTCTGATGAAGATATCATGGACTTAGAAATGAAGACTGGTGAACCTGTTGTTTACACGTTCGACGAAAACTTGGATGTTGTTAACAAAGAAAAGCTTGACGACTAATTATTAGTTCGATAATAAAAAACTCGACCTTTTTGGTCGAGTTTTTTATTTTGGTATATAATAGAGTATAGAGTAAAGGTTATTTTAAGATAGGGGGAATATAATTGGATCATAGAATTGTAACTTATCCAGCAATTTTTAAGCCGCTTGGTCATGATATTTATGTGATTAGCTTTCCAGATGTTAAAGGTGCAATTACTGAGGGAGAGGGCTTAAGAGAGGCTTTAAAGATGGCTGCTGATACTTTAGCTAGTCGTCTTTACAATAAGGAAAAGTTGCCAGATGCAAGCGATCCAAACGATATTAAAACAGCAGATGATGGTTCTTTTGTAGCAAAGGTATCAGCTGATTTAACACAAGCATTTCGTGATAGAATCGATTATCAAATTTGACAATTTATACGTGCTTTTTAAGTAAAGCACGTTTTTTTAAAAAATAATATTTTTCGCGTATTTACTGTCACTGTAAGAAAAGATAGCAAGTGAATCTTCTAGCTAAATTGACATTTAACCCCTATAAGTGATATTTTCAAAAAGGGGAAAAGTTGGGAGAACACTATGCAAACAATTGAAAATTCTCTCTTGCAAGTCTCTGTGGATGAGAATGGGGCAAGATTAACTAATCTTGCTAATCAACATGATAAGTTTGATTATCTTAAAAACAGTGAAAAACAAGAGAATATGGCAGTTGCTTTTCCAGCAATTGACCAAGAGAAAAACTGGGCGCTAAAGTTGCCTTGGACGGTTGTAGATAAAGGTGACAGTCGCGTCAGTCTTACTTTAATCGATACTGAGGAAAGCTACCATAGTTTTCCGTTTCACTTCGAAGTGGTTTTAACTTATGCACTTGAAGGAAATCAAGTAATTGTGTCTTTTTATTTGAAAAATAATTCACATAAAGAGATGCCATTTTCTTTAGGATTAATAATACCAATTTTAGCAGGTTGGCAAGTAGATAATGGTCTTAACCAATTAATTCTTAGTGGAGTTAATAATCATGAATTAAAGATTGCTTCTACTGATTTTAAATTATCTAATTCTGAAAAAACTATCACTGCTTTAACTGATGAACTTAGTTTGGGCGGAGATAGTTCTCAAAACTTTGAATTAGTACTGACATTAAGCTAAAGAAATGTAACGATTTTAATAAGAAAATAAAAGCAAACCTACGGTGGCTTGCTTTTTTTGTTATAATACTTAACTGTTAATAAAATTAATTAAGGTATAAAAATGCGGAATAATAAAAAACCAGACGTAAGTCGCGTCCAACTTCATTCAGATGATAATAAGAAAAAGAACGTATTGCTGTCTTGGGTAGTAAGCATTATTGCAATTGTAGTAGTAGCTGCAGCTAGTTATTCAGCTTATGTTTATTTTAAAGCGAAGAATGCTGTTGATCAAACCTATGATCCAAGCAATAAGGTTGAAATCAAGAGTGGGGAGTTTAATGGCAGTAAAAATTTTGCTGTTCTTTTAATGGGTACTGATACTGGAGCTCTTAATAGAACCGACAAAATGGGAAATACTGACACAATGATATTAGCAGTTGTTAATCCAAAAAAGAAGCGCTATTCGCTAATGTCTATTCCTCGTGATACGATGGCACAGATGGTTGGCGCACCAAAATTTAAAGTTCAAAAAATAAATGCTGCTTATTCTATTGGCGGTGCAAAAATGGCAATGGACAGTGTTTCTAAATTGATTAATGTTCCAATTAAATATTATGCGATAGTCAATATGGGCGGAATAATGAAAATGATTCGTTATGTTGGCGGAATTGACGTGAAACCTACCTTAAGTTTTGAATATGGCGGATATGTATTTAAAAAGGGTAAAACAAATCATATGGGAGGCGCTGGTGCATTAGCTTATTCAAGAATGCGCTATGATGATCCAGAAGGGGATTATGGTCGCCAGAAGCGCCAAAGACAAGTAATTACTACTTTGATTCAGAAAGCTGTTTCGCTAAGTTCATTATCTAATTTAGACTCAATCCTTGAATCAGTATCAGGTAATGTACGTACAAACTTGCCATTTAGTGCATTACAAGCAATTGCAATGAATTATCGTAATTGTGCAAGTGATTCTAAGAGTGATTACTTACATGGATATAGTGTTGAGATTGATGGTTCATCTTATCAAGTTCAGCCAACACGTGAATTGCAGCGTGTCTCAGATTACGTAAGAGAAGAGTTAGGCTTAGAACAAGAAGTAGTTAACAATAATGAAACTTATCAAAATCAACGTAATGTAGCTTCAGGATTTGATTTTAATAGTTCTAAAACGCAAAAATATAAGATTTATGATGATTACACTGAAGAAGGTGATAATTAATGGCACCAATTTGGAGTATCTTAATTGGATATTTATTTGGTAATTTTTTGTTTGCAATGATTATTGGGCGCTTTGGTTTGCATCTAGATCCTACACAATATGGTTCTGGTAATCCTGGTACAGCTAATATGGGAGCTGTTTTTGGAAAAAAATGGGGAATATTGACGTGTGCAGGGGACTTATTAAAAACAGCAATAGCTTTAATAATTGTTTATTTTTTGTTTCCTGGAAAGGTTTACATAGCTTATACTGGTTTAGGACTTATTTTAGGACATTGTTTTCCAATCTGGAACCACTTTAAAGGTGGGAAAGGTGTAGCTGTGTCAATTTTAGTTGCACTTGCATATGATTGGAAAGCAGGCCTGATTACAGTCTTAATTGCTCTGTTGTTAACAGCAATTATGCAAAATTTAACGATTCCCCCAATCGTATTTATGGTACTATTTAGCATGTATGAATTTACACAGTCGATAACTGCTGGAATCATATTTTGTATCATTACTGTTATTATGATTTTTAAGTTTCGTCATGATATTGTTGATTTTTTCATGGGACGAGGCAAGAAAGTCGATATTTTATATTCAATAAAGAAAAAATTGGGTATAAAGAAATAATGTAGTGAAAGGAAAATTATAGTAAGGACATAGATTAGAACTATGAGTGAAAATAAAATAAAAAAATCACTATCATTTTGGCAAATTCTTTGTCTTGCTGCAGCAACTTTCTTGATGTTAACTGAAGCTTATAGCTTTGGTAGCAGTATGGGAAGATTGCCGCTTGGAAGTTTGCTTAGATTTATGCCGAAGATGCTAGAAAATGCCACACTTATTTTTGTACCTATGGTATTTGGTGCGGTATATAGTAAGAAAAAAGTGCATCCAAGTGAAGCATTTAGATTTTGGATAATAGCTGTTGTAACATTAGTTTTACAATATCTAGTATATTTCTTTAGATTTCCAGGTCGTTTTAATATGTGGCGGCTTTGGGGGGTATTTTTCCCAATCTTAACTAGTACTTCAGTGCTTCTTGCTGGATTAGTATTTAGTATCTTGGCTCAGCCATATTTATATGATTTGCAGCGCAAGCTTACTTCTAAACAAAATATTTTAATTTTAAGCACTTTAACTATTGTTGGTTTTGCAACAAGTGCTGGTACTATGCTATTTAATTACTCTATTTATGGCGTGTATTTAATTTTATATTTTGCTTGGGGGATGTTTTTAGCCAAAGAAAAAATCACTACTAATATTTTTAAGTGGACTTTTCTTGGAGGAATTGTATCTTTTGTTATCGTGTTAGTTGGTGTAGCTGGCTTTAACGGTGTATATTGGTATCAAGTTCTTTCAGGCAGAAGCATTAGCTTTTGGAATCGTCAATTCTTAAATAATCCAACTTCTCCATTTATGGTAATTGTTGTTATTACAGCATTTTTGATTTTTAAGAAGACAATTTTATCATTTACTAAGCGTGAAATGCGCTACTTTATTCCAGTAATTATCTTTATGCAAGCTCCAATTGCTGGTGGCTTTATGACGCCATATCCTATTACTAGAAGTGCTGGATTTAATAAGCTTTTGATGCTTGTTCTGATGATGCTTATTAGTTTAGTTTTAACTAAGATTTATGAAAAATTCTTATTTAGAATTAAACCATTTAGACATGCAGTCCTATTTTTAAATAAATATGATGACTTAGCTGATATTGTTGTAGCAACCTGGAGTAGCTTTAAGCATTGGGCATATGAACACCGAGTGAAATTGATGACTTGGGGTTGGTTCTATATCTTAAGTTTTGTATCATTCTTAATTGAATCTGATAACTTAAGAATTCAAATTACAACTGCTACAGATATTAATGCAGTTATCTTCTTATTGGGAACTAGATTTTTTGCTATCATTTTAACAACAATTTTTCTTGATGCAATGTTCTCAATTTTCTATTTCATTACTACTCGTTATTGGACTTCTACAGTTTTAGTTAGTGTAATTACTATCGGTTGGGCAATTGCTAACAAGATTAAGCTTGACTTGCGTGGTGAACCAATTTATCCAAGTGAATTAAGTGAAGCAGCTAACTTTAAGACTTTAGCACCAATGGTTGGTGCCCAGAAGCTAATAATGATTGCAGTAGCATTGATAATTGTTATTGCAGTATGTGTATTTCTTGAAATCAAGTTCCCAATTAAGAAAAAAGGTTCTTGGAAGAGAAGAGGAATTTGGGCACTTCTTAGTGTATTGCTATTTTTAACTCCAACTCGCTTTAATCATGATGGTGGTCTTATTTATCATATTAATCGTGGTTTTGATAATAAGCAATCATTTAGAAATCCAGAACGTGATATTCAAATCAATGGTCCAGTATTAAACTTCTTGAACTATATTGATTTGCAGATTATGAATAAACCTGAAAACTATTCACAATCAACAATCACTCATTTAAATGATAAGTATAAGAAGTTAGCTGATGAAATTAATAAGACAAGAAAGAATAATATTAAGGATCAAACAGTTGTATTTAACTTAAGTGAAAGTTTTGTTGATCCATATACTTTCCCAACTATTAAGATTGATAAATCAGCTCCAAATCCAGTTAAATTTATTCAATCAATGCAAAAGAGAGCTACTTACGGTAATATGCTTAGCGCAGGTTACGGTGGTGGTACTGCCAATATGGAATGGGAAACTTTGACTGGACTTAACATGGGAATGTTCAGATCAACTTTAACTCCTTATGTTCAAGTTGTGCCAAGATATAAATTCTATCCAACAATTGGTATGAATTTTGATTATAAATCAGCAGTTCACCCATTTATTGGTACCTACTACTCAAGAGTTGAAGATTATAAGAGATTTAAGTTTAATAAATTTGAATACTTAGGTTCTAAGTATAAGATTATTGATCAAAAGAAGCTTGGCAAGAGTAGCTATAATTCAGATTTCACTACTTATGCAAATGGACTTCGTCAGATTAATTCTGAAAAAGGTGGTCAATTTATTAACTTGATTTCTATTCAAAACCATATGCCATATAATGATTGGTATCCTAAGAATGAATACATGGGTAAAATTTCCGGTGATTTATTCAAGAGTGGTGCTGTTAAAGAACAGATGGCAACTTATATTAAGGGTGTTCAATATACTGATGAAGCAGTAAAGGAATTTATTGGTAAAATTGATAAAATCAATAAACCAATTACAATTGTCTTTTATGGAGATCACTACCCAAGTATTTTGTCACAAAGTTACACTGCTAAGTATCCTGTTGAAATGCACTCAACTCGTTACTTTATTTACTCAAATAAATATGCTCGCGAACATGGTGCTAAGGAGAAGCTTACTAATAAGACTAACTTTGTAAATACGAGTGACTTTATTGCTTTAATGCTTGAACAAACTAACTCTAAGGTAACACCTTACCAAGCGCTTCTAACTGAAGTACATAAGAAACTTCCAGCTATTACTATTAATTATGATGGTGATAAAGGATTTGAACTTATTGACCAAAAGGGTAAGAAAGTTGATCCTAAGACTTTAACTTCAGAGCAACGTGCATTGTTAAATGATTATGAAGCTGTTCAATATGACATGACTGCTGGGGATGCATATGGATTAAAGGCAGCTGGCTTTTATCGTTAAACAAATTAAGTCGATTCGAAAGAATCGGCTTTTTGTTTTTAGGTTGACTATTTAAAAAAAACTAAGTATTATCATATTATTGAAGTAATAAATTAGTTCAGTGTTCAGAGAACTGACGGTGTGGTGTGAGTCAGGCAGGCTAATTTAATGAAATACACATTGGGGTAGCTTCCATATCAGCTATAAAGGCGCAAAAAGCGCGAACGTGGGTGGTACCACGGCTAATAAAAGGTAATTAGTCGTCCCTTGGATTATTCCAAGGGACGTTTTTTATTGGAGGAAAACATGGCAAAATTTGATATTTTAGAAGATTTAAAATGGCGCGGTGCAATTAATCAAGAAACAGATGAAGAAGGATTACGCGAATACTTAAAGAATCATGATGATTTGGCTCTTTACTGTGGTACTGACCCTACAGGAGATTCACTTCATATTGGTCACCTTATTCCATTTATGATTTTAAAGAGATTTCAATTAGCAGGTTACCATCCAGTAATTTTAATTGGTGGGGGAACTGGTGCTATTGGTGATCCATCTGGTCGAAAAACAGAACGTGTTCTTCAAACTGCAGAACAAGTTAAACAAAATGAAGAAAAACTTACTGCTCAAATGAAGAAGCTATTTGGTACTGAAAACTTTGAAATTGTTAACAACGCAGAGTGGCTTGGTAAGATGAATTTACTTGATTTTTTGCGTGATTATGGTAAATTCTTCCAAGTTAACAATATGCTTAATAAAGATGTTGTTGCAAGTCGTCTTGAAAATGGTATTTCATTTACTGAATTTTCATACCAAATTTTGCAAGCCATTGATTTTTACCACTTGAATAAAGATCATAATGTACAAATGCAAATTGGTGGTAGTGACCAATGGGGAAACATCACTGCAGGAATCGATTTGATTCACAAGCTTGAAGGATCTGATCAAAAGGCGTTTGGTTTGACTATTCCTTTAATGCTTAAAGCAGATGGTACTAAATTTGGTAAATCAGCTGGTGGTGCAGTATGGCTTGATCCTGAAAAGACCAGTCCTTATGAATTTTACCAATTCTGGATTAACCAAGATGATCGTGATGTAGTAAAATATCTTAAGTACTTTACTTTCCTTTCTCATGAAGAAATTGAAGAACTTGCTGAAAAGACCGAAAAAGAACCTTGGAAGCGTGCAGCTCAAAAGAAGCTTGCAGAAGAAGTAACTAAATTCGTTCATGGAGAAGAAGGCTTGAAAGAAGCTCAAATGATTACTGAAGCTTTATTCTCAGGCAATATTAAAGATTTATCTGTTAAGCAAATTGAACAAGGTTTGAGTTCTGCACCAAGTGCTGAAGCAGATAAGGAAAAGAAGAACATTGTTGAATTTTTAGTTGATACTAAGATTGAACCATCTAAGCGTCAAGCTCGTGAAGATGTTAAGAACGGTGCTATCTATGTTAATGGCGACCGTCAACAAGACCTTGATTTTGAAGTAGATCCATCTAGTGCATTTGATGGTAAATATGTAATTATCCGTAAGGGTAAAAGAAAGTATACTTTAGTTCACGTAAAATAAATAATCTAACCACATGGAAAAAATCCATGTGGTTTTTTGTTAAAAAACGTTATTAATAACAAAATTATTTTTATTTTTTGTTATTAATTTTTAGCGTTTTCAACTCCATATCCCTTGCCAGAGTAAGACTTCAGCTCTTAAAACTTTTTATAAAAAATACTTGCATTTATAGATCACCTCAACAGTTCCGCCAGCGGCTTCAACTGCTTCTTTAGCAGCTGCTGAAACTTTGTTAACCTTTACAGTTACCTTAGTCTTTAATTCACCGTTAG